>CALMVO010000141.1 GCA_937873205.1 uncultured Acetobacteraceae bacterium
GGCGGTGCCGCGGCGGGTGCCGGCGACAAGGCGGCCGGCGCGGGTGCCGCCTCGGCCTGCTGCTCGACGGCCGCCTCGCGGGTCGCGTAGTCGGAGATCTGCCGCGTGGTGGCGTCGATGCTGTCGCGGGTCCCGACATGGGTCAGGATGGTGGGCGGTGCCAGGCCGGCGTCGAGGCAGGCCTGGGTGAGGCCGGAGGCCAGCGCGTCGCCCAGCCCATTGGACGGCAGGAGCGCCGCGATGCGGCTACGGCCCTCCGCCTTGGCGGCGAACACCAGCCGGCGCACCTGCTGCTCCGGCGTGATCCCCATCACCCACACGCCCGGCCGCGCCTGCGCCACGTCGCTGGTGAAGGCCAGCACCGGCACCTGCCCCGCCGCCCCCACCGGGGCCACCTCGGCGGTGTCGGAGGAGGTCAGCGGCCCCAGGATGATCGGGTCGCCATTCTGCACCGCGAGGCGGGCGGCCTGCGCGGCGCCTCCGGGCCCGGCGGTGTCGTGCGCGTCGATCCGCGGCGCGCCGGGCCCGGCCAGGGCGAGCTTCGCCGCGTCCAGCATGGTGGTGCCGAGCCGGCCATTCGGGCCGCTCAGCGGCAGCAGCACGCCGACGCCGGGGCCGGTCGCCTGGCCCGGCACCGCGGGCGGCAGCGCCGCGGCCGTCGGCGCTGCCGGCTGCACCGCCGACGGCGGCGGGCTTACGGCGCTGCCGCCGCCGAACGGGTTCAGGTTGGCGCAGCCGGCCAGCATCAGGCCTGGCAGCAGCAGCCCGGATCGCAGTGCGCGAGCGGACCCGGCGGCCAGCCTGCCCACGCGTTGACGCCGGCAGGAGACGCGCGCCCAGTGCCGCAATGAACGCCGCGATGCCCGAAGAGCCGTCATCATCCCCTGCTCCACCCCAATTTCCGATCGCCGACACCCCGGGCCCGGCCGACGATGCCGATCCCCTCGCGTCCGCGGCGCAGGACGTCCTAGCACAGCCGGACGCGGCGGGCCTGGTCCTCGTCTCGACGCCGATCGGCAACCTCGGCGACATCACCGAACGCGCCCTCGCCTGCCTGCGCCAGGCCGACCTGGTGCTGTGCGAGGACACCCGCACCAGCGCCAGGCTGCTGTCCGCCAAGGGCATCTCGGTCCGCACCGAGGCCCTGCACGAGCACAACGAGCGCGGCCGCATCCCCGCCCTCCTGGACATGCTGCGCGCCGGCCGGCGGATCGCGCTGATCTCGGACGCCGGCACCCCGCTGCTGTCCGATCCCGGCTACCGGCTGGTGCGGGCGGCGATCGAGGCGGGGGTCCGGGTCGGCGCGGCCCCGGGCGCCAACGCCGCGATCACGGCACTCACCCTGTCGGGGCTGCCGCCGCACCCGTTCCTGTTCGCGGGCTTCCCGCCGCCGCGCTCGGCGGCGCGGCTGGAGGCGTTCGGCCGGCTGCGGGCGGCGGAGCGGGCCGGGCTGTCGGCGACGCTGATCTGGCACGAGGCGCCGCACCGTCTGGCCGAGATGCTGGCCGACCTGCACGCGGTGTTCGGTGTTCGGGATGCCGCGGTGGCGCGCGAGCTGACGAAGCGGTTCGAGGAGATCCGGCGCGACGGGCTCGATCGGCTGGCGTCGCACTATGCCGGAGCGCCGGCGCGCGGGGAGATCACCGTGCTGATCGGACCGGCGGCGGAGGAGGCGGATGCCGGCGACCTCGACGGGCGCCTGCGCGCCGCACTCGCCGGCCACTCGGTCAAGGACGCGGCGACGCTGGTGGCCGGCGCGGTGCATCTGCCGCGGCGGCTGGTCTATGCACGGGCGATGGAGCTGGCGGCGGAGGCCAGGCTGCCGATCGCCGTCGGCCCGGGCGCCACGGCGGACGAACCGGCCGCCGACTGAGGCCACTCGACGCCGCCGCGCCAGCAGCGCAGGGCGCCTGCGGCGCTGTCCAGCAGCACCAGGTCGGCGACGCGCCCCGCCTCCAGCCGGCCGTGCGTGTGCTCCATCCGCATGAACCGGGCGGGATACAGGCTGGCCATGCGCAGCGCCTCCTCGGCCGGCAGGTCGAGGTCGATGATCGCATGCTTGACCGCGCGGTCCATGGTGAGGTCCGAGCCCGCCAGGGTGCCATCCGGCAGGGTCAGCCTGCCGTCGGCACCGCGGGTGACGCAGCGCCCGTTCAGCATGAAGGTGGTGTCGTCCGATCCCGCCAGGGGCATGGCGTCGCTGACCAGCAGCAGCCGACCCGGACCCTGCTTGGCGGCGACCGCGATCCGCATCACCACGGGATCGACATGGTGCAGGTCGGCGATCAGCCCGGCCCAGACCTCGCCACGCGAGAGCGCCATGCCGACCATGCCGGGAGCGCGCGCCGTCATCGGCGACATCGCGTTGAACAGGTGGGTGACGCCGGTGGCGCCGACGTCGATGGCGGCGGCTACGGTGTCCGCGTCGGCGTCGCTATGACCCAGACTGACCACCACGCCGCTTCGCACCAGCCGGTCGATCTGCGCCGGCGGGACGACCTCCGGAGCCACCGTGAGCAGCAGGTGCTCGATGCCGCTGTCCAAGATCAGCGCGAGGTCGTCCTCGTCCATCGGGCGGATCAGGGCAGGGTCGTGCGCACCGCGCCGGGCCGTCGAGATGAACGGACCTTCGAGGTGCAGGCCGGCGATCCCGGGAACCCCGGCGGTGATTGCCGACCGCGCCGCCGTGATCGCGGCCGCCATGCCCTCCCGGTGGTCGGTGATGAAGGTCGGCAGCAGCGCCGTGGTGCCATACGGCGCATGCGCCTCGGCGATCGCCACCAGCGCCTCCAGACTTGGATCGCCATTGAACAGCACGCCGCGACCGCCATTCACCTGGAGGTCGACAAAGCCGGGCGCCAACAGGCCGTCGAGGCGCTGCATGCGGGTGTCGAGCGGCAGCGACTGCAGGGGAGCCATGCCGACGATCCGGCCCTCGCCCAGCAACAGGGCATGGCCGACCAGGGTGGTATCGCCGGTGAAGATGTCGGCGCCGTAAAGGGCGGTCTGGAACATCAGCGCGATGCCGGCAGGCGGCCGGATGTCTGGCGGGCGGGGGCGGGCCGGGTCATGCGGTCATCGGACGGTCCAGCGCGCGGTGCGACGATCAGTGTGGCATCGGGGCGCCGGCCCGGAAAGCCATGCGACTTCGGGCCGGTGCCGCCCGTCCGTCAGGTCCCGGTGACGTCGCGGAGCGCGTCCTTGCCCTTGCCGACGCCCTCCTGAACCTTGCCGCCGGACTTCTCGAGCTTGCCCTCGGCCTGCATCTGCTCGTTGCCGACGATCTTGCCGGTCCCTTCCTTCACCGCGCCCTTGACCTGATGGCCGATGCCCTCGACGCGACTCTTGTCCACGATCTCTCTCCTGGAAGCGGGGGTCTCCGGATGGAGAACGGGGCCGCGCGGAGACGGTTCCAGTCAGTTCCGGACCGTCGTGTCGAACAGGCCGGGCCGGAAGGCACCTCCGCTCGCCAGGCCGGATAGCTCGATCCGGGTGACGCGGCCCTGCGCGTCGACCACGGTCCAGCCTTGCAGCGACAGGGGGGCGTCGCCCAGCAGCAGGGTCAGGCTGCCCTCCGACGGCGTGGCGGTGCGCACCAGCGTCACCCGGAGCAGGCCGCCCGAATGGTCGAAGCCGGTCACCGTCACGTCGCCGGACAGGGTGAGATCGGGCCGCAGCAGCAGGCCGAGCGGGGTCTTCTCCAACGGGATCTCGGTGGTCTGCTTGAGCGAGCTGTCGGTGAACACGACCTTCCCGTTGCCGGCGACGAGCAGCAGCGGGCTCGGGTGATCGTACTCGAACCGCATGCGGCCTGGCCGATCGAGCCAGACCGTGCCGCCGGTGACCGCGCCGTCGGGAGCGGTCTGGCGGAACCGCCCCTTCAGCGTGGTGATGGCGCCCAGCGTATCCTGGATGCGCGCGATCCAGCCCCGGTCGGCCGGCGTCAACACGGCGGGTGCCGCCGCGTCCCCGGGATCGGCGGCGGGCTGGGCCGACGCCGGCAGGGCGAGCGCCGGGGCAAGCAAAAGGGTGACGAGGCAGGACAGGCTGGCCAAGCGGAGGCGCGACATCGGGCGAGACGGGCTCATGCCGAGCCGATCAGCACGCCGGCGGCGAACACGAGCCCGCCGCCGCACAGGATCTGCACCGAAGCCGCCCAGAACGGCGTGTCCTGGTAGCGCCAGCGGATCCAGGAGATGATGGACAGCTCCACCACCACCACGATCAGCGCCACGGTGAGCGCCGTGCCGAAATGGGGGATCAGGAACGGCAGCGTGTGGCCGATGCCGCCCAGCGTGGTCATCAGCCCGCAGATCAGCCCGCGCAGCAGCGGCGCGCCGCGGCCGGACAGCTTGCCGTCGTCCGACAGCCCCTCGGCGAAGCCCATCGAGATGCCGGCGCCGACCGAGGCGGCCATGCCGACCAGGAACGCGTTCCACGGCAGGTGGGTGGCGAACGCGGCGGCGAACACCGGCGCCAGCGTCGAGACCGAGCCGTCCATCAGGCCGACCAGCCCCGGCTGCACCACCTGCAGCACGAAGCGGCGGCGGGCGTCGTCGTCCTCGCGCTCGCGCGACGTGGCCGGCAGCCGGCGCAGCTCGATGGCGCCCGCGGTCTGCTCGTGCGCGTCCTCGGCGGCGGCCAGGTCGCCCAGCATCTTGCGCACCGACGGGTCGGACGCGCGCGTGGCGGCCTGGCGATAGAAGCGCGCGGCGTCGCGCTCCATCTGCCGCGCATGGCGGCGCATCGGCTCGATGCCCATGCGCTGGATCTGCCAGGCCGGCCGGCGCTGCACGAAGCCGGTCACGTCCTGGCGGCGGACCAGCGGGATGTGGTCGCCGAAGCGCGTCGCGTAGAGATCGATCAGGCGGCGCCGATGCTCCTGCTCCTCCAGCGCCATCTCGGAGAAGATGCCGGAGCTGTCCGGGAAGTTCTCCCGCAGGTGGTGTGCGAAGTCGGCGTAGATCCGCCCGTCCTCCTCCTCGCTGGCGATCGCCAGGGCCAGGAGCTCGTGCTCGGTCAGGTCGTCGAATTTGCGCATCGTGGAATAGTCGCTGGCCGGCCTTGCGATTTCAAGGCGGCAGCGAAGGCCAGGGCTCTGCCCTGGACCCGCCAAGGGCCGCGGCCCTTGGAACCCATTTTATAAGTGGTTTCCAAAGGCAAGCCTTTGGCGGGGTTCAGGGGCAGAGCCCCTGGCCTCGCGTCTAGTGGCGGAAGTGCCGAAGCCCCGTGAACACCATGGCCACCCCGGCCTTGTCGGCGGCGGCCACCACCTCGGCGTCGCGGACCGAGCCGCCCGGCTGGATCACCGCGGTGGCGCCGGCGGCGATCGCCACCTCGAGCCCATCGGCGAAGGGGAAGAAGGCGTCCGAGGCGACGACGCTGCCTTCGGTCAGCCGCCCCTCCAAGCCGGCGGCGCGTGCGGCCTCCTCGCCCTTGGCGGCGGCGATGCGGGCAGAGTCGACCCGGCTCATCTGCCCGGCGCCGATGCCCACGGTGGCGCCGCCGCGCACGTAGACGATGGCGTTCGATTTCACGTGCTTGGCGACCCGGGCCGCCAGCATCAGGTCGGCGAGCTCCGCCTCGGTCGGCGCCCGCCGCGTCACCACCTGGAGCGTCTCGGCGCGGCCGGTGTCGCGGGTCTGCGCCAGGAAGCCGCCGGCGACGCTCTTCAGCAACAGCCCGGGGGCCTGGGCGTCCGGCATCGCGCCGGTGAGCAGCAGGCGCAGGTTCCGCTTCACCGACAGCACCGCGCGCGCGCCCTCGGTGGCGTCGGGGGCGACGATGACCTCGGTGAAGATCGTGGCGATGCGGGCGGCGGCGGCCTCGTCGAGCGTGCGGTTCACGGCGACGATGCCGCCGTAGGCCGAGACCGGGTCGCAGCGCAGCGCCAGATGCCATGCCGCCTCCAGGTCGTCCGCCACCGCGACGCCGCAGGGGTTGGCGTGCTTCACGATCACCACGCCGGGACGCTCGAGCTCGGCGACCGCCTCGAAGGCGGCGTCGGTGTCGTTCAGGTTGTTGTAGGACAGCGACTTGCCCTGCACCTGCACCGCCGTGGCGATGCCGGACCGGTCGCTGCCGTCGGTATAGAAGGCGGCCTGCTGGTGCGGGTTCTCGCCGTAGCGGAGCGTCTCGCGGCGCACCCCGCGCACGCCCAGATGCACCGGCAGCGGGTCGCCGCGTTCGGCCGCGAACCAGGCGCCGATGGCGGCGTCGTAGCTGGCGGTGCGGGCGAAGGCGGCGCCGGCCCAGGCGCGGCGGTCGGCGAGCGTGGTGCCGCGCAGCGTCGCCAGGCTGTCGATCGCGGCCTGGTACTGGCCGGGGTCGGTCAGCACGGCGACGTGGGCGTGGTTCTTGGCCGCGGCGCGGATCAGTGCCGGACCGCCGATGTCGATGGTCTCGATGCAGTCGGGCGGCGGGGCGCCCGCGGCGACGGTGGCCTCGAACGGGTAGAGGTTGACGCACACGAGGTCGATCGGCGCGATGCCGTGCGCCTCCATCTGGGCCAGGTGCTCGGGCAGGTCGCGGCGACCCAGGATGCCGCCATGGATCTTGGGCACCAGCGTCTTCACGCGGCCGTCCAGCATCTCCGGGACGCCGGTATGGTCGGCCACCTCGGTGACGGCAAGGCCGGCGTCGCGCAGCGCGCGCGCCGAGCCGCCGGTGGAGATGAGCTCGGCGCCGTGCGCCGCCAGCGCGCGCGCCAACTCGACCAGCCCGGTCTTGTCGGACACCGACAGCAGGGCGCGGCGGACCCTCAGGATGTCGTCGGTCATGGTCGGCAGGTCCTTGTCGGCGGCGGCGGCGGCCCGCTGCTTATCGCGCGGCGAACTCGGTGAGAAGGCGCGACACCTCGGCCGGGTCGCTCTCCTCCATGACCCGGCGGGCGAGCCTGCGGCATTCGTCGAGCGAGGCCTGCCGCACCACCTGCTTCACCCGCGGGATGGCGGACGCGCTCATGCTGAACGAGCGCAGGCCCATGCCCATCAGCAGCGGCACCACCAGCGGGTTGCCGGCCATCTCGCCGCACACCGAGATCGGCCGGCGCAGGCGCAGCGCCGCGTCGGTGGCATGGCCGATCAGATGCAGCACCGCCGGATGCAGCGGATCGTAGAGCGGTGCCACGCTGTTCGACGCCCGGTCCACCGCCAGCGTGTACATGGTGAGGTCGTTGGTGCCGATGGACAGGAACTCGGCGTCCAGCCCCAGCGTCCCGGCGCCAAGCGCGGCGGCAGGGGTCTCGACCATCACCCCCAGCAGCGGCAGCGTCTCGGGCAGGCGCACGCCGCGGCGGCGCATCCGGCGCACCACGCGCTCATAGATCTCACGGGCGGCACGCAGCTCGGACGGCACCGTCACCATCGGCAGCATGATGCGCACCGGACCGGCCGCCGACACCCGCAGGATGGCCGCGAGCTGCGTCTCCATCACCTCGGGATGGGCAAGCAGCAGGCGCAAGCCGCGCAGGCCCAGCGCCGGGTTGACGTCGTCGCCGCCGGCCGCGACCCCGGCGGCGGTCAACACGTCGCTCTGCTTCTCGCCGCCCCAGTCCAGCAGCCGGATCGTGGTGCAGTCGCCGCCCATCGCGTCCACCACGCCGCGATAGGCGGCCTCCTGCACCGCCTCGTCGGGCATGCGCTCGGCGTTGATGAACAGGAACTCGGTGCGCAGCAGCCCGATCCCGGCCGCCCCGGCCTGTGCGATCAGCGGCAGCTCGGCCGGCAGCTCCAGGTTGGCCTGCAGCTCCACCGCCTCGCCGCCGGACAAGGTGGCGGGCAGCGTGCGGAGCCGGGCCAGCCGCTGCCGCTCGCGCGCATAGGCGGCGACCTCGCGCTCGGCCGCCGCCAGGGTGGCCGGCGACGGGTCGAGCACGACGCTGCCGCGCTCGCCATTCACCACCACGCGCTCGCCGGCGCGCGCGCGCGCGGCGAAGCCGACCACCCCCAGCACGGCGGGGATGCCGAGCGCGCGCAGCATGATCGCGGTGTGGTCGGCGGTACCGCCATCGTCCATCACCACCGCGGCGATGCGGGCCGGATCGATCAGCGCCGCGTCGGCCGGACGCAGCTGCTCGGTCACCAGCACGGTGCCCGGGGCGAGGTTGGAGAACGAACGGAACGGCGCCCGCGCGAGGTTGCGGATCAGCCGGCGGCCGATCTCGCGTACCTCCTCGGCACGGCGCTGCCCGGCCTCGACATCCTCGAGATCGGCGCCGGGGCCGCTATCGCCCGACGCCCAGACCGCCGGGGCCGCGGGTACAAGCGGGGTCAGCAGCTGGGCCAGCGACTCCGCCTCGGCCATGACGGCGGTCTCGGCGTTCTGCTTGCGCTCGACGATGCGGCCGCGGACGTTTCGCAGCAGCCGCGACGGCCCCAGCATCTGCCGATAGGCGTCGAGCAGGGGCGCGATCTCGGCCTGCGAGTCGTCGGACAGGAAGGCGAGCCGGGCCTTCAGCTTCTCGATCTGGCGCAGCGAGCGCTGCACCGCCTCGTCGAGCCGGACCAGCTCGGCGCCGGTCTCGCTCGGCTGCAGCGTGCGGGCGGCGACCAGCGTGGGCTCTTCCTCGGCGAAGCCGACCGGCCCGATGGCGACACCCGGATAGAGGCCGCGGCCGCCGAACCGCCGCTCGGTGCCGCGGGACGGGTCCTCGGGCGGCGCGGCGACGGCATCATCGGCGGAATTGGTCTGAGCGACCCGGCGCGAGCGGGTCTGCCCGGCCAGGCGCCGCAGGGCCTGGGCGAGCGGTTTGCCGCGCCGTTTGGGTCCGTCTGCCTCAGTCTCGCTCATCGAAGCCAGCTTCGACCAGCCCGGCCAGGGCGTCGAGGGCTTCCTGCGCATCCCAGCCGTTGGCGTCGGCTTCGAGCAGGATGCGCGAGCCGCGGCCCGCGCCCAGCATCATCAGCCCCATGATCGAACGTGCCGAGACGGTCTCGCCGTCGCGGGACACCTCGACCGGCGTGCTGAAGCGCTCGGCGACGACGACGAAGCGGGCGGCCGCACGCGCGTGCAGACCGCGCTGGTTGACGATCGTCACCAGTCGCGTCAGCCGGTCGGGGGCGCCCGCCTGCGGCTCGTCCCCAGTTGCCACGCGACCCTCCGGCCGCTCAGCCGGTGATGGCCTGGGTCCGGCGGGCCGGGTCGGCCAACAGGTCTGGCACCACAAGTTCGGGCACCACAAGTTCGGATGCCGGCAGCCTGACCGACATCGACTGGCAGCAGGCTGCGCCGCCCAGGCAGGCCTGCGGCAGATGAGAGGCGGCAGCGATGTACTTGCGGCCGGCCTGCTCGGCGACCTCGACGCATTCGGCCAGGGTCCGGTTCGAGCGGACATGCCCGAGCTTGACCAGCATCGGCAGGTTGACGCCGGCGATCACCTCGATGTCCGGGCGCCCCATCATCGAAACCGCCAGGTTGGAAGGCGTGCTGCCGAACATGTCGGTCAGCAGGATGACGCCGTCGCCGCGGTCGACCGCATCGATGGCGCCGACCAGATCACGGCGCCGTGCCTGGATGTCGTCGTCGGCGCCCACTGAAAGCGCCGCCATCTGCTGCTGCGGCCCGACGACGTGCTCCATTGCCGCCCGCAGCGAAGTACCGATGTCGCAGTGGGTGATGAGGACGAGCCCGATCACGCCGGGGTTCCGCAGGCTGGTGCTCTCACGGTCGTTGGCCAGTCGCCAAGGCGACGCTCCAGGCTGTTGACCAGGTTCGCCGCGGCGGCGTCCCCGCAGGCGGGGTTACTCGGGCTTAACAATCGGCAGCACATCGTGAGGTCACCCATCGCAGATCCTTCCGGGATCCGTCCAGGAACAGTTAGGCGGACGGAACGTCCCTGATGCCCGCGGCACTGGCGCGGCACGTCTGCGCCCACCGCGAATATGGTGTTCCTGAAGGCGTTGGGCGGAATCCCTCAGGGTCGTCTCATGTTTTGGACGCTGGTCAGCCATGCGCCTCGTCTATGGGTCAGGATGTAACCGCTCGTCGCCGAAGGCACCCGCCACCAGGGACCGCGACCCGGCAAGGCAGTCCAGGGCGATCTCGATCCGGCAGGGCGCGGAGGCCGCGAACGGCGCCATCCGCAGCAGCGGCACGCCGAGCGCGTGCCGCTCCGGGCACGGCAGCCGCGTCGCCGGCTCGTCGAGCAGGACCGCCAGCCCGAGCCGGACCGGGGCCACGTGGGCCATGCGCAGCAGCCCCAGCCCCCGGATCTCGATCAGGCCGGCCAGAGCCGGCGGCGGCATGGCCCGGCCAGCCTCCACCAGCACGCGGTCGTCGGCGACCAGGTCGAAGCCGCGATCGATCAGCCGCAGCAACAGGTCGGACTTGCCGATCCCAGGCCTTCCGAGCAGCAATATGCCGACACCGCGCCGCGCCGCGCAGGCGGCATGCAGCGACAGAACGCCGCGTGGCTGCGCCGTCACGGCGCGGATCCCTGATCGACGCCAGCCGGTGACTGCACACTCACGCACATGTTAAAGGCACCGCAGGAACCTTGTAGCTTTGTCGATAATAACATAAATGTGAGGGCCTGGTGAGACGGAGGTCCGATCGTGCTGATGCTGGCGAGACCGCCATTGCCGGATATCGAGACCGCCATGGGTGCCACGACTCACCGGAACCCGCGCGACGGGCGCCGCGAGGTCAGCGTGCGCCACGTCACCGGCTTCGATCGCTGCCAGGGCGGCTTCCCGCAACGCCTGTCCGAGCAGTGCCGGCACGCCCTGATGAACGGCGCGCACTCGCTGCAGGCGGTCGGGCTGTCGATGAGCGATGTGGTCAGGGTAATCTATCTGCTGACGGACGGCGACACGTTCCAGCCCTGCCTGCCACTGCTGCGCGATGTCTTCGGCGAGGCCCGACCGGCGGCGACGCTGCGCCTGGTCGGCGGTTTCGACATCCCGCAGGTGAAGATCGAGATCGAGCTGGTCGCGCGCGAACGCCGCCACACCGCCTGACCGGCCTCGGCGCGGCCGCGCCCCGCCCCGAATTGGCCCAGACCCGAACCCGGCGATGAGCGTCGCTGCCGGAGACGACGATGCCGCCGAGATCGCGGCGCTGCGGCTCTCCCTCCTGCGTACCGAAGCCCTGTTGGGCGCGATGCGCGAGGCGCTGCGGAGCCGTCCAGCGCCGCCGCCGCCAGCGTCGCCGATCGAGGTCGTGCCCGCGGAACCGGTCCCCGCCCCGATCGACGAGGCGGCCCTGCACGGGCGCATCCAGCAGCAGCAGGCCGAGATCGAGCAGCTCAGGCTGCACGTCGCCTCCTACCAGGCGAGTGCGGTCTGGCGCGCGACCTGGCCGCTGCGCCGGCTGCTCGAACGCTTCCCCGGCCCCGCACGGGCCGGCCGGCGCGCGCTGCGGATCTGCTGGTGGGGGCTGACGCTGCAGGGACCGGCGCGGCTGCGCGCCCACGCGGCGCATCGCCGGATGGTGGCGGTCGTACCCGCATCGGGTGGGACGGTCGTGGCCGAGCCGGTGGCGACGCCAGGCCCCCGCGACGCGCCGGACGAGCCCGTCACCGCGCCGCCCGCTGCGGATGACGTCGTCGTGCTGCCGACATCAGAGGCGCCGGTGGTCTCGATCATCGTGCCGGCCTTCGGGCAGGTACCGGCGACGCTGCGCTGCCTGCAGGCGATCGCCGCCTCCGCGACGACGACCCCGTACGAGGTCATCGTCGCCGACGACGCTTCCGACGACCCGGAGCTGCGGCTCCTGGCCGCCGTCCGTGGCCTGCGGCTGGTCCGCAATCCGCGCAACCTGGGGTACCTGCTCAACTGCAATGCGGCCGCGCGGCTGGCCCGCGGCAGCTACCTGCTGTTCCTGAACAACGATACCGAGCCGCTGCCGGGGTATCTCGACGCGCTGGTGCGGCTGGCGCAGGCGCGGCCCGATGCCGGGCTGGTCGGCTCCCGGCTGCTGTTTCCGGACGGACGGCTGCAGGAGGCGGGCGGCATCGTCTGGCAGGACGGCACCGGCTGGAACTACGGCCGCGGCGACGATCCGAAATTGCCGCAATACAACACGGTGCGCGACACCGACTACGTGTCCGGCGCCTCGATCCTGCTGCGGCGCGACCTGTTCGAGGCGCTGCAGGGCTTCGACCCGGCGTTCGCGCCGGCCTACTACGAGGATACCGACCTCGCCTTCCGCATCCGCGCCCGGGGCCTGCGCGTGCTGCTGCAGCCGGCCAGCACGGTGATCCACCATGAGGGGCTGTCGCACGGCACCGACATCGGCAGCGGCATCAAGGCGCGGCAGGAGGCGAACCGGCACGTGATGCTGGCGCGCTGGCCGAAGCTGCTGGCGGCCGAGCACCTTCCCGTCGGCGTGCAGCCGATGCGGGCGCGCGAGCATGCGCGGGGCCGGCCGACGATCCTGGTGATCGACCACTACGTGCCCGAGCCGGACCGCGACGCCGGCTCGCGCTGCACGCTGGGGTTGCTCGCGGCGTTGCGCGATGCCGGCTGGGTGGTCAGCTTCTGGCCGCAGAACCGCGCCCACAACGACTACACCCACCTGCTGGAGACCATCGGCGTCACCGTGCTGGACAACAGGCTGCCGCTGGGGTTCCCGGACTGGATCGCCGGCCACGGCGCCGAGCTCGACCACGTGCTGGTGATGCGGCCGACGGTGGCGGTCGAGTTCGTTTCCGACCTGCTGCGCCACACCGGCGCCCGGCTCAGCTTCTTCGGCCACGACGTGCATCACCTGCGGATGCGGCGGCAGGCCGAGCTCACCGGCGACGGCGCCGGCCTCGCCGAGGCGGCGACGATGGAGCGGCTCGAACGGCGGCTCTGGGGGCTGTTCGACGTCAGCCTCTATCTGTCGGAGGAGGAGGCGGCGCTGGTGCGCAGGCTGGTGCCCGCCGCCCAGACACGGGTGGTGGTGCCGTATGGCTACGACCGGTTCCAGGCGCGGACGGCGCCGCCGGCTGGCCAGACGATCCTGTTCGTGGCCGGCTTCGCGCATCCGCCGAACGTCGATGCGGCCGCCTGGCTGGTGAGCGAGATCCTGCCGCTGGTGCGGCGGGCGCTGCCGGACGTGCGGCTGGTGCTGGCGGGATCGCATCCGACCGAGGCGGTGCGGGCGCTGGCCGGGACCGAGGTTGGGAACGGGGTCGAGGTCACCGGCAGCCTCGGCAGCGAGGCGCTGCTGGCGCGCTATGCGGGCGCGCGGGCGGCGATCGTGCCGCTGCGGGCCGGCGCTGGCGTGAAGGGCAAGGTGGTCGAGGCGCTGCAGCAGGGGCTGCCGCTGGTGACGACGCGGATCGGCGCCGAAGGCCTGCCCGGGCTGGAGGCGCTGGTGCCGGTGGCGGACGACCCTGGCGCGCTCGCGGACGCGCTGGCGGCGCTGCTGCAGGACGACCGGCTCTGGATGCGGCAGGCCGCCGCCCAGCTCGCCTACGCCGAGCGACACTTCTCCCGCGCGGCACTGGCCAGCAGCGTGCTGGCGGCGCTGGCCTAGATGCCAGGGGCGGAACCATCGATCGGGGGTGTTTTATCCCGGGATGTTTTGGCCTATCCCGACGGCGCCCATAGAAAGGTCGCCTCATGAACGCCTCGGACATCACCCGCGTCCAAGCCTACCTGCGCACGCTGCTGGGCAACGACCAGGTCAACGTGGTGGCGCCGCCGCGCAAGGGGGCCACCACCGAGCTCGCGGTCGGCCGGGAGGTGATCGGCACCGTGCACCGCGACGAGGACGAGGGCGAGGTGTCGTTCTCGATCAACATCATCGTGCTGGAAGAGGACCTGGCCCCGGCGGCGGCTTCCGCGCCGGCGAAGGCGACGGGCGGCCCGCGCCGCTGACGATGACCGAGCCGGCCTCGACCAGCGTCGGCAGGATCAGGGCGCGGCCGGCCGGCCTGCTGAGCCCGGTCACCAGGCTGCCGATCTTCCGGATCGAGGATGCCGCCGGCCGGGTACTGCGCCGCATCGGCAGCGCCCGCGATGCCGGCGAGGCGATCGCGCACTACTGGCGCACCGCCGCCGCCGATGCGAGGCTCGCCGCTGCCATGTCCGACGAGCCTCCTGCCGATGCGACGCTGCGCCGCCGGATCGATCGGGCGCGCGCGGCCCAGGGACGCGGTCCGGCGCCGCGCGCCGCGATGCTGACCCACGAGCTGCCGCTGTCCGTTCCGGACCCTGCCCCGTCCGCGCCCGACGTCGATGCGCCGCCGCGGCGACGACGGAAGGCCGCAGCCAGGCCGGCCGAGGAGGATCTGTTCGCGAGCGAGGAGGGGGTGGTCGCCCCGGATGCGGAACCGCCGACGGCGGCAGAGCCGATGCCCGCAGCTCCGGAGCCGGAGCCGGAGCCGGAGCCGGAGCCGGAGCCGGAGCCGGAGCCGGAGCAGAGGGCCGCGTATCATCTCGATCCGCAAGCGGTGCCGCTGCAGCCGGTCGATCATCGCAGCCTGCGGCCGACCGACCGCTCCGATTCCTATCTTTATCACATCGGCATCCGCACCGAGGCGGACGGTGCGCTGCGCCATGGCCTGACGGTGAACGCGCAGGACCCGATCATCCTGACCGAGCGCCAGGGTGTGTCGTACTGGCTGTCGGTGCTGGCGGAGGATTACGACGTGATCCTCGACGGACCGGCGGACTTCGTCGTGCTGCGGGTCCGACGCCACGCTGTCGAGGAGCTGCTGGAGGCGGACCCCGACGCCTCGCAAAGTGCCGGCTGCGCCTGTTACCTGCTGACGGGCGGCTCCGGCTCGGGCTGACCGCCGATGAAGGTGCCGGCGAACAGGGCCAGGACGCCCTCGACATCGACATCGACCGCCACCGACTGCGCCGGGTGCGCGTCCCAGGCGCCGGGCGGGAAGGCGGCACCGTCCGGCCGTTGGATCGTCTGGCCGGCGGCGAGGCCGCCGCACACGACCCGGATCGGGCCGCGGCGCAGGGTGAACAGCTCCGGCCGCATCGCATAGGCGACCGCCAGGATGTCATGCGCGAAGATGCCGTCCAGCCGCCGGCTGCGCTGGTGGAAGCCGCGATAGGCGTATGACACCGCATGCAGGAACCGGCCGTCGGTGCCGCCCTCGTCGCGCAACCGGTCGAGATAGGCGCCGTCCATCACCGCCTGCTGGGTGACGTCGAGGCCGATCACGGTGACCGGCCAGGGGCCGGTGAGCACCGCGTCGGCCGCCTCGGGGTCGTTGGCGACGTTGGCCTCGGCCACCGGGGTCACGTTGCCGGTATGGCCGTGCGTGCCGAACGCGCCGCCCATCACCACCACGCCGGCAACCAGGCGCGCCGCCTCCGGGTCCTTGTCGAGCAGCCGGGCGAGATTGGTGAGCGGCCCCACCGCGATCAGCGTGATCTCGTGCGGGTGGTCGCGGATCAGGTCGATCATCATGCGGTGGGCACGGCGGCCGTCGGGCACCGCCTGGCAGCGCTCCGGCAGCACGAGGCCGCCGAGGCCGCCTTCGCCGTGCACCTGCGGCGCCGGCTGGCCCAAGCGGTTCAGGAGCGTGACGCCGGATCCCTGCGCCACGGGTGCCGCGAAGCCGAAGCGGTCCTTCAGGTGGAGCGCGTTACGGGTGACGGTGTCGATGTCGGCGTTGCCGTGCACCGTGGTGAGACCGACCAGCTCGAGCTCCGGCCGGCGGGTGAGGAAGCGCAGCGCCATGGCGTCGTCCACGCCCGGATCTGTGTCGAGGATCACCTTGCGCATCGCTCTGGTCCCTGCCTGCGGCGTCGAGCGAGCAAAAACCCCGTCTTGCGCAAACGCAAGCGGATCAAGGCGACGTCTGCCCCGCGATGTCGCGGATCGCGGCCGCGAAAGCATCAGGTCGCTCGCGCGGCAAAAATGGCCGGCGCGATCGATGCAACGGCGCTCGTAGACCTTGCCGAAACGCGTCGACCAGGGATCGACCTCAGGCATCGGATGCACGCCGTCTTCGACCGGATCGAGCACGATGGTCGGCACCGTGATCCGCGGCTGCGCCAGGAGGGCGCGCTCAATATCCTCCAGGGCGGGACCGCCGGCGGCCTCGCCATGGCGGTGGCGGTAGGAGTGCGCCACGACGTCGGCATGGTCCGGGTTGCGCCAGGAAACAGCGGTGGCGGCGAACTCGGCCTCCTCGACCGCCATCGACGGCGACCACAGCCGCCAGCACTGGCGCGCGATACCCGCCGGATCCTCAGCCAGGGCGCGGTGCGGACCATCCTGACCTCGTCCATGAGCGGCTCCCTGTCGCCGCCACGGGAACGCGATACGCCGGCCTCCGGTTGAGCTGGAACCACACCCCGACCACGAGGACCTTGCGCGACCGATGAGCAGCACCTTCCGGTCGTTGGCCGGCTACAACTACCGCGTCTGGACGGCCGGCGCGATCGTGTCGAACACCGGGACCTGGATGCAGCGCACCGGGCAGGACTGGTTTGTGCTGACCGGGCTCACCCCTCACAGCGGCGCCGCCGTGGGCGTGGTCATGGCCTGCCAGTTCGGGCCGCAGCTGCTGCTGCTGCCGATCACCGGCTTCGCCGCCGACCATCTCGATCGCAGGCGACTGTTGCTGGCGACGCAGGCCGCGATGGGCCTGCTCGCCTTGGTGCTGGGGCTGCTGACGGTGGCCGGGCTGGTGCGGCTCTGGGAGGTTTACGGGTTCGCCTTCCTGTTCGGCTGCGCCGCCGCCTTCGACGCGCCGGCACGACAGAGCTTCGTGTCGGAGCTGGTCGGAGAGGCGCACCTGTCGAACGCGGTGGCGCTGAACTCCACCTCATTCAATGCCGCGCGCATGATCGGGCCGGCGCTGGCCGGGCTGCTGATCGCCGCGATCGGAACCGGCTGGGTGTTCCTGCTCAACGCCGCCTCGTATCTCGCGGTCATTGCGTCGCTGTGCCTGCTCCGCGTGCGATCGCTGCACCGGCCGGAGCGGGGCGTGCCGACACGCGGCGGCCTCGCTGAAGGCTTCCGTACCGTGCGGTCGCGGACCGACCTGCGGACGGTGCTGCTCATGCTGTTCCTGATCGGGACGTTCGGGTTCGGTCTCTGGCTGGCGGCCTCCATGCCCGGCCCGTGGTCGTTCGGCCTTGCCCTGATCCTGGTCGGCGCGTGCGCGCAGACCTTCACCCCATCGTCGTTCAGCCTGGTGCCGCTCTCGGTGGCGCCGGCGATGCGCGGACGGGTCATCGCCATCATGTTCGCCGTGGCGCTCGGCAGCACCCCGCTCGGCGCGCCGCTGGTGGGCTGGGTCGCGGATCGGTTCGGTCCACGCTGGGCGCTCGGCGTCGGCGCCGCATCCGGGATCGCCGCCGCGGTCGTCGGCCTGCGCTACCTTCGGACCGATCCTATTGGGGTGGGGTCCCTGCCTACTCCGGAGTCCAGCCGTCGGCCTTGAGCACCTCGCCGGCGAGGTAGAGGCTGCCGCAGATCAGCACCCGCCCGGGCGGGGTCGAGGCCAGCGCCGCCAGCGCATCCGCCACGAGCGGCCCCGGCCGCGCGCGTCCGCCGGAGGCCGCGACGATCGCCTCCACCGGCAGGGCCAGGTGCTGTCCGGGCTCCGCGACCGCCCAGACCGACTCGGCCAGCGGCAGCAGCGGCGCCAGGAAACCGGCTGGGTCCTTGCTTTGCTTCATGCCGACCAGCAGGTGCAGCGGGCGGTCGGCCCAGCCTTCCACGGTCCGGGCCAGGGCCTCGCCGGCGCCCGGGTTGTGGCCGCCATCGAGCCAGAGCTCCCAGCCTGCCGGCATCGACCGGGCCAGCCGGCCGTCCAGGCGCTGCAGGCGAGCCGGCCAGCGGGTGCGCGCGATGGCGGCGAAGGCGGCGTCGGGCAGAGCGAGGCCGCCGGCGCGGAGCGCTGCCACGGCCAGGCCGGCGTTATCGATCTGGTGCGGGCCGGGCAAGCCCGGCAGCGGCAGCGCCAGGCTGCCGTGCCCGTCGTCGTAGCGCAGGCCTTCGCCGGCCGGCTCGACATGCCAGTCGCGGTCGCGCAGCAGCAGCGCCGCCGAGCAACGCGCGGCCTCCTCCGCGATGACCGCCAGGGCCGCCTCGGGTTGGCGCCCGGTAACCAGCGGCCGGCCAGGCTTGGCGATTCCCGCCTTCTCGGCGGCGATCGCATCCAGCGTGTGGCCCAGGAACGCCTCGTGATCCATCGACAGCGAGGCGATGGCGCAGGCGGCCGGCGACGGCAGCACGTTGGTGGCGTCGTGGCGGCCGCCGAGACCCACCTCGATGATGGCGAGATCGGCCGGATGCTCGGCGAAGAGCAGGAAGGCGCAAGCCGTCAGCACCTCGAACACGGTGATCGGGGCGCCATCGTTGACGCGCTCGATGCGCTCCAGCGTGTCGATCAGCAGGTCCTCGGCCACCAGCCGGCCAGAGACGCGGTACCGCTCCCGGACGTCGACCAGATGCGGGCTGGTGGTGGCGTGGACGACGAGCCCGGCGGCCTCGGCGATCGCGCGCGCATGGGCGCAGGTGCTGCCCTTGCCGTTGGTGCCGGCGACATGGATCACCGGTGGCAGGCGCCGCTCGGGATGCCCGAGGCAAGCCAGTAGCGCCTCGAGGCGGCCGAGGCTGAGGTCGATCAGGACCGGGTAGAGGCGCTGCAGGCGCTCCAGCACGATGCCCGGACGGCCGGTGAACTCCGGAAGCGGGCCGGTGGCGCCCATGTCAGGCGGCGGTCGCGCGCTGGTCCTTCACGGACAGCAGCCGCAGCAGCCGGCCAAGCGTATCGCGCAGGGCGCCACGGGGCACGACCATGTCAAGCATGCCGTGCGCGAACAGGTATTCCGAACGCTGGAAGCCGTCGGGCAGGGTTTCCCGCACCGTCTGCTCGATGACCCGCGGGCCGGCAAAGCCGATCAGCGCGTTCGGCTCGGCGATCTGGATGTCGCCCAGCATGGCGAAGCTGGCGGTGACGCCGCCGGTGGTGGGGTTGGTCAGCACCACGACGTAGGGCAGGCCGGCATCCTTCACCATCTGCACCGCGATCGTGGTGCGCGGCATCTGCATCAGGCTGATCATGCCCTCCTGCATGCGGGCGCCGCCCGACGCGGTGAACACCACCAGCGGCGCCTGCTGCAGCACCGCAAGCCGTGCCGCGGCGACGATGCCCTCGCCCAGCGCCGCCCCCATGGTGCCGGCCATGAACTCGTACGCCATCACGGCGACGACGGCCTTCATGCCGCCGATGGCGCCGTGTGCCACCACCAGGGCCTCGTCGAGATGCGTGCGGGCGCGATTCTCCTTCAGGCGGTCGGTGTATTTCTTCTGATCGCGGAAGCCGAGCGGGTCACTGGGCGCGCGCGGCAGCTCGATGCGGGTGCAGGCGCCGTCGTCGAAGGTCCAGGCCAGCCGATCGTCCACCAGGGCGCGCATGTGATGGCCGCAATGCGGGCACACGTTCAGCGACTTCCGCAAATCGTTGCTGAAGATCATCTGATTGCAGGACTCGCACTGCGTCCAGAGGTTGTCCGGCACGTCGCGCTTGCCGAGCAGGTTGCGGATCTTGGGGCGGACGTAGGTGGTGAGCCAGCTCATGGTGTTTCCCGAAGTAAGGCCAGGGCTCTGCCCTGGACCCGCCAAGGGCCGCGGCCCTTGGAACCCATTTATAAAGCGGTTTCCAAAGGCGAGCCTTTGGCGGGGTCCAGGGGCAGAGCCCCTGGCCTCATGCCATCAGCAATGGTCCTGACCTGCTCCAGCACCAGCCTGACCGTATCGAGACCGGCATGGCCACCCTCATCCAGGCTACCGGCCAGCGTCTCGATCAGCGCGGAGGCGACGACGGCGGCGTCGGCGACCCGCACGGCGGCGGCGGCCTGGGCGGGCGTGCGGATGCCGAAGCCGATCGCCACCGGCAGGTCGGTGGCGGCGCGCAGCCGCGGCAGGGCCAGCGCCAGCTCGGCCTCGGAGGCGGTGCGGGTGCCGGTCACGCCGGTGATGCTGACGTAATAGATGAAGCCGGAGCTGCCGGCGAGCACCAGCGGCAGGCGCTCGGGCGTGGTGGTGGGGGCGACCAGCCGGACGATGTCGATGCCGTGCGCGGCGGCGTGCGGCTCCAGCAGGTCGGCCTCCTCCGGCGGCAGGTCGACGATGATCAGCCCGTCCACGCCCGCGGCGGCGGCGGCGGCGCAGAAGCGGGCCGGGCCGTAGCTGTCGATCGGGTTCAGGTAGCCCATCAGGACGACCGGCGTATCGGCATCGGTGCGGCGGAAGCCGGCCACCATCTCCAGCGTGCGGTCGATGGTGGCGCCGCCGCGAAGGCCGCGGCGGGCGGCGGCCTGGATGGTGGGGCCATCGGCCATCGGGTCGCTGAACGGCAGGCCGATCTCGATCAGGTCGGCGCCGGCGGCCGGCATCCCGGCCAGGATCGCCCCGGCGGTGGCCATGTCGGGGTCGCCGGCTTCCAGGTACGGGATCAAGGCGCCGCGGCCAGCTGCCTTCAGGGCGGCGAAGCGGGCGGCGATCCGGCTCACATCTTCACTCCGAGATGCTCCGCCACCGTGAAGATGTCCTTGTCGCCGCGGCCGGACAGATTCATCAGGATGATCTGGTCCCGGCCCATGGTCGGCGCGATCTTGGCGACGTGGGCCAGCGCGTGTGCGCATTCGAGGGCGGGGATGATACCCTCGGTGCGGGTGCAGAGCTGGAACGCCTCCAGCGCCTCGTCATCGGTGATCCCGACATACCGCGCGCGGCCGATCTCGTGCAGCCAGCTGTGCTCGGGCCCGATGCCCGGATAGTCGAGGCCGGCGCTGATCGAGTGCGCTTCCTGGATCTGGCCCTCGCGGTCCTGCAGCAGGTAGGTGCGGTTGCCGTGCAGCACGCCGGGACGGCCGCGGCTGATGCTGGCGGCCTGCGCGCCGCTGTCGAGGCCGCGTCCGGCCGCCTCGACGCCGATCAGGGCCACGTCGGGGTCGTCGAGGAAGGGATGGAAGATGCCCATGGCGTTGGAGCCGCCGCCGACCGCGGCGACCACCACGTCCGGCAGCCGGCCCTCGGCCTCCTGCATCTGCACGCGGGCCTCCTCGCCGATGACGCACTGGAAGTCGCGCACCATGGCCGGATAGGGATGCGGGCCGGCGACGGTGCCGACCAGGAAGTAGGTGTCCGCGACGTTGGCGACCCAGTCGCGCATGGCGTCGTTCATGGCGTCCTTGAGGGTGCCGGCGCCGGTCGTCACCGGGTGCACCTCGGCGCCGAGCAGGCGCATGCGGAACACGTTCGATCTCTGCCGCTCGACGTCGACGGCGCCCATGTAGATCACGCATTTGAGGCCGAACAGCGCGCAGACGGTGGCGGTCGCGACGCCATGGCTGCCGGCGCCGGTCTCGGCGACGATGCGGGTGCGGCCCATGCGCCGGGCCAGCAGGATCTGGCCCATGACGTTGTTCAACTTGTGCGAGCCGGTGTGGTTCAGCTCCTCGCGCTTCAGGTAGATGCGCGCACCGCCCAGCTCGGCGCCGAGGCGGCTCGCGTGCCAGAGCGGGCTGGGGCGGCCGACATAGTCCTTCAGGTAGTGGTCGAGCTCGGCACGGAAGGCGGGGTCGCGCTTCGCGGCCTCGTAGGCCTGGTCCAGCTCGAGGACGAGCGGCATCAGCGTCTCGGCAACGAAGCGGCCGCCGAACGGGCCGAAGCGGCCGCGCTCGTCCGGGCCGGAGCGCAGCGTGTTGGGGCGCAGCACGGCAGCACGGTCCGCCGCGGCGCGGTCGGCGAGCTGGACTGAGACGGGATCGCCGGCGCCGGCAGCGGGCACCGGCGGCAGGGTCTGGGACAGGTTCACGGTCGGGCCCTCCGGAGGCGACGGGTTCTAGCGCACGGGGCAGCGCAGGTCACGCGGACGGGCTCCGACGAGGATATGGGTCCGGCCCCGTCGTTGACACGGTGCCGCCGCCGCAGCCAATCAAGCAACGACCGCCGCAGGAACCCGCATGTTCATCGCCCATCCGCCAGGCCGACCTCCGGTCGCCGTGTCGTCCGAGGCGGACAGCGACGGTGCCGCCTGGCTCGACTTGCTCGATCCGACCGAGGAGGAGCGGGCGCTCGCCGGCCAGCTGACCGGGCTGCGGATGCCGACTCGGCAGGACGTCGAGGAGATCGAGAGCTCGAGCCGGGTCTATGTCGAGGACGAGACCCTGTACCTGTCGACGCCGCTGGTACGGCGCACCGAAGAGCTGGTGTTCAGCGCCCCGGTGGGCTTCGTGCTGAGCCGAAATCACCTGGTGACCATCCGCTACAGCGACTATCCGGTGTTCGATCTGGTGGGTAAGCGGCTGGCGAAGCAGCCGGCGCCGCACGACGCCGAGGACAGCATGCTGCTGCTGCTGGAGGCGATCGTCGACCGGCTGGCCGACCTGCTGGAGATGTCGGGACGGCAGCTCGACCAGCTCTCGAAGCGGATCTTCCAGACGCCGGAGCCGCGCGGGCGCAACGTCGACCGCATGATGCGCGGGCTGCTGCAGAAGGTGGGGCAGGAGACCGATCTGGTGTCAGGCATGCGCGACAGCCTGCTGGGGATGCAGCGGATCGCGCTCTACATGAGCGAGAACGGCGAGCGCATGTGCCAGGAGCGGTTCAAGACACGGCTGACCCTGCTGTCCAAGGACATCGCATCGCTCAACGACTATGACGGCCAGCTGAACAACAAGGTGCAGTTCCTGCTGGACGCGACGCTGGGCTTCATCAACATCGAGCAGAACAACGGCATCAAGATCCTGACCGTGGTCAGCATCGTCGGCATCCCGCCCACCCTGATCGCCAGCATCTACGGGATGAACTTCAAGGACATCCCCGAGTTGAACTGGAAGTACGGCTACTGGTATGCGCTGACCCTGATGGCGCTGACCGTGGTGCTGCCGATGATCTGGTTCTGGCGCAAGGGCTGGCTCGGCAGGAACTGACGCTGCGGCGGGGAAGGGAGCGGGCAGGATGAGGCACCGTATCGTGGCCCTGATGTCAGCGATGCTAATCCTGCCCGTGGCGGTGCCGGCGCGGGCGGCGACCGACCCGGCCGCGCTGATGCTGCGGATCGCGGCCGAGCCCTACCGATATGGCGGATCGCTGCAGGGCACCGTGCCGGGGGTGGCGGAGGCGGTCGGCCAGCCGCCGGTCCACCTCTCGATCGGCCTCGCGGCCCCGGACGCGCAGGGAGTGCTGCGGGGCGACGCCATCCTGTTCGATCGGCAGCGCCGGCTGGTGGCGTCCGGTCCCGTGGTGGGCCGGCTCGCTGGCGGCGCGTGCTCGCTACGCCTCTCGCTGCCAGCCGGGGAGGTGACGCTCTCCGGCGTCTGCACGGACACGGCGCTGTCGGGGGAGATCGTCTCGCGGCCACGCCGGGCGGGCCTGCTGACGCGGCTTGTGTCGTGGTGGGACAACGACGCGGTCTCCGGGCCCTACTGGCTGACGCAGGCCTCGTTCGACCCAGTGTCCTGAGGTCGGGAGAGGCGTCCGCGCGGCGTCGCCTTGACGGAGTCGCGAGGGCCATCTAGCTTCCGACCGTCCCGCGGCAGACCTGCCATTCCGGGATCCCTCCACTCGGAACGATGTCGGTCGAACAGGCTCGGGTTCATCCCGTTCTCGTTGACGCGCTTGGCGGCCACCTGCGTGGCCGTGTCGTTCCGGCTCCTCTGTGCGACCGATCGCCCGGGACGTCCCATGCACCTCGCCGAACTCAAGAAGAAGACACCGTCCGACCTGCTCTCCTACGCGGAGTCGCTGCAGATCGAGAACGCCTCGTCGCTGCGCAAGCAGGACATGATGTTCGCCATCCTGAAGAACCTGGCCGAGAACGACCAGGCGATCCACGGCGAGGGTACGCTGGAGATCCTCTCCGACGGGTTCGGCTACCTCCGCTCGCCGGAGGCCAACTTCCTGCCGGGCCCGGACGACATCTACGTGAGCCCAAGCCAGGTGCGGCGTTATGGGCTGCGCACCGGCGACACCGTCGAGGGACAGATCCGGGCGCCGCGCGACGGCGAGCGCTACTTCGCGTTGCTGAAGCTCAACACCATCAACTTCGAGCCGCCCGAGGCGGTGAAGCACCGCATCAACTTCGACAACCTGACGCCGCTCTACCCGGACCGGCGCCTCAAGATGGAGAACGAGAGCGCGCCGGTCACGGCCAAGGGACAGACCAAGGATTTCACGCCCCGCGTGATCGACCTGGTATCGCCCATCGGCATGGGTCAGCGCGCCCTGATCGTGGCGCCGCCGCGCACCGGCAAGACGGTGATGCTGCAAAGCATCGCCACCGCGATCTCGCAGAACCACCCCGAGGTGTTCCTGATCGTGCTGCTCATCGACGAGCGGCCGGAGGAGGTCACCGACATGGCGCGCACGGTGAAGGGCGAGGTGGTGTCGTCCACCTTCGACGAACCGGCGACGCGGCACGTGCAGGTGACGGAGATGGTGCTGGAGAAGGCTAAGCGGCTGGTCGAGCACAAGCGCGACGTGGTGATCCTGCTGGACTCCATCACCCGCTTGGCGCGCGCCTACAACACCGTGGTGCCGTCGTCCGGCAAGGTGCTGACCGGCGGCGTCGATGCCAACGCGCTGCAGCGGCCCAAGCGCTTCTTCGGCGCCGCCCGCAACATCGAGGAGGGCGGATCGCTGACCATCATCGCCACCGCGCTGATCGATACCGGCTCGCGCATGGACGAGGTGATCTTCGAAGAGTTCAAGGGCACCGGCAACTCGGAGCTGATCCTGGACCGCAAGCTGTCCGACAAGCGCACCTTCCCGGCGATCGACGTGACCAAGAGCGGCACCCGCAAGGAGGAGCTGCTGGTCGAGAAGGGCGCCCTATCGAAGATGTGGGTGCTGCGGCGTATCCTGCAGCCGATGGGCACCATGGATGCGATGGATTTCCTGCTCGACAAGCTGAAATACAGCAAGACCAACCAGGACTTCTTCGACGCGATGAATACCTGATCGCCGGGTGGCGCCGGCGGTCGGAACGCTCAGTCCGGAATCAGCACGGTGCTGCCGGTCGTAGCACGCGCTTCCAGTGCGCGATGGGCGTCGGCAACCCGGCTCAGCGGGAAGCGCTGGCCGATCTCGACCCGGACGGCGCCGCTTGTGACGACGTCGAACAGCTCGGCCGCCGCCTGCTCCAGGGCGGTTCGCTTGGCGATGAAGGTCATCAGCTTGGGCCGCGTCACGTAGAGGCTGCCGCGCTGCGCCAGCTGGCTCAGCGCGACGCCGATGACCTCGCCGGAGGCGTTGCCGTAGCTGACCATCAGGCCGCGCGGCGCCAGGCAATCCAGGCTGGCCAAGAAGCTGTCGCGGCCGACGCTGTCATAGACCACCGGCAGCAGCGCGCCGCCGGTGATACGTCTCACTCGGGCCGGCAGATCGTCCAGCCCGACGATCACGTGCGCGGCACCGTGCACCCTGGCCAGTTCGGCCTTTCGCTCGGTCGAGACCACGCCGATCACGGTGGCGCCCAGGTGCGCCGCCCACTGGCAGAGCAGCAGCCCGACCCCACCGGCGGCGGCATGCACCAGGATGGTCTGGCCCGCCTCCAGCCGGTGCACCTGGCGCAGCAGCGCCTGCACGGTGAGGCCGCGAAGCATGATCGCGGCCGCGGTGGGCGCATCGATGGCGTCGGGTATCCGCACCACCAGATCCTCGGCGATGGCGCGATGGCTCGCATAGGCGCCAAGTTGGCTCGGGTAGGCCACGCGATCGCCGGGCTTCCACTGGTCGACCGCGGCGCCCACCGCCTCGACGATGCCGGCTGCCTCCATGCCGATCACCGCCGGCAGCGTCGGCAGCTTGTAGATTCCGGTGCGGTAGTACACGTCGATGAAGTTGAGGCCGACCGCCTCCTGCCGGATCAGCACCTCGTGCTGACCGGGTGACGGGCGCGGCAGTTCTTCGCAGATCAGGGCCTCGGGCCCGCCATAGCCGTGGACGCGGACCGCCTGGGTCATGCAGCCTCGGCCGCAGGCGCTGCCGATCCGGCGCATGCGGCCATTTCGAGATCGAGCAGGAACCGCTTGGTCTCGAGACCGCCCTGCATGGAGAAGCCGCCGAGATGGGAGGATGCGACGACGCGATGACAGGGGATCAGGATCGGCAGCGGGTTGTGGCGGTTGGCCTGTCCGACGGAGCGGGCGCAGCCACCAGTGATCCGGGCGATCTCGCCGTAGGTGCGGGTCTCGCCGAATGGGATGGCCGCGAGCGCTGCCCAGATGCGGCGGCGATAGGCGCTGCCGCCGGCTGGCGCCAGGGGCAGCGCGAAGCGGGTCAGAACGCCGTCGAAATAGGCGTCCAGCTGCTCGCGCGCCCGGATGAGGAGGCTGGTCTCGTGCTGGTCGGAGGCCCAGCCCCAGTCGAGGGCGACGATAGCGTCCTCTTCCTGCGTCAGGGTCAGCGCGCCGAGCGGGCAATGCAGTGACAATTGTGGCAAGGGCGGCCGCCTCCGGAGCCGGCGCATCGACCGGATGCCCCTCATGCCAGGCCAGTGCCGGGAGCCTGTCAAGCGCCGACCGATGCCCTCGGCCATGACCCTGCAGCGAGCGACGATCTTCGCGCGAGCGACAGGCTCCGGACGGGCGGCGATCGCCGTCATCCGGACCAGCGGCCCGGCCAGCGGTCCGATGCTCGACGCGCTGGCGGGCAGCCGGCCGCGGCCGCGATACGCGTCGCTCCGTAGGCTGCACGCGCCGGAGACCGGCGAGCTGCTGGATCGCGCGCTGGTGCTGTGGTTTCCGGGACCCGCGAGCCATACCGGCGAGGACAGCGCCGAGCTGCACCTGCATGCCGGGGCGGCGGTCCTGGAGGCGGTCTGCGATGCGTTGGTGCGACTGGGCGGCCGGCCAGCCGAGCCGGGCGAGTTCAGCCGGCGCGCGTTCGAGCATGGCAAGCTGGACCTGCTCGAGGCCGAGGCGATCGCCGACCTCGTCGAGGCGGAGACGCAGGCGCAGCGTCGGCAGGCTCTGCTGCAGGCAGATGGCGCGCTCAGCCGCCTCTATGACGGCTGGAGCGATCGATTGCGCCGGCTGCTGGCGCATCAGGAGGCGCTGATCGACTTCCCTGATGAGGACCTGCCGCCCGAGGTCGAGGCTGGTCTCGCTCGCAGCATCGAGACGCTGCTGTCGGAGATGACGCGGCATCTGGCAGATGGCCAGCGTGCGCAGCGCCTGCGGTCGGGGGTGTTCGTGGCCGTGGTCGGACCACCCAACGCCGGCAAGTCGAGCCTAGTCAACCGGCTGGCGGGACGGGACGTCGCCATGGTCTCGGAGTGGGCCGGCACGACACGCGATGCGATCGAAGTGAGGCTAGTGCTGGGCGACGTGCCGGTGACGCTGGTGGATACCGCCGGGCTGCGCGACGCGGTCGAGCCGCTGGAGGCGGAGGGCGTGAGGCGGGCCCGCCGTCACGCTGCGGAAGCGGACCTCGTGCTGTATTTGGCCGCGAGCGAGCTGTCCGATCAATGGCCGCCGGACGCCTTGCTGGTCTGGAACAAGATCGATCTGGCCCCAGCACCGCCGGGTTGGCTCGGTGTCAGCGCGCAGTCCGGCGAAGGCTTCACGGCGCTGGAGCGGAGGCTTCAAGCGTCCGTGGATGCCTTGACCTGCCAAGGTGCCGGACCGCCGCTGACGCGGGCCCGGCACCGGGCCGGCGTGGCGGAGGCGGCGCGCCAGCTGGCCGCGGCCCGCGACCTCGAGATGGTGGAGCTGCGTGGCGAGGCACTACGGCTAGCGATGCGGGCGTTGGGGCGGCTGACCGGCATCGTTGGCGTCGAGGATCTGTTAGACAGCGTGTTTGGTGAGTTCTGCATCGGCAAGTAGCTGCGCCGGAATGGATAGTGAAACGATGGGATACGCGGACGAGAGGTTGGACGTGATCGTGGTCGGCGGTGGACATGCCGGATGCGAGGCGGCCGCGGCCGCGGCACGTGTTGGCGCACGGACGCTGTTGCTAACGCATCGGCTGGACACGATCGGGGCGATGTCGTGCAACCCGGCGATCGGCGGCATCGGCAAGGGTCACCTGGTGCGGGAGATCGATGCGCTGGACGGCCTCATGGGCCGAGCGGCGGATCGTGCCGGCATCCACTTCAAGCTGCTGAACCGCTCGAAGGGCCCCGCCGTGCACGGTCCGCGAGCGCAGGTCGATCGGTCCCTCTACCGGTCGGCGATCCAGGATCTTCTGGCCGAGACAGACGGGCTGCGGATCGCGGAGGCGGCCGTGGATGACGTGCTGATGGGGGACGATGGCGTCGCCTGCGGCGTGCTATGCGCCGACGGGCGGCGAATAAAGGCCGGCGCGGTGGTGCTGACCGCCGGCACGTTCCTGCGCGGCGTCGTCCATGTCGGTCATCAGGGCACGCCTGCCGGCCGGGTCGGCGAGGCCCCGGCGATGGTCCTGGCCGAGCGGCTGACGGCGATGGGTCTGCCGATGGGGCGGCTGAAGACCGGGACGCCACCACGGCTGGCCCGGAACAGCATCGACTGGGAGGCGCTGCCGGAGGATGCCGGGGATGAGGTGCCGCAAGCGTTCAGTCGGCTGACCGGCCGAATTGACACGCCGCAGCTGTCCTGCCGGATCAGCTCGACCACGCCAGAGACGCACCGGCTGATCCGCGATACGCTGCACCTCTCCGCACTTTATGGCGGCGGCATTTCCGGACGCGGTCCCCGCTACTGTCCCTCGATCGAGGACAAGGTGGTCAGGTTCGCTGATCGCGACCGCCATCAGGTGTTCCTCGAGCCGGAAGCGCTGCCGGGCAATCCGGGTAGCGATCTGGTTTATCCGAACGGGATTTCGACCAGCCTGCCCGCCAATGTGCAGGCCCAGCTGGTGGCCACAATGCCTGGGCTCGCTCGAGCTCGGATCGTGCGACCTGGCTATGCGGTCGAGTACGACTACGCCAATCCGCGGGCACTTTGGCCGACGCTGGAGCTGAAGCGGATGCCGCGCCTGTTCCTGGCGGGTCAGATCAATGGCACCACCGGCTACGAGGAGGCGGCGGCGCAGGGGCTGCTGGCCGGGCTCAATGCCGCGCGGCGGGCCGGCGGCCTCGGCATGGTGCAGGTCGACCGCGGCATGGGATATCTGGGAGTGATGGTGGACGACCTCACCACGCAGGGCGTGAGCGAGCCGTATCGCATGTTCACCTCGCGCGCCGAGTATCGTCTGACATTGCGTGCCGACAATGCCGATCTGCGACTCACCCGCGCCGGCATCGGCTGGGGCTGCGTCGGGGCGGAGCGCGCCGCGCTCTTCGTGGCGGACGAGGCCGAGATCGCGGCGGCGATGTGGCGAGCCGGACAGGAGAAATTTGGATCATCGCAGCTGCAGGCGGCTGGCGTGGACGTCCAGGCCGACGGGCGCCGGCGCAGTGTCCTGGATCTGCTTGCGGCCGATGCTGACCCGGCGGCGATGGCCGCGCTGGCGCCCTGGACAGCCGGCCTGTCGGCGCGGGCGGCGACGCATCTGCGAACCGAGGCGCGCTATCGCGGCTATCTGGGTCGTCAGGCCACCGAGATCCGACAGCTCACGACCGAGACCGCGATGCGGCTGCCGGACTCACTTGACTACACGACCATCGGCGGCCTGAGTACGGAGATGCGAGAGCGCCTGCAGGGTGCACGGCCAGCGAATTTCAGCGCCGCCCAGCGTGTTCCCGGCATAACGCCGGCCGCCCTCACCGCGTTGATGGCGCACGTCCGCGCCGCCTGACGTTTCACGTGAAACATCTGCCTAACTGGGTTGTCGCCGATGTTTCACGTGAAACATCGGAGAGGCTGGCCACCTTCGCCGACCTGCTGATTCACTGGAACACGAGGATCAACCTCGTATCAGCCGGCGACATTGAGCAGATCTGGAGCCGGCATATCGCCGACAGCCTGCAGCTGTTGCCAGATCTTGCTGCCGGCCCCGGCTTCATCGATCTTGGCTCCGGCGGCGGCTTTCCCGGTCTGGTCCTGGCGATCGCCACCGGCCAGCCGGTGATCCTGATCGAGTCCGATCGGCGAAAGGCCAGCTTCCTGCGCGAGGCTGCACGAGCGACCGCTACCGACGCGATCGTGCTGGCCCAGCGCATCGACGATGTCGATCTGCCACCATCGCAGATTGTGACCGCACGGGCCCTGGCGCCGCTCCCGCAACTCCTCGAGTGGGCTAGCCGACTGCTTGCTCCGGACGGCATCTGCCTGTTCCTGAAGGGCCGACGTGCCGCGTCCGAATTGACCGCGGCCCAAACGGAATGGCACATGACGGTTTCCAAACGACAAAGCCGTACCGATCCGGACGGCGTCATCCTCAGGTTGAGTGAACTCAGGCGTGTCAGAGAGCCCGACCGGGCGCCCGGCCGGTGAATCCAGCGCCGGACCGAAACAGATCCCGCACATCGTCGCCATCGCCAACCAGAAGGGCGGGGTCGGCAAGACCACGACCGCCATCAATCTGGCGACAGCCCTGGCCGACCGATCGCTCCGGGTGCTCCTGATTGACCTCGATCCGCAGGGCAACGCGTCCACCGGGCTGGGCATCAGCTATGCCAACCGTTCTAACGGGAGCTACGCGCTGATCGCGGACGCCTGCGACCCGGCCGACGTCGCCTGCTCCACGATGATACCCTCGCTATGGCTTGTCCCGGCCGACAACGAGCTTGCCGGCGCCGAGATCGAGCTCGTCGATCGCGAGCGCCGGGAGTTCCGGCTGCGCGACGCGCTGCTGCCCGAGGCCGCCTCGCTCCCCTACGACATCATCCTCATAGATTGCCCACCCAGTCTGGGGCTGCTGACCCTGAACGCGCTGATCGCCGCCCAGTCGGTCCTGGTGCCGCTGCAGTGCGAGTTCTTCGCGCTCGAAGGCGTCAGCCAGCTGATCCGCACCGTCGAGCGCGTGCGCCGCGCCTTCAACCCGACATTGCTATTGCAAGGGATGGTGCTGACGATGTTCGACCGACGCAACAACCTGTCCGAACTGGTCGCCGCCGATGCCCGTAGCTTCTTCGGCACCCAAGTGTTCGAAACCGTGATCCCGCGCAACATTCGCATCTCCGAGGCGCAGAGCCACGGCAAGCCGGCCTCGCTCTACGATCCGAGATCGAGCGGTGCGCTCGCCTATGACCGGCTTGCCGAGGAACTTCTGGAGCGTCTGGCCAAACGGGCGCCCGCAGCGTGAGCCGTCGGCGAGACGCCGCTCCCCGGCTCGGCCGTGGTTTGGCCGCCCTCCTTGGCGATGCCGGTTCCGAAGCAAGCCCGGCTGACGCTCCCGACAGCGGCTCACGCTCGCTGCCGATCGAGCGGCTCGAAGGCGGACCGTTCCAGCCCCGCCGGGTGATGGAGCAGGAGGCGCTCGAGGAGCTGGCAAGCTCTATCCGCTCCCGCGGCATCCTCCAGCCGATCCTGGCGCGTCGACATCCCGCTCATCCCGACCGCTACCAGATCATCGCCGGTGAGCGGCGATGGCGTGCGGCACAACTGGCTGGTCTGCACGAGGTGCCGGTGCACGTGCGGGCGCTTTCCGACAGTGACGCGATGGCAGCCTCCTTGGTCGAGAACCTGCAGCGGCGCGACCTGAACGCGATCGAAGAGGCGGAGGGACTGCAGCGGCTGCTGGGCGAATTCTCCATGACCCAGGAGCAGCTCGCCAGCGCCGTCGGCAAATCCCGCAGCCACATCTCCAACACGATCCGGCTGCTGCAGCTGCCGCCTACCGTCCGCCGTGAAGTCATGCAAGGCGGCCTGTCCGCCGGACATGCACGGGCCCTGCTCGGCCATCCCGACCCAGCCAGGGCCGCCCTCGTCGTCATCTCGAAGCGGCTGTCGGTGCGGCAGACCGAGGCGATGACGCAAAGTGCCGGGCAGGCCGCCAGCATTGCTCCCGCCGCCGCCCGCCTGCCGGTGGGACCGGAGCCGGCCAAGGACCCTGAGATCGCCAGCCTGGAGCGGTCCTTGCGCGAGAAGCTGGGACTGAAGGTCGAGGTGCAGTTCCATGGCCGTGGCGGCCAGATCCGCATCCATTACGCGACGCTGGATCAGCTCGACGGCGTGCTGCAGCTTCTGAACCAATAGTTGGGGACCGACTTGCGCAAAATGGTGGAGCGAACCACTTCCCACAGGCGAGCGCCGCTGCTAAGAGCGCGTCACCCGTGGGGACCCTGGGTCCGGGCGCATAGCTCAGTTGGTAGAGCAGCTGACTCTTAATCAGCGGGTCGTAGGTTCGAGCCCTACTGCGCCCACCATCCTTACCAGCCAGCCAAGCTCGGCTGCACCACGGCCATGACCACGATCACCAGCATGAGCGCCGTCGGGATCTCGTTCGCCATCCGGTAGAAGCGCTGCGGCCGCATGTTGCGATCCTGCTCGAAATCACGGCGCCAGCGGGCGCATGCACCGTGGAAGCAGAGCATGAGCCCCGCCCCGCCGAGCTTTACCCACCACCAGGCCGCCGACCAATTGACGGCGCCCGGTGTCAGCACCATCAGCGTGCCGAACGTTACCGCGGCGATCATCGCTGGGGTGGTGATCGCCCGCAGCAGACGGCGCTCCATCACCTTGAAGACCTCGCTCTGCTCGGATCCGATTGCGGCCTTGCAATGGTAGACGAACAACCGCGGCAGGTAGAACAGGCCGGCCATCCAGGCGATCACCGAGATCAGGTGCAGCGCCTTTTCCCATTGTAGATACGGGCCCAGTGCCGGGATCATGGACGCCGTACGGCCTCGACCAGGGCCGCCACGTGTTCCGGCGGCGTCTGCGGCAGCACGCCATGGCCGAGATTGAAGACGTGCGGCCGCCCCCGCAACGCATCGCGGATCCGGCCCGCCTCCCGAACCAATCCATCTCCGCCGGCCAAGAGGCAGAGCGGATCAAGGTTGCCCTGCAACGCGACCGTCGGGGGCACCAGCCCGGCCACCACGTCGAGCTCGGTAGCCGTATCCAGCGCCAGCGCATCGACCGCGGTGACTGCCGCATAACGCTCCACCAGCCACCCGCCCAGCCTCGGGAAGCCCACGACCGGCACCCCGGGGTGATGGCGGCGGATCTCCTCCACGATCAGCCGGTTCGGCTGGATCACGTGGCGCTCGAACTGCGGCGGCGGCAGCAGCCCGGCCCAGCTGTCGAACAGCATCACCGCCTCCGCACCGGCCGTGATCTGGTCGCACAGCATTCGCGCGGTCGCCTGCGTCAGCAGATCGATCAGCCGGTCGAACAGCGCCGGCTCGGCATAGGCCATGGTCCTGGTCGCCGCGAATTCCTTCGAGCCGCCACCCTCGACCATGTAGCAGGCGACCGTGAACGGCGACCCGGCGAAGCCGATCAGCGTGGTGGCGCCGGCCCGGCCAAGCCCTAGTGACGCCTGATCAGCCGGAGCATCGAGCAGCCGGCGCAGCCGTCCGATCGTCTCCATGATCGGCGCCGTCACCTCGGCCACGCGCTCAGGACGTAGGCGCTGCAGGTCGGCGTAACATCGGATCGGCTCCAGCACCGGCCCGACTTGATCGACGAACCGCAGCGACTGTCCCATCGCCCACGGCAAGATCAGGATGTCGCTGAACAGGATCGCGCCATCCATAGCGTAGCGGCGGATCGGCTGCAGCGTGATCTCGGTGGCGATGTCCGGGGTCGTGCAACGGGTCAGGAAGTCCGCTTGCGCACGCAGCGCCCTGAATTCCGGCAGATAACGGCCAGCTTGCCGCATCAACCAGATTGGTGGCGGCCAGATCGGCTCGCCGGACAGCACGCGCAACAGAGGCTTGTCGGTCATCCTGCCGCCCGTCCGGGTTCTGGGCCATCCGGTCGAACCCGGTCTCACCACTGTCGGCGACCTCTAAACATGAAAGAAGAAGAAGAAAATGGTGGGAGTCCTAAGGGGCCCTGTGGATGTCGGGGTACCCGGCTTGCTGAATTTGTACCCTGACCTGTCCACAGCAAGGTCGATCCACAAATGATTGGACGGCCAGGATTTTCCGAGATCATCCCGTTCCTGTACAACCAGGCCTGTGTACAACTCCACGCCGTCGGCGGTCGCCCACATCATCCCCGTGACTCGGTACCGCCGCGGTCGAGCCCCCTGGTCATCCCCGCGTACCCCAGGACTCCCACATCGATGAACAGCCCGCCGCCGCCGTTGCAGTCCGCGACTCCGAGGCTGATCCTGGCGAGCGGCTCCGAGGCACGGGCAAGCCTGTTGCGGGCAGTCGACCTCGTCGTCGAGATCCAGCCGTGTGATGTGGACGAGCCGGCGATCAGACGGCAGTCGGTTGCGGGCGGTCTGTCGCCGGCACAGACAGCTATCCGATTGGCCGAACACAAAGCTGCCGCCGTCTCTGACCCGGATGCCGTCGTGATCGGCGCCGACCAGATCCTGACCTGCGACGGCCATTGGTTCGACAAGCCCGCCAGTCTGGCCTCGGCCCAGTCCGCCCTGAAGATGCTGCGTGGTCGGTCCCATACGCTCCACACCGCCGTCGTCTGCCGGCGACACGGCCAGGTGGTCTGGCGGCATGTCGCGGAACCCCGCCTGCGCATGCGTCCGGTGTCAGACGCTTTTCTCGATCGATACCTGACGCTCGAGGGCGATCGGCTGCTGTCGTGCGTGGGTGGATATCGGCTGGAGGCGACCGGCCTGCATCTGTTCGAGAGCGTCGAGGGTGAACATGCGGCGATCCTTGGCCTGCCGATGCTGCCGCTGCTGGCGTTCTTGCGCCGTCATGGCGTGTTGCTGTCCTAGCGGTCGAGCAAGGGGACCCAGGCGAGTCGCATGGGATCCGCGGGGGCGCTGGCGGCAAGAGGGCTCTGTTCTCCTTCCACGCGGCAGGAGTACGTCATGACCACCCTTGCCGCCGACCTATGGATGGCAGTCAGCCAGATCACGGCCGCCCGCAGCCTGCTGGGCCTGCTCGACCTCGACGACGCGCTCGTCATCGGCGATGCGTTGCACTGCCGGCTGCGACCGCATGACCCATCGCGCGATGCGGCGGCGACTGGCCGTTCGCGCTGAAGTCGACCAGCCTGCTCAGCACCGGCATCTCCATCCGGCCCGAGCGAAAGCGCCCCGGAAAGCTGACCGATCGTATGATCTGTCTTCGGCCGAATGGCGGTCGAGGATGCCGCAGGCTTGCCAGCATGGCCGGGCGACGCTATACGGCCGCCACCCAATCGCTTGCCTCATGCAGGCGGTCTGCCCGACGACCGGGGCCGTAGCTCAGTTGGGAGAGCGCCTGAATGGCATTCAGGAGGTCAGGGGTTCGATTCCCCTCGGCTCCACCATCTTGCCTTGTAAGATGTTGTTATCATTAAGATTCTAGACGCGGAAACTTCTACTTCCACGTTGGAAACCACCTTAACGCATGATTTCTCGGGAAACGTCCAGGAACACGGCGAACCGTATGACGTCCCTTATCGCCCAAGGCTGATCGGCGATCTGATCCATCGCGCCGGCTGCGCCACCGCCCCCGATATCAACTCCGTCACGGCCCAGACCAGCGCGTCAACCCGGTCCGGTGGGTCCCCGACGCCTAGCTCCCATCGACACATCTGCTCCTCGAGCCGCTGGTGTAGGCCGACGTGGTACACCCGTCCTTGCTCGTAGAGTGCCACGATATCGCTGCCGGCTGAGCTATGGTTACAGATTGACGGCTACCGCTTCGAGAACCGCGTCACGACCGAAGCCGAAGCCATCCGTCTCCTGATCGAACTGGGCCTACAGGCGGAGGAACGGCACCGGCAGGACTCTGCCCTTTCACAGTGGTAACGCGGATTCGAACCTCCGGCCCGGCGTTCTAAACATAAGGCTTGACCCCACCCAATCCCAATGCACAGAAAGGTGCACGAAACCCCTGTACAGCCGACTCCCGCCTCTGCTGCGAAGCGCGGATGAGAAACCGCGATGTTCGCGATGCCGTGCTCGCCCGCCTCAAGCGATCACGAGTGCGATCATGACACCAAAGTTGTTCAGGAGATGGGTGTCTGGAATGGCACCGTGCGCATCGATATCGCGGTCATTAATGGTGAGCTAGGCGGCTTCGAACTCAAGAGCGACAGCGACAACTTGCTGAGGCTACCGGCGCAAGCCGAACTCTACAGCCGCGTGTTCGACCGCATGACCTCGTTGTTGGTGAGAAGCACATCGCGAAAGCTGCCGCCTTCGTCCCTACTTGGTGGGACATCACAACCGCGCGTCAGGGCGCGCGCACCTTACTGCTGAGCGAGAAGCGCAAGCCGAAGCGTAATCCGACTCAGGATCCAATCCAGGTTGCCCGGCTACTGTGGCGGGATGAGGCTCTATCGATCCTTGAACGGCATGATCTCGCGAAGGGGTGCAGGAGCAAGCCGGTTCAGCATCTGCAGGACCGACTTGCGCAGCAGCTTACGCAAGTCGCACACCGAAGCGGTGCAGGCGGCTGGCATGGACCGGCAAACGCTGCGCGACTGGGTCCACCGTTATAATGAGGCGGGCCTGGCCGGATTGTCTGACCGGCACGGCGGCGGAGCTCGGCCGCTGCTGTTGGCCGAGCAGGAAGCGGAGCTGGCCGAGTGGGTTCGCCAAGGACCTGACTTGGCTAAGCACGGCGTGGTGCGCTGGCGTTGGGCGGACCTGGCGCGTGCGATCCGGGCCCGGTTTGGCATCGTGCTGGCCGAGCGCAGCATCAGCGACGTCCTGCGCCGCCTCGGTTTCCGGCGCCTGGTGGCCCGCCCGCGTCATCCCAATCACGATCCCGCGGTGCAAGTGTCTTTCAGCGCGACTTCGCCGCCCTCGTGAGGGCAGCCCTGCCGGAGCATGCCCAGACCAAGAAGCTGGAGCTGTGGTGGCAGGATGGTCGGGCGCAAGTGACGCCTGACAGAGTGGGCCAGCAGGGCACGCTGACCCGGGTGTGGGCCGAGCGTGGCTCGCGCCCGGTGGCACCGCGCGATCAGCGCTACGCCTGATGCACCCTGTTCGGTGCCATCTGCCCGGCCCGAGGCATCGGGGCCGCCCTGGTGCTGCCCCATGCCAACGCCGACGCCATGAACCTGCACCTGCTCGAGATCAGCACCGCGATCAGCTCTGGCGCCCATGCCATACTGATCGTCGATGGTGCCGGCTGGCACCAGACCGGCAGCCTGCTGCGCGTGCCAGACAACATCACCCTGTTGCACCTGCCGCCCTACAGTCCCGAGCTGAACCCAGTCGAGAATGTCTGGGCTTTTCTGCGCGGCAACACGCTGAGCAACCGGGTGTTCGACAGCTACGACGCCATCGTCGACGCGTGCTGCGACGCCTGGAACTGGCTCGCACAGCAGCCACAGCGCATCACCACAATCGGCACGCAATCATGAGCACAGGTCAGGGCATGACACCGGGCGTATGAGCACCAAAATCCACGCTGCCGCCGATGCGCTCGGTAACCCGGTGCGCCTGCTGTTCGGGCCGGGACAGGAGAAGGACATGGTCCAGGCTCGCGAGCTGATCGAAGGCCTCCGATCCGGGGTGGTGATCGCCGACAAGGGCTGCGATGCTGACCACCTGCATGATGTCATCCTCAACACGGGTGCCAAACCGGTCATCCCGCCCCGGCGGCACCGCTGCAGACCGCACGACCATGACAGAGCGCTTTACAAGGAGCGAAACCTGATCGAGCGTTTCTTCTACAAGCTCAAGCAATTCCGCCGGGTCGCCACCCCCTACGACACGCTGCTCGCCAACTTCCGAGGCTTCGTCCAATCGCCTCAATCGCCATCCTGCTCAGATAAATCGTCACCACTACCTAGAGCTCAGGCAAAAAGTCGTACTGGAGATTGAACGGGCTGGATAATCCAAGAGGCCGGGGACAATGGCGGGAGCATGTTCCCGACCATCGTCCCCGGGACCGGCCTATTGCATCATCACCGGGATGGCAGACAGATTGCGGTCGAGGGTCTCGGAGCCGTACTGGTTGATGTAGATGTCTGTGAACATCACGACCGGGGTGTTGGAGTCGATCGTCTCGAAGTTGCGGGTCTTGCTGAACGGATCCATCAGGACCGGGTAGGCGGTGGCCTCGTCTGTCGAGCCCATCCCGCTGATCGACGGCAGGACCAGGAGTCGCTGCATTGGGGTCCAGTTCACCATGTCGGCCGAGGTCGAGTAGTAGACGCCGGGAACGAGCGCCTTGTCGCCCGGAAGCTGCGTGACGTACTGGAACACGCCGATGTAGATGCCCTTCCTTGGGATGTACTGGAGGGAGCTCGTGACGCCGAGCAGCCCGCCGCGGACCCCGACGCAAGCAGCCGCCGCCGAACCGGCAACGGGCAGGGTCGTTGCGGTGAAGCCGGAACCGTCATAGCCGCGCCATGAGGTCGGATCGGCCAAGTTGTTGGTGCGCAACAGGCAGGTGCGCCCCCCGGTCACCGTGTCGTTCACGAAGTCCAGCATGTAATAGTAGCCGTTGCGCTTCACGATGTTGGACGTGTTGAAATAGCCCGTATAGGTGGTCCCCGTCGGGGACAGCGCATAGCTCACCGCGGCGACGTTGCCGTTGCCGGTCGAGGTGAAGTTGAAGTTGTTGCCGCCATCGGTTGAGACGACCTCCTCGATGTCGTTCTGCCAGCAGTTGCCGCCGCCCTGGTCGACGCAGCCCTCCGCATAGTTCAGCCTCGAGAGATCCTGGCCAGCGAAGCCATAGATGGTCTGGCCGTCCTCGGTGTAGGTGGCCTGGATGTCGGTCTCGCCGCGCGTGAGCAGGCCGTAGCGGCTCGTAGGCAGGATCGATGGGCACGAGACCTGCAGGTTGAATGGACTGTTGCCGACCATCTGCCAGTTGTCGTCCTCCTGGGCCTGCAGGACGAATTTGCCGTCGGCGCGGACGAACCCGTGCGCGCCGCCGTCAGGGATGTACTTCTCCGCGCAGGGATTGGCGTTGTAATTGTAGACGATCTGCTTCGGCAGGATCTGCTTGAAGGTCACGCTCGGCAGCGCCGTTGCCGTTGCCTGCGCCGGTTGTGCCGTTCTCGGTGACCATGCAGCGGTGGCGACGACGCAGGAGAAGAGAAAGAAGGGGACGAGGCGTCGAGCCGCCGGATGGGATGCCGTCATTGGGATGCCTTGGCAGTCGGGATCGAGAGGCGCGCCGGGCGTGGAGGACGGCGCGGGCCGGACGTTCCGGTTCCGATCGCATTCGGCCTCGGCATCGTTAATTTACCATGAACACGACGTAATCTGATGCCCGGACCGTGCCTGGACGATGAGCAACGAATTTCGCGCAAGCGGTGAGCCATTGCGCACTGCCTGGGATCTAGCCAAAGCAGCTAGGGCGTGGATTAGGCCGGCTGCAACGGCCATTCAGGGTGCTTCACGCTCCTATTATTGTCGTACGACGCACCCAAGATCACCTAACGAAACCGGTTCCGGGGCGTTATGGGAGGCATGGCCAGACCTCTTGTTCCCGACGATCTGTGGGCGGCGATCGCGTCGCTTTTGCCGCCTGAGGCGCCGAAGCCAAAAGGGGGCCGACCGCGCCTGTCGGACCGTGCGGCGCTGACCGGCATCCTGTTCGTGCTGAAGTCCGGCCTGCCGTGGGAGATGCTGCCCGCCGAGATGAGGTGCGGCTCCGGCATGAGCTGCTGGCGACGCCTGCGCGACTGGCACGAGGCAGGGGTATGGGCGGCCTTGCATCAGGTGCTGCTGGAGCGCCTGCATGCGGCAGGACAGCTCGACTGGCGCCGCGCCGCCCTGGACAGCGCGTCTGTGCATGCAAAAAGGGGGGTGGGGCTACCGGACCAAACCCAACGGATCGCGGCAGGCCAGGAAGCGAGCGCCGTATTGCGGTCGACGCCAGAGGCACGCCACTTGGCGTGCTAATCGGTCCAGCCAACCAGCACGACAGCCGCATGCTGGCGCCGCCGCTGGATGCCATTCCGTCGGTGAGGAGCGGAAGATGCGGGCAACCGCGACGACGGCCCGGCAAGCTGCATGCCGACAAGGGCTACGACGACCGGCGCTGCCGCCAGGAGTGCCGTACCCGTGGCATCCGGTCCCGTATCGCCAGGCGTGGCATGGACAACGGCCAACGCCTCGGATGTCACCGCCGGGTGGTGGAACGCACGCACGCCTGGCTGAACCGTTTCCGGCGCCTGAGCGTCCGCTACGAACGCCGCGCCGATATCCACCTGGCCTTCAGCATCCTCGGCTGCGCCCTCGTCTGTCTCAACCAGATCAGGCGGTTCTGTTAGGCGCTCTAAACACGGCGTGGTGCGCTGGCGTTGGGCGGACCTGGCGCGTGCGATCCGGGCCCGGT
>CALMVO010000142.1 GCA_937873205.1 uncultured Acetobacteraceae bacterium
TTACCCCCAACCGCCCGCCGGCGCTGGCGGGGCGGTTCCATTAGTAATACGCCCTGGGGCTTTGCCCCGGGACCCCCCTGGGGCCGCAGGCCCCAGGCCCCGATTTTTTTAGGTCTTCCTCCCGTCCATGGGCAATCTTCTACGAATCGGGATTTGGGGCCCGAGGCCCCAACGGGTCCAGGGCAGAGCCCTGGCCTTCTCCTTTCATACTCCCTCGAATGCGATAGCCCTGCGGCGTCTAGCGCGACCGGTTGCGCGCCCGCCTGAACTGGGCAGACTGGCGCGAGCGGGGCCGCTCCGGCCGATCGCCGGGAGGCTGAAGCTTGGTCGGACGACGCTGGTGGCGAGTGGCGGGGCTGCTGGCCGGGGTGGTGGTGGCGGGAGCCACGCTGCTGGTCGGCCTCGCCGACGCCCTGCTGCAGCCCGACCGCTACCGGCCGCAGATCGCCGCCATCGTCGAGCGCGAGACCGGCCGCTCACTCAGCCTGCGCGGCCCACTGCACGTGGACTGGTCGCTGTGGCCGACGCTGCGGGCCAGCGACGTCAGGCTGGCCAACCTGCCCGGCGGCAGCCGGCCGGACATGGCGCGGGCCGAGCGGATCGAGGCCCAGATCTCGCTGCTCTCGCTGCTGCGCCGGCGCATCGAGGTCATTCGGCTGACCCTGATCGGCCCCAACATCCTGTTCGAGCAGGTCGGCGGCGTGCCCAACTGGGTGTTCCACGCCGAAGCCGCCCGCACGCTCGGCGGACCGGGGGACCGGCCGGGCGGCCTCGTCCTCGGCGCCCGGTTCCCGCTCGAGTTCCGCGCAGCACACGTCCGCAACGGCATGGTCACCACCCGCTTCCCGGCGCGGACCAACGTGATTGGCATCCGCTCGCTCGACCTCGCCGATCCGCGCGCGCGGGGCCGGCTCTCGCTGGCCGCGATCCTGGTCTATGCCGACAACAAGCCGTTCGGGCTTGACGCCTCCGCCGTGCCGATCGGCCGGGTGACCGATCCGTGGGTCGTGCGGGTACGCCTCGCCGCCTTCGACGCCACCGCGACGGCGACTGGCCGCGCCGGGCTGTCCGGCCGCTACGACCTGCAGCTCGACGCTCTGGTGCCGCGGCTGGAGGCGCTCGACGCGCTGCTGGCCGAGCTGCGGCTGCCGGCACTCCGCGGCGTGCGTCTCTCCGCCCACCTGGCCAGCGGCGCGGTGCCCGGCGACCTGCCGATCTTGGGCCGGACCTTGCTGCACGCGGACGGCGGTGATCTCGGCGACCGGCTGCCGGGCCTGCGGCTGGACGCGCTCGACCTGGCGCTGCCGGCCACCGGCGGCACCGCCACCCTCGCCGCGCGGGGAGGATTGGGCGGGCAGGCGCTGGCGCTGCAGGGCGGCCTCGCCGTGCCGCCGCGGCTGGACGGCCGCCACGACGCGTCGCTGCGGCTCGGCCTGCGCATCGGGCCGGACCTCGCGCACCTGGCCGGCCTCGTCTCGCTGGACGGGAGCTTGACGCTGGACGGGCTCGGCCCCACCGGCCTCGACGCCGCCCTCCGGCTGCAGGCGCCGTCGCTGGCCTCGCTGCGGCCGATGCTGTCCCGCATCGGGCCGGCCTGGACGCCGCCGACGCTGACCGCCGTGGCGCTCGCCGGCCGGCTGCGCGTTGCCGCCGACAGCGCCGGATTCACGCTGCAGGATGCCAGCCTGGAGGCGCGAGAGTGCGCCGTCTCGGGCAGCGTGACGGTGGTGCGGCGGGCGCCGCTATTGCTGTCGGCCCGGCTGCACGCGACCCACCTCGACCTGGACGCGCTGCTGCCGCCCGCAGCGTCCGCACCCGCATCGGGGCCGGCGCCGCCACCCGCCGCCGGCCCGCTGATCCCGAACGACCCGCTGCCCTGGCGGGCGCTGCGCGGCCCGTCGCTCGATCTGGCCCTGCGGGCCGACGGCGTGCGCCTGCGCGGCCAGGACTGGCCGGGTGTCGATGCCGCACTTCGGCTGGACGGCGGCCGGATGCTGCTCTCGCTGCCGGGCGGCCCGCTGCAGGGGACGCTCGCCAGCGATGCCCGCACCGCCGACGCGACGGCCGGCCTCGAGCTGCACGCGCCGGCGCTGCCGCGGGCGCTGCGGGCCGGGAGTCTCGGCCTGCCCGGGCCCGCCGCCGGCAGCCTGCGTCTGGACGCGCGCCTTGGCTCACGGGGCGGCAGCGCGCAGGCGCTGGCGTCGTCGCTGGCCGGCCGGCTGACGCTCGCCATGGCGCACGGCACGCTGGACGACGCGGCGGTGCGCCGGATGGCCGGCCCGGCGCTGGCTCAGCTGGGCAGCCGCATCCCGGCCGAAGGCGAGACCGCGATCCGCTGCGCCGGCTTGGACGGCACCGTCGCCGGCGGCATCGTCCGCATCTCGACGCTGGCGCTGGACAGCAGCGCGCTCACGGTGAGCGGGGAGGGCGTGGTCGATCTCGGCGCGGAGACGGTCCGGCTGCGGATCCGGCCGCTGGCGCAGCTATCGGGCGCCAGGGTGTCGGTGCCGGTGCTGATCGACGGCCCGTTCCGGTCCCTGCACGGCCGGCTGCAGGCATCCACCTTCGACAAGCTCGGGCTGTTCATCGACGCGATGTTCGGCGGCGACCATCCCAAGACCTGCGAGGGCATCGACCTGCTCTGACGCAATAGACGACAGCAGCGGAGCCGGCTATACTTCGACCCGGGCGGACAACCTACGCGACCTTGCGGCGTTCTCCGTCGCCGGCCTGGCGATCTGTCGGCACGGCATCCGAATTCGATGAGGCGTTATACTTTGAATCACAAGCAGCCGATGGCGACCCTTCAGCTCTCGACATCCGCCGAGGATTCCGAAGGGGAACGGCTCCTGCTCTCGCTGAACCGGCTCGGCACCCCGAAGGCGCGATCGACGCGGCCGCATCAGCTGACCCAGCCAGTTCGGCGCCGCTTCGTGCGCGACGGCGAGGTGCCGATCGAATATGCCGGCCGTCACGAACCGCCTGCCCCGGCATCAGACTCCGACGAGGCGTTGGCGTCGCTCAGGGCCGAGCTGGCCGCCGAGCAGGCCGCCCGCGAGGAGGCGGAACAGGCGCTCTCGGCGGCGAAGACCTCGAACCGGAGCCTGCAGACCCGCGTGGGCCACATGGAGCTGGAACTGGAGGAGATGCGGCGCCGGGCGCAGCGCGCCGCAGCCGAGGCCGCGGAGGCGGCGGATGCGGTCCGCCGGCTGGAAGCGAGGCCGCCCCGGATCGCGAAGGCCGTGATCGTCGCTGACGAAGGCGACGAGGAGGACGAGGCCGACGGTCCGCAACCCGTGAAGTGGTGGCTGAAGAAATAAGGGACGGTCCGGCCGGGCGCCGCGCTGCCGCGAGACCCCGGCGTCGGCGTCAGACCGGCAGCACGTCCGGGATGCCGCGCGGGAACGACCTGATTGCCGCCTGATCGGTGTTCAGCGTCTGCGCCACCATCGCCGGCGGCGTATGGGTCAGCCAATCGGTCAACGTGACCTCCTCGTAGTGCGGCGTCTTGAAGACCTCGAGGAACACCAGGTCGTCGGTGCCGGTGTTCTCGATGTAATGCCCGAGGCTCTTCTTGATGTAGCCGATGTCGCCTGGCCGGAAGTCGGCCGTCATCGCCTGCGGCCCGGTGTTGAACACCGTCATGCGCGCCTGGCCCTTCACGTAGTACTGCCACTCGTCCGCGTTCGGGTGCCAGTGCATCTCCCGCATGCCGCCCGGATGCACCGTAACCATCGCCACCGCGGTCGTGGTCGAGGTGTGGAAGTTCGTGGAATCCGCGATCCGCACGTTGCCGCCCTTGGTCTGCTTGTTCGGTGTCATACCGGCCAGGTCGAACACGAAGGATTGCGGCGGCCGGGCGGCATTGCCCTGCGCCGCTGCCTGATCCGCCGCCAGCGGGCCAGGAACCTCGCCTTGGAAGATCCAGAGGTTGTCGAGCGGGATATTCCTGAAGGTCTCGGCCGGCACGCCGAAATTCTTCGCCAGCACTTCCGGCGGCGTGTGCGCGAGCCAGTTGGTCAGCAGCAGCGTGTTGAACTCGGATGATGCGCCGTTGTCGAAGGCGAGGATGAACTCGGCGCCGTCCGGACCCACCCCCTGCAACGAGTGCGGCAGCCCGGGCGGGAAAAACCATAGGCCGCCGGCGCCGACGTCGGCCACCTGCGGACGGCCGAGCTGGTCCAGTATCGTGATGCGGCAGGTGCCGTTGCTCACGAATGCCCACTCGGACTGCTGGTGCCAGTGCATCTCGCGGATGCCGCCGGCATCGAGCCGCATGTTGACGCCGGCGAAGTCGGTCGAGATCGCGAAGTCGGCCTGCGTCACCTGACGTGCCCAGCCCCCGCTCTGGATGCGGGTGTGCGCGTTGTTGAACGAGGCCCAGAACAGCGGCATTCCGTTGATGTCGGCGTCGGCGGGTTGGTGAAGGACGGAAACTGGCTCTCGATCGCCGGGTTCTGCGGCCCGATCACCGCCAGCGTCTGCTTGTTGGCGTTGACGGCACCTTCGGCCGGCCGGTCCGGATTGCCGAACGTGGCCGCCCGCGCGGCGGTCGCCGCTCCGATCGCGCCTGCGGCGGTCAGCAGGCCGCGCCTGGGAAGAGGGTTCATGTCGGGGCTCCTCGGGTCGTCTTGACCTAATCTATTGCGGGGCGCGATAATTCTTACTGAAATATCGCAATGTCGGATAAGCCCGATCGGGATCTCGATCCCGGCCTGCTCCGCTCCTTCCTTGCGGTCGCGGAGACGCTCAACTTCACCGCGGCCGCCCATCGCCGCGGACTGGGCCAATCCACCATCAGCCAGCATGTCGGCCGGCTGGAGCAGATCGTCGGCCGCACGTTGCTCTCGCGCAGCACCAAGTCGGGGGCGCTTACCGGCGACGGCGAGGCCATGGTGGCGTTCGCCCGCGAGATCATCGACGCCAACGATCGCGCGGCCGGCTGCGCTTCGGCCTGTTCGAGGACGTCGTGCTGTCGGCGCTGCCGGACCTGCTGCGCGCCGTCCGCGCCGAGCATCCGCTGGTCGAGCTGGAGCTGACGGTGGGACTGAGCAGCCGGCTCTACGAGCTGCTGGGCGCCGGACGCCTCGACCTCATGTTCTCGAAGCGCCAGCCGGGCGACGCCCGCGGCACCGTGGTCTGGCGCGAGCGCCTGATCTGGCTGGCGAGCCGGGAGTTCCGCCTCGACCCTGCCGAACCGGTGCCGCTGGTGCTGTTCCCCGGCGTTAGAGCATCATCCGATCGAACGGACTCGTTCGATCGGATAAAGATGCTCGTCAAAACAACAAGCTAGAGGATGATCCGTGAGCCTAAGCGATCGGATCATCCTCTAGGACGCGGACCCATAAAGTTCTTGGAGCGACGCGGCGGGGTGTGATTCAC
>CALMVO010000143.1 GCA_937873205.1 uncultured Acetobacteraceae bacterium
CGTTCGAGATGCCCAGTCCCATGCCCCTGATCGCCATCCTCGACGACCGCCTGACCAACCGGAACATCTATGCCCGGCTGGCGGAGTCGCTGGAGGCGGATGCCGCCGTCGTCACCTTCGACGATCCACGTGCGGCGCTCGCCTGGCTCGCCGTGCACGACGCCGACCTCGTCATCACCGACTTCAAGATGCCGCATCTCGACGGCGCCGAGTTCACGCGCAGCCTGCGTGCGCAGCCGGACCGCGTGGACGTCCCGGTGGTCGTCATCACCGCCTATGACGACCGCTCGTTCCGGCTGCAGGCGCTGGAGGCGGGCGCCACCGACTTCCTGCGCAGTCCGGTCGACCACGCGGAATTCGTGACCCGGGGCCGCAACCTGCTGCGCATGCACCGGCAGCATCGGATCATCCAGGCTCGCGCCCGCGAGCTTGAGCGCGAGCTGGAGAACAGCGAGCTCTCGCGCGAGAAGCTGCTGCGCGACAGCCGCGAGGCGCTGGCCCAGGTGATCGACACGGTGCCGGCCTTCATCAGCGCGGCCGACCGGAACGGGGCGATCGTGTTCGTGAACGCCTCGCAGATGGCGATGGTCGCGGCACCGCCGCCGGCGACAAGCCGGGACGACACGGTCTTCGGCGACGACTATCAGCGCCGCAGCCGATCCCTCGATCTCCTGGTGTTCCGCAGCGGCAAGCCGCTGCCGGCCTTCGAGCAGGAGATGGTCGACGGGCGCGGAGATCGCCGCATCCTGCTGACGACGAAATCGCCGTTGCGCGACGGCGCCGGCGCCATCACCAGCGTGCTGACCACCTCGCTCGACATCACCGACCGCAAGCAGGCGGAGCGGCACCTGCAGCATGTCGCCAGCCATGACGGGCTGACCGACCTGCCCAACCGTGTGCTGCTGCGCGAGCGGCTGCAGCACGGCCTGGCCCGCGGTGGCCGCAACGGCCGGCTACTCGCGCTGCATTTCCTGGATCTCGACCGCTTCAAGGCGATCAACGACCAGATGGGCCATCATTTCGGCGACGTGCTGCTGAGGGACGTCGCGGCCAAGCTGCTGGCCAGCGTCGACGACACCGCGACCGTCGCCCGTATCGGCGGCGACGAGTTCGCGATCCTGCAGACCCGCATCGAGCAACCCGAACAGGCCGCCCAGCTCGCCGCCGCCATCATAGAGCGCATCAGCCAGCCGTCACTGCATGACGGCCAGGAGATCGCGATCAGCGGCAGCATCGGCATCACACTGTCGCCCCGCGACGGCATCGAGGCGGAGGAGTTGCTGCGCAACGCCGACCTCGCGATGTATCAGGCCAAGCTGGACGGCCGGAACAGCTACCGGTTCTTCGCCGACGACATGAACAAGCGGGTCAGCCGGTCGCTGCACATGCACCAGCAGCTCCGGCAGGCGCTGCGTCACGACGAGCTGACACTCTATTACCAGCCGCAGATGAACCTGGTGACCGGCCGCATCGCAGGCGTCGAGGCGCTGATCCGCTGGAACCATCCGACCGAGGGGCTGCTGGGCCCGGGCACGTTCCTCCCGTTGGCGGAGGGGCTGATCGCCGAGATCGACGCCTGGGCCCTGCGGCGCGCGTGCACCGACGCCGTGCGGTGGCAGCAGCCCGGGTTCACCCCGGTGCAGGTCGGGGTCAACCTCTCGCCCGTCCACGTCGGCACCGAGCGGACGCGTCAGATGATCACGGCGGTGCTGGCCGAGACGGGGCTCGATCCGTCACTGCTCGAACTGGAGCTCACCGAACACGAGCTGGTGGACGACCTCGCAGCCGCCGCCGCGGTGCTGCGGGAGCTGCGGCTTCTCGGCGTGCGGGTCGCGATCGACGATTTTGGGATCGGCTACTCCTTCCTCAGCCACGTGAAGAACCTGCCGGTCAACCGTCTCAAGATCGACCAGTCCTTCGTCCGCAACCTGCAGACCGACCCCAACGACGCCGCGATCGTGAAGGTGATCATCAGCCTGGCGCACGAGCTGCAGATGACGGTGGTGGCCGAGGGGGTGGAGACCGTCGAGCAGCTGACCCATCTTGCCGGCGAAGGCTGCGACGAGATCCAGGGCTTCTACTTCAGCCATCCGCTGCCGCTGCCCGAGCTGATCGAGATGCTCCGTGGCGAATCGCGACAGGCCGACGTCGCATGACGTGCCGGCCATGACGCGCGCCGCGCTCTCGGCGCTGCGGCGGCGCATGCACGGTCACGTGCACGCGCGGCCGGACCTCGAGCACGAGACGGCGCTCAACCGTTTGGCGTTCTTTGGACTGATCGCCGCCTACCTCCACTTCGCGCCGCAGCCCGAACCCTTGCTCGCAAAGATGGTCTGCATCGCCTACGGCGCGATTGGCCTCCTGATCCTGGTCGCCGTACAGCTGCATCCCATCATCAGCCATCCGCGCCGCATCCTGGCTCTGGTCGCCGATCTCGCGGCGCTCTCAGCCGAGCTGCACCTCGACGGCCAGACCAACGCCGCGTTCTATCCACTCTATCTCTGGATCATCTTCGGCAACGGCTTCCGCTTCGGATTGGCCTACCTGTTCATCGCGACGAGCATCGCAGCAACAGGCTTCGGCCTGGTGATCGAATTCACCGTCTACTGGTATCGGCAACCGCTGCTCTCGACCGGGCTGCTGCTCGCCCTGCTGATCCTGCCGGCCTATGCCGGAAGCCTCATCCGCAAGCTCTCGACCGCCAAACGCATCGCCGAAGAGGCCAACCGATCCAAGAGCCGGTTCCTCGCCAACGTCAGCCACGAGCTGCGCACGCCGCTGAACGCCATCGTCGGCTCGACATCGCTGCTGCGCGGCACGCAGCTCGCTCCCGAGCAGCGCGAGCTCGCCGATGCGCTTGGGGTGGGCACGCGCGCCCTGCTGTCGCTGATCGGCGGAGTCCTGGACTTCTCCCGGATCGAGGCCGATCGGATGCCGCTGCGGCTGGAGCCGCTCGACCTGCCGGACCTGCTCGCCGACATCCGCGAGCTGCTGGCGCCGCAGGCCCGCCTGAAGGCGCTGCGCCTGCGGTTGCACGTTACCCCGCGGGTCGCGTCCACGATCGTCTCCGATCGCCGCCACCTTTACGAGGTTCTGCTCAACCTGGTCAGCAACGCGATCAAGTTCACCGCGACCGGCCAGGTCAGCATCTTCGTCGATGCCGTTCGGTCCGGCCCGTCGCGGCAGTGCTTGCGCTTCGAGATCGCCGATACCGGGATCGGCATCGCACCGGAGGCATTCGAGCGCATCTTCGACAGCTTCACCCAGGCCGAGCCCAGCATCATCGACCGATTCGGCGGTACCGGCCTTGGCCTCTCGATCGCGCGCCAGCTGGTGACGCTGATGGGGGGCAAGATCTCGGTGGACAGCGTGCCCGGCAGCGGCAGCACGTTCTGGTTCGACATCGACTGCGAGACGGTGGCGCCGAGCGATGGCATCGAGACCGGCCGGCCGGACCGCTCGATCAGCGACGTCCGGATCGTGCTGCTGTTCGAGGACACCCTCCTGGCCGGCCGGATCCGGCGCCGGCTGGACGCGCTCGGCCTGTTCGTCGAGCGGTCGAACGACGAGCAGGACGCGCTGTTCCGGCTGCACAACCCGCCGCCGGCCGGAACGCAGTCGCGACCGCTGCTGCTCCTGCAGCGGGAAGCGGTGCGACCGGGCGCGCCGCTGGACCAGGCGGCGATCGGCTTCCTCACGTCGCTCGCGGACTGCCCGGCAATTGCCGTCACGGGCGACTCGACCGTCGGTCTCGAGGCCCCGGACCCGTCGTTCAAGCATCATCTCAGCGGCTGGATCGATCGCCACGCAAGCGACGCGGCGCTCTGCCTCGCGTTGCGTACCGTCGCAGGTCGGCCCGACCTGCGGGATGCGGGAGACACGCCGTCATCCGCGCCCGCCGCCGCCGCGAACCACCTTCACGTGTTGGTTGCGGACGACAACGACATCAACCTGCGCGTCGTGGCGCGGGTGCTGGAGCGGGCCGGCCACAGCATGCGGCTGGTCATGGATGGGTCGGCGGCCCTCGACGCGCTCGAACAGGAACATTTCGATATCGTCCTCATGGACGTGAACATGCCGGTGATGTCGGGCATCGACGCCACCAAGCTTTACCGCTTCGCCGAGCTGGGCAGGCCCGCCATCCCGATCGTCGCGCTGACCGCGGACGCGACGCCCGAAATGGAGCAGGCCTGTCGGGAAGCAGGCATGACCACGTGCCTGACCAAGCCGGTGCAGGTCTTCACGCTCGCCGCGACGCTGGAGCGTCTGGCCCGCGGAAGCTCCGAGGCGACCAGCCGGGATCAGGGTGCGCGTATCCACGAGCCAACCGCGGACACACGGCCGGTCCTCGACCCGCACGTCATGCAGAACCTGATCGATCTGGGCGGTCAGGGTTTCGTGGACGAGTTGATCCAGAGCTTCGTCACCGAAGCCGTGGAGCTGGTGGCCAGGATCTCGGACGCGGCACGCGAGGCGGACCTCGCGCAGTTTCGCAACCGGACGCATGCGCTGCGGAGCTGCGCCGCCAACGTCGGCGCGGCCGCCATCCAGGAACTCTGCAGCGCGTGCCGTGACCTGCGTGTGACCGAGTTGCGCAGCCGCGGCATGATCTTGGCCGAGTCTCTGTCAGACGAGCTGCTCCGGCTGCAGCGCAGCATGGCCTCGGATGCCATGCCGCCCTGCCCTCCCGGAGCAGCGTCCGGCCGGTTCCCTGCGCAAGCGACGATCGCCATCGTCGCACGGTCTGGATCTCGAGCAGACTGATTGTCCTATTCGGCCGCCACCGCATGCGCCGCTTCCATCGCCGCCAGCCGGCGCCGCTGTGCAGAAACCAGCCGGTCCATCTTGCGGAGCTCCGCCTCGCCCAGCTGCATTGCGGCCTCCACCCAAATCTCGACCACGTCGCGCAACTCCGCCTCGGTGATCGGCACGACGCGCCGGCGGGTGCGGAGCAGCGCCTGCTGGCTGTTGAACTTGCGGCCGTTGCGCGCGACGTAGTCCCGCACCGCATCCTCCCCCTCGCCATCTTCGGCAAGCACGTCGACCACGCCCATCGCATGAAGCTCCGCGCCGGTGTAGATCCGGCCGGACATGATCATGGCCTCCGCGCGCGCCGGATCGAGCTTGCGGGACAAGAAGCTGTAGGCGCCCATTCCGGGGAACAGGTTGAACAGCACTTCGGGCAGCCCGAGCTTGGCGCTCCGTTCGGCGATCAGCACGTCGTAGGACAAGGCGCTCTCGAAGCCGCCACCGAGCGCATCCCCCTGCACGAGACCGATGGTCACGATCGGCTGGTCGAACGCCACGGAATTGGCATAGATGACGTCGACGCAGAGATGCGCGTAGGCCGTCAAGGCGTCTCGGTCCTGCACACGGATGCGGTCGCCGAACAGCGCCAAGTCGCCGCCAAGGCTGTAGATGCCCGGGATGTCGGAGCCGAAAACGAAGTACTGAACCGGATCCTGACCACGCTTGACCTGATCCGCGCGGAACCGCGTGACCAGATCCTGAGTGGCCAACACGTCACGCAGAAGCGGCGGGGTCACGCGGGCATTGCCATGCCGGAGCTGCATCATGCTCCAGAAGATCCGGCTGTCGGTTTCGTATCTGTTGTGGAGATAATCCAGATCGCGAACCTGGGTCGCCGCGTCGTCGGCGTAGGTCGCCGCTGATCGATAGGACGTCCGGTCCGGCAGCCCGATGTCCGAGACGGCGATCCGACGTGCGCGGGTATTGATGAAGGTCATGGCACAATCCTAAAACGGTTGTGCTGTCGCATTTTTGCGAAAAGACTTTCGGTCATTGCTACAGCGTCGCGAGTGTGTCTCCCGTTCTCCCCCGACCGCCACCAACTTCTTGGCTTGGCGCAAAACTACCTCGCCGAGGCATTTATATTTGAGACGGACTCCGTTTGTGAGACTCCCCGACGCAACGGAGTACTTGTTCAACCTGCGACGCACATCTCAGCGGGTCGACAGATCGATCCGGGCGATCCGGCCGGTCCCGGTTCCGAACACGAGCCAGGAACCACCGCCGCCGAAGCAGAGCGCGGTGACGGCACCGCCGCCGGTGCCGCACACCGGCAGCACGCGGCGCGTCCCGATATCCGACATCAGCACGGTGCCGTCGGCGAATCCGGCGGCGACGATGTCGTGCTGCGGGTGGCAAGCCACTCGCGTGCAGCAGGAGCTGGGCACCCCGGCCAGCTCGCTGGGCGCCTTGCCCATCGGGCCGCCGCCGTGGAACGGCCAGAGCACCACCGTCTCGGCGCCGCTGCTGGCGAGCCAACGGCCGGTGCGGGAGAAGGCCATCGACTGCGTCTTCTGCGGATAGCCGCTCATGCGCATGGTGTGGCCGTCGGCGAGGCGCCAGCCATGCAGCTCGTTCTCCTGCATCGCCGTCACCAGCGCCTCCCCGTCGGGATGGAGGGCGACGCCGATATGGCTGCCTTTCCACTCGAGCCGGCGTGCGGCAGCATTCTTGGACGCGGTGAACCACAGCGACGCGCCGCCGTAATGCGAGGCCCCCAGGCGGCGACCCTTGGTGTCGAAGGCGATGCCCGACACCGTGCTGTCGTGCTCCAGGCTCTTCAGCAGCGTGCCTTCGCCGTCACGCAACTCGACCTGCCGGCCGGCCGCGGCCGCGATCAGCCCGCCGCCCGGATGCCTGGCGTCGGCGACGGTGGCCACGTGCTCGACCCAGCGCCGGCCTCGCGCCAATCCGGCCACGGCGCCGGTATCGCCATCGATCCGGCAGAGCGCGTTGTCGTCGCCGCCGGTGACGAAACCGCCGGGCAGGATGTCGGCCGCCAGCGACAGCAGCGCCCCGTCATGCACCGCGACGCTGCGCCAGCCGTCGTCGCCCGGCTGCAGCGACGCCAGATGCAGCTCGCCCTCGCCGGTGGCGAACGCGGCGATGCGGCCATCGCGCGAGGCGGCGCAGGCGATGACGTGCCCATCGACATTGCGGACGGCACCGCGGGTGCGCAGCAGGTGGTCCGAATCCGCGGACGCCGCCGCCCCGTCGGTCTCGCCGGCCATCATCAGGCGCGGCAGCTCTCGAAGCCGCGCCGCAACCGCGGGCGGTTGAGGTTGCGGCCGATGAAAACGATCCGCGAGCGCCGCGGCTCGTCCGCCTTCCACGGCGCGATGAAGTCGCCGTCGGCCATCATGTGCACCGCCTGGAAGCCGAACCGGCGCTGCTCGCCCTTGAAGTCGAGGATACCCTTCGAGCGCAGGATATCCTGGCCCTGCTCCTGCAGCAGGGCGCCGATCCAGGCCTGGAACCGCGCCTGGTCGAGCGGCTCGCCGACCGAGAAGGAGAGGCTGCCGATCTCCTCGTCGTGGGCGTGGCTGTCGTCCTCGAGGAAATCCGGGGCCAGGCCGAGTGCGCGCTCCAGGTCGAAGCCGCCCTGGTCCAGCACGGCGGCGAGATCCACAGCGCCGCGCACCGCCCGGTGCAGCCGGACGTGGCGGTTTATGTCGCGGATGCGCGCCTCCAACGCGACGAGTTCGGCCTCGTCGACGAGGTCGGTCTTGTTGAGGACGATCACGTCGGCGAACGCGATCTGGTTGCGCGCCTCCGGGCTGTCGGCGAGCCGGGCCGGGAGGTTGAGCGCATCAGCCACGGTGACCACGGCGTCCAGCCTGGTCCGGGCCCGCACCTCGTCGTCGACGAAGAAGGTCTGCGCCACCGGAGCCGGATCGGCCAGGCCGGTGGTCTCGACGATGATGCCGTCGAAGCGGGTGCGCCGCTTCATCAGCGTTCCCAGGATGCGGATGAGGTCGCCGCGCACGGTGCAGCAGATGCAACCGTTGTTCATCTCGAACACCTCCTCGTCCGCATCGACGACGAGGTCGTTGTCCACACCGAGCTCCCCGAACTCGTTGATGATGACCGCATACTTTCGGCCGTGCTGCGCGGTGAGGATATGGTTCAGCAGCGTGGTCTTGCCGGCGCCAAGGGTGCCGGTCAGCACCGTCACCGGCACCAGGTCGGAACGTGTCGCCGTGTCAGCCATGCTCGGTCTCGCTTGAGGTTCAGGGGGGCCGCAGTGATATGGGAGCCGGGCCGATCGCGGCCAGGGCCGGACGCGACCGGCTCGGCCAGGCCGGCGCCCAGCAGCAGGAAGAACCAGCCGCCCAGCGGCATGTTGGTGAAGGCGCTCGACGACGCGATCGGCCATTCATGGATGAACACGGCGGCGAACAGCCCGGCCCGCCAGGCCCGCAGCAGCCCGTCGTCGCCCGCCGGTGCCGGCCGCAGCAGACCGCGTGAGAGGGCGACCAGCCAGGACGCCACCATGACGCAGAACAGAACCAGCCCGACGATTCCGGCATCGGTCAGCGCCTGCAGGTAGTGGTTGTGCGCGTGCTGCACGCAGATCGCGGCACCGCCGCCGAGACCGTGCGGAGGGCCGAACGGCGGCCAGTCGCGGAAGTAGTCGGGCACCGGACAGCCGTGGCGGAAGCCGTCGAAGCCCAGTCCGGTCAGCGGGTTGGCCGCCGCGATCGACAGCGCGCGGGTGTAGATCAGCCCGTAGGAGCTGTGGCCGAAATGGGCGATCTGCCGGTCGAACACGGTCACCAGGTGATGGAACCCGGCCGGCGCCACCAGCGCCGAGCCTGCGACCAGCACCGGCGCGGACATCAGCGCCAGCAGCAGCGGCACGCGCAGCCGCGGCAGCAGCAGGCCGGCCACCAGGAGACCCAGCAGGGTCAGCAGCAGCGGCATGCGCTGCCCGGCCAGCACCAGCACGGTCAGCCCCAGCAGCGGCGGCAGCAGCGAGCCGGCCCGCAGCAGCCAACGCCACACCCGGGAACGGACGCGCCCGGCCCGTTGCAGCAGGAAGCCGACCGCGACCAGCATCACCGGCAGCAGCAGGCGCGACAGCGGCGCCCCCGCACGCGGCTTGTCGTAGGGGCCGGTCAGGGTGCCGTCCGGGAAGCGCGGCATGCCGAACAGGTTGGCGCCGGTCACCGCCTGCAGCATCATCTGCGCCAGCAGATAGAGGCAGGCGGCGGCGAGCAGCCAGCGCAGCCAGCGTCGCGGCGCCGCCTGGATCAGCACGCAGTGCTGCAGGGCGGCCACGAACAGCAGCAGCCGGAGCACCGCCGCCGCCTGCAGGAGGCCGGACCAGCCGCCGATGCCGAGCGGCCCGAACGGCACCGAGCAGACCACCAGCCAGCCCCACCAGACCAGCGCGCACCGCATCCAGCCCAGACGCAGCCAGCTCCATTCGCGTGCGGCGCCGGACCGCCAAAGTAACAGGACGGCGGTGAGGTCGATCAGCGCCTCGGCGATGCCGCGGCCGTGCAGCAGGAAGACGGGGAGGGCCAGCGTCAGCGCCGTCATCGCCCGCTCGGCAACGCTCCGCTGCGCGCTGAGCGTCGGCATCATCCGAGCTGGGCCGCGCGGATCGCGTGCAACCGGGCCCGCGCCGCCGGCAGACCGTATGCCGCCGCCCGCGCCCGCCCGGCGTCGCCCAGACAGGCCCGCTCCGGCGCGTCGGCGGCAAGGCGGCACAGGGTATCGGCGATCTCGGCCGGGTGATCGGGGTCGACGATCGCCGCCACTCCCCGCACCAGCTCGGCCAGGCCGCCGCGGCCGGAGCAGACCAGGGCGGCGCCGCTCGCCATCGCCTCCAGGGCGGTGAGTCCGAACGGCTCCGGCCAACGGCTTGGCACCACGACGATGGCCGCCCGCGCCATCGCCTCCAGCACCGCCGCGTGCGGCCGGTAGCCAGCAAGCTCGATCCCGGCGGCCTCGGCCGCCGCACGCAGCATGGCCAGGAACGGCGTGTCGTCGGCACCCGGGCGGAAGCGGTCGGCGCCGATCATCACCGCACGCCAGCCCGGCAGCGCCGGCAGCGCCAGCGTGCAGGCGGCAACGAAGCTATCGGCACCCTTGTCCGCAACCAGCCGGCCGGCGAACAGGATGATCCGCTCGCGCGCCGGCACCGGGCAAGGTGGCGGCATTGCCGCCAGGTCCAGGCAGTTCGGCAGCACGGCGGCGTCGATGCCCGACGTGCCGGCCAGGAACCGTTGGCGCAGGTATGCCGAGACCGTGACGATGCCCATGCGCCGCGCCAGCGCCTGCCGCGACCGCGGCGTGCGCGCCAGGCGCATGGTGCGCGGCTCGTTGTGCAGCACCAGCAGCATCGGGATGCGGGGGAACCGCCGCGCGAGCGCGGTCGCCACGTCGGGACGGTTGTGCACCTCGATCAGCCGAACCCGCCGCCCGCGCAGGATGGCGGCCACCCCGGCGGCGTAGCGGCTCTGCGCCCGGGAGAGCCGGCAGCCGGCCGCGGCGACTGCCAAGTGATGTCGGCCCCCAAACGGGGTCTCCGCGATCGCACGGCCGACGATCAGATCGTCCGGGGACGCCAGCCTCTGCACCAGCAGCCCAATGGCGCCCACCGCCTCTGTTGAGAACCCCTCGCGCGGCGGCAGCACGATCGCGACCGGCAGCGCGTCCGCCTCGCTCAGGGGATGCTCTCGTAGCGGTCGAGCTGCCACGTTTCCGGCTCCGCTGCCGCCTGCGCATACCAGCGCTCGACCACGGGATGCGCCCGCACCGCGTCGCGATATGCCGCCGCCGCCGGCCCCAGCACCACGCGGTAGGACAGCAACCGCGCCACCACCGGCGCGAACATCGCGTCGGCGACGGTGAAGTCCGCGCCGAACAGGTAGGGGCCGCCGTCGCCATGCAGGACTCGGCTGTCGGTCCAGAGCTGCTCGATACGGTCGATGTCGGCCTGCACCGCGGTGTCGATACCCTGGCCGAGCGGCCGGTCACGTCCGAGATTCATCGGCATCGCCAGCCGCAGCGCCCGGAACCCCGCATGCATCTCCGCCGACAGCACCCGAGCATGAGTGCGGGCCGGACGCGACTCTGGCCACAGCCCGGGAGCAAGCTCGGCGCAATACTCGCCGATGGCCAGGCTGTCCCAGACCCGGTTGCCATCATGCTCCAGAAACGGCACCAGCCCGCTCGGCGAGAGCCGGCCGATCTCCGCGTTGGGTCCATCGGACAGCCGCACCACCTGTTCCGGGACGTCGAGCCCGGCCAGTCGCACCGCCAGCCAGCCGCGCAGCGACCAGGAGGAGTACCGCTTGGTCCCAATGACGAGCCGATTCGATGCCATGAGACGTTCCTAGCGGCAGATGAAGCCGCCGCCGAGGATGCGGCTGCCGTCATAGATCACGCAGGCCTGGCCAGGTGCGGGCAGCGCCGGCTCCTCGAGCCTGACCTGGTTGCCCTCGACCACGGCACGCCGAGGCGCCTCGCGCGCCCGCAGCTGCACCTGGCAGGTCAACGAGCCCATCGGGGGCTCGATCAGCCAGTTGACGTCGCGAAGTGCCACGACCTCACGGCCGGCCTGGTCGCGCGGCCCGATCACCACGCGACGGGTCGCCGGATCGATCGCCACCACGTGCTGCCGCCGTCCGCCGATCTGCGACGCGTCGCCGAGCCGTCGCGACTGGCCGACGGTATAGTGCGCCAGCCCCTGGTGCCGGCCGCGTACGATACCGTCCGCATCGACGATCTCGCCCGGCTCGGCCGCCGACGGTCGCAGTCGGGTGACCAGCTCGGCATAGGAGCCCTCGGGCACGAAGCACAGGTCCTGGCTATCCGGCTTGGCCGCCACCGCCAGGCCGAGGCGGTCCGCCTGGTCACGCACCTGCCGCTTGTCCAGCGCATTGCCGAGCGGGAAGCGCAGGAAGCCGAGCTGGTCGCGGGTGGTGCCGAACAGGAACCAGCTCTGGTCGCGGCCGAGATCGACCGGACGGTGCAGCTCTGGACCGCCCGCGCCCTCGACACGGCGGACGTAGTGGCCGGTCACCATCGCGTCGCAGCCGAGTTCGCGGGCCAGCCCCAGCAGGTCGGTGAACTTGACGCCCTGGTTGCAGGCGATGCACGGCACCGGGGTCTCGCCGGCGGCATAGGCATCAGCGAAGCGCTCGATCACGCTGTCGCGGAAGCGGCGCTCGGCATCGATCACGTAGTGCGGGATGCCGAGCCGGTCGGCCACGCGCCGTGCGTCGTGGATGTCGTCGCCGGCGCAGCAGGCGCCGCGACGCTTCGCCCCCGCCCCGTGGTCGTAGAGCTGCAGCGTGGCACCGATCACCTGGTGGCCCTCGGCCACCAGCATGGCGGCGACGACGCTGCTGTCGACGCCGCCCGACATCGCGGCCAGGATGCGCACGGCTAACCGGTCTTGGGCAGGCGCACCACCAGCCCGTCGAGCGCATCGCCGATGACGATCTGGCAGCCGAGCCGCGAGGTCTTCTGCAGCCCGAAGGCGAGGTCGAGCATGTCCTCCTCGTCCTCGGTCGGAACCGCGAGCTTCGGCGCCCAGGCCGGATCGACCACCACATGGCAGGTGGCGCAGGCGAGCGAGCCCTCGCACGCGCCCTCGAGGTCGACGCCGTGGCGATGCGCGATCTCCAGCACCGACAGCCCGACGGGGGCCTCGACCCGGCGCTCTTTCCCATCCCGCTCGATAAAGGTCATGCTCGGCATGGCTTGTTCCACTTGAAGAAGGCCAGGGGCGCTGCCCCTGGACCTCGCCGGGGCCGCGGCCCCAGCCCCCTCTTTTTAAGAAATGGCTTTCAAAGGCGAGCCTTTGGCGGGGTCCAGGGGCAGAGCCCGTGGCCTTCCCGCCGCCCGCGCCAGACAGAAGGCCGCCTCGTCCACCTCGGCGGCGGAGGTAAAGCGTCCGACCGCCAGGCGCAAGCTCCGGTTCACCTGGTCGACATCCAGCCCCATTGCCGAGAGCACGTGGGACGGCGCCAGATCCGCTGCCGAGCAGGCCGAGCCGGTGGAGACGCAGAGCTCCGGCGCGCCGGCGATGACGTCCAGTGCCCGGCAGCCAGGGAAACGCAGGTTGAGGTTGCCCGGGATGCGGTCATCAAGGTCGCCGTTGAGCTGTAGGCCCGGCACGAGCGCCCGCAGCCGATGCAGCAGCCGGTCGCGCAGCACGCGCACGCGGGCCGCCTCCCCGCCCTGCTCCAACAACGCCAGCCGCGCCGCCTCGCCGAGGCCTACGACCAGCGGCGTCGGCAGCGTGCCGGAGCGCAGGCCGCGCTCCTGGCCGCCGCCGGAGAACAGCGGCCGCAGCCGCACCCGCGGCCGGCGGCGCACGAACAGCGCGCCCACTCCCTTCGGGCCATAGAACTTGTGGCCGCTGACCGAGGCCAGGTCGAGGTCGAGCGCCCGCAGGTCGAGCGGCATCTTGCCCGCCGCCTGCGCCAGGTCGCTATGCAGCAGCGCGCCCCCCGCACGGACGATGGGCGCCAGCCGCGCGAGGTCCTGGATCAGCCCGGTCTCGTTGTTCACCGCCATGATGCTGACCAGCAGGGTCGGCACCACCAAGGCGGCGCGCAGCCGCTCCGGATCCAGCCGGCCGTCGGGGTGGACCGGCAGCACCACCGGCTCGAAGCCGTCCGACCCTAGGTCGCGCACCGTCTCCAGCACGCAGGGGTGCTCGGTCGCCAGCGTGACCAGCCGCCGCCTCGGGTCGCCAGTCCGCAGCGCGTGGCGCGCGACACCCTGGATCGCCAGGTTGTTGGCCTCGGTGGCGCCGGAGGTGAACACCAGCTCGCGCGGCTCCACGCCCAGCAGCGCCGCCAGGTGCGCACGCGCCGACTCGACCGCCTCGGCCGCGTGCTGCCCCATGGCGTGCTCGGCGCTGTGCGGGTTGCCGAAGGCGTCCGTGAACCAGGGCAGCATCGCGGCGACCACGCGCGGATCGCAGCGCGTGGTCGCCTGGTTGTCGAGGTAGATCACGCCGCCCGCTCGACCGGGACGCCGGCTGCCAGCGCGGCATAGGCCTCCAGGAAGCGCTCGATCTCCTCGCCCTGCACGGTCCAGGGCAACGAGACCCGGATCGCCGAGCCAGCCAGTGCCGAGAGGCCCATCGCGTCAAGCACGTGCGACCGGGCCACCTTGCCAGACGAGCAGGCGGCGCCCGACGAGACCGAGATCCCGGCCAGGTCGAGCGCGATGAGCTGGGCCTCGGACCGGCGCCCGGGCAGGGCCAGGCAGGTGGTGTTGGCCAGCCGCGGTGCGCCGGCGCCGCAGGGGACAGCGCCCAGCGCCGCGGCGCGGCACTCGATACGGTCGCGCAGCGCCGCCAGCGCCGGCTGCCGCGAGAGCCCTTGCTGCGCCTCGACGCAGGCGGCGGCGAACCCGGCGATCGCCGGCAGGGAGGGCGTGCCACCACGGCGACCGCGCTCCTGGCCACCGCCCCGCGTCGCGGGCTGTAGCCGGAATCCCTCGACCGCACGCCCGAGCAGCAGCGCGCCAGCTCCCTTCGGACCGCCCAGCTTATGGCCGGACAGGGCGACGCTGTCGGCGCCGAGGTCCGCCAGCGACCAGGCCAGCCGGCCGGCCGACTGCACCGCATCGACGTGCAGCAGCGCGCCATGGCGCCGGCACAGGGCGGCGGCGGCCTCGACCGGATGCAGCACCCCGGTCTCGTTGTTGGCGTGCATCAGGCAGACCAGGGCGGGTTCGCCCGGCACTGCGAGCGCCGACTCCAGCCCGTCGAGGTCGAGGGTGCCGTCGGGCAGCACCGGCAGCACGGCGGCTTCCGGCACCGCGGCGCGGACGGCGTCATGCTCGGTGGCCCCCATCAGCAGCCGCCGGCCCTGGCCCAGGGCGGCGATCGCCAGCGCGTCGCTTTCGGTGCCGCCGGAGGTGAAGACCAGCCCGGCGGGATCTGCGCCGAAACAGCCCGCGATCCGCTCGCGCGCATCCTCCAGCAGCAAACGCGCCCGCCTGCCGTCCGCATGCACCGAGGCCGGGTTGCCGGGCTGATCGAGGGCGGCAATGGCGGCGTCGCGCGCCGCCGGACGCAGCGGCTCGCTGGCGTTAGCGTCGAGGTAGATCCGCGGCGACGACGCGGCGGCCAGGCGATCGGTCATGCCGGGATCCTCACGGTCCGTTTGGCGCGGGTTCAAGGACTTCGTCGTCCGGCAGCGGTATTCCATTGTAAACGCTGGAACCGTCTCGTTATAAAGTTATCTGCGACGGCTCGCTCGGCGTCGGCGTCGAACCGGAGATGACAATGTGCCAGGTGCCCGTGAAGTCAATCGCACCGCCGGACGCGGCGCCGGTACGAGCCCCGCGTCGGACGCACGCGTGATCTACCGGGACTTTGAAGCGGCAAGATTTTCAAGTCATATGCGCGGCTGGCCGCACCCAGTCCCATATGCCGTCCGTTCGTGCCGTCCAGGTCATGGGATCGATCCGCGTATCCCGTGAGGAGAGCCAGACCCGGCGGGGCATCGTCGGGCATCGATAGCGTCGCAACATGCTGACATCCATGCCACCGGAGACAGCCTATGAGAATCGCGGGACATTATGCCTGAGGTGATGTTCGCCGGCCCCGACGGCCGGCTCGAGGGACGCTACCACCACTCGGGAGAGAGCAATGCGCCGCTCGCCCTGATCCTGCAGCCGCATCCGATGCATGGCGGCACCATGAACAACCGCATCACCTACACGATGTATCGCAGCTTCGAGCGACTGGGCTTCTCGGTCATGCGGTTCAACTTCCGCGGCGTCGGCCGCAGCCAGGGCCGCTACGACGGCGGCATCGGCGAGATCTCGGACGCCGCGGCGGCGCTGGACTGGATGCAGATGGTCAACCCGAACTCGGGCGGGCTGTGGATCGCCGGTTACTCGTTCGGCGCCTTCGTCGGCATGCAGTTGCTGATGCGCCGTCCGGAGATCTCGGGCTGGATCAGCGTGGCGCCCCCCGCCAACCATTACGATTTCGGCTTCCTGGCCCCCTGCCCCTGCGGTGGGCTGTTGCTGCACGGCGACGCGGACGAGCTCGTGCCGGAGCCGGCGGTGCGCAAGCTGGTCGACAAGCTGAACACCCAGAAGGGCGTCACCGTGGACTATCGCGTCTGTGCTGGCGCCGACCACGTGTTCGCCAACCATGCCGAGCAGGTGTCGGACGCGGTCGAGGATTATGTCGGCAAGATCGTCGCCCGCAAGACGATGGCGCTCGCCGCGGATTGAGGAAGCCCCGGGGCTCTGCCCCTGGACTCCGCCAAAGGCTCGCCTGTGAAAATCACTTATAGAAAGGGTTCCAAGGGCCGTCGTGCGTCAGCACGCTGCGCGTGACGCCCTTGGCGGGTCCAGGGCAGAGCCCTGGCCTCAAAGGCTGTCGTCAATGCGCTATGGATGATTTTTTAATCGAAGCCGAAGCCCGCGGCTTCGTCCACCAGTACACCGACCGCGACGGCCTCGATGCGGCGCTGCAGGCAGGCCCGATCGCGGGATATATCGGCTTCGACCTCACCGCCGATTGCCTACATGTCGGCTCCATGGTGCAGATCATGCTGCTGCGGCTGATGCAGCGGCACGGCCATCGGCCGGTCCTGCTGCTGGGGGGCGGCACCACCAAAATCGGCGACCCGTCCGGCAAGGAGGAGGCGCGGCAGCTGCTCAGTCCGGAGCGGATCGCGGAGAACGGCGCAGCCATCCTGGCGATCGTGCGGCGGTTCGTGCAGGCCGATGGCGGTCCGACCGGGGCGATCATCGCCGACAACGCCGACTGGCTGGACCGGCTCGGCTACATCGAGCTGCTGCGTGAGGTCGGGCCGCACGTGCCGGTCGGCCGGATGCTGTCCCAGGACAGCGTGAGGCTGCGCCTCGATCGTGAGCAGGGACTGAGCTTCCTCGAGTTCAACTACTCGATCCTGCAGAGCTACGATTTCCGCGAGCTCGGCCGCCGCCACGGCGTCGTGTTGCAGATGGGCGGCTCCGACCAGTGGGGCAACATCGTCTCGGGCGTCGACCTGGTGCGGCGCACCGACCGGCGGCAGGTGTTTGGCCTGACCACGCCGCTGATCGCCACCGCGTCGGGGGCCAAGATGGGCAAGACGGCGGCGGGCGCGGTCTGGCTGTCGGCCGACCGGGTGCCACCGTTCGATTACTGGCAGTTCTGGCGCAACATCGAGGATGCCGATGTCGGCCGCTTCCTGCGCCTGTTCACCGACCTGGCCCTGCCGGACTGCGACCGGCTGGCGGCCCTCGGCGGCGCCGAGATCAACGAGGCGAAGAAGATCCTGGCCACGGAGGCGACGGCGCTCTGCCATGGCCGTGCCGAGGCCGAGGCCGCCGCGGAGACGGCGCGGCGCAGCTATGAAGGCGGCGAACTGGTGCAGGCGGGGCTGCCGTCGCGGGACGTCGCGGCCGCGGAACTGGCCGCGGGCATCCCGATCTTCCGCCTTTTCGCCGGGACCGGACTGTCCGCGAGCAACGGAGAGGCGCGCCGGCTGGTGCGCGCCGGCGGCGCCCGCATCAACGACCAGCCGGTCTCGGACGAGGCACGACTGGTGACCACCGCCGACCTGATCGACGGCGCGATCAAGCTCTCGGTCGGGCGCAAGCAGCACCTGCTGGTCCGACCGGCCGGCTGAGCAGCAAAGCTCATTCCTCGACCCGGTTACGCCCGGCATCCTTGGCGCGGTACAGCGCCCGATCGGCGGTCTCGAACAGCTCGGTCACCGGCTGCCCGGCCGCAGGCCGCCTGCAGGCGACGCCGATGCTGACCGTCACCACCCCTGCCTCGTTGCCCGCATGCGGGATCGCCAGCGCCTGCACCGCGGCGCGCAGCCGCTCGGCCATGGCGACGGCGGCCGGCTGCTCCACCCCGGGCAGCAGCACGGCGAATTCCTCGCCGCCCTGCCGCGCTGACAAATCCCCCGCCCGCTGCGCGGCCACGGGCAGCACGCCCGCGATCGCGATCAGCACCTGGTCGCCCTTCCGGTGTCCGTAGAGATCGTTGTAGCTCTTGAAGCGATCGGCATCGAGCAGCAGCAGCGACAGCGGCGCGCCGGTACGCGCCGCCCGCCGCCACTCCTCCGTCTGCGCCTCGTCCAGCCGGCGCCGGTTCGGCAGCCCGGTCAGCGAGTCGGTGTGCGCCAGCCGCTTCATCTCGTTCTGCGCCAGCATCAGGCCGACCAGCTGGCGATGACGCTCCACGACCACCACGGAGAGCCCGACAAACAGCAGCGGGATGATCAGCATCAGCGCCCGGTAGCCGGTATCGTCGGCGAGCACGCAGCCAACCAGCGCCGGCAGCAGGTTGGCCAGCATCTGCAGCAGGGCGATGCGCGGGAACGCCGGGTTCCGCGCCGCCACCGCGCCGGCGATGCCGCACGTCGCGACGAGCGAGAGCGCGTAGAGCACCGGGTCGTGTTCCAGGGCCAGGATGCACAGGCAGATGATGCCCCAGCAGGCCGAGGAGGCGACCGCGGCGAGGCCGAACAGCACCATCCGGGGCGACGGGTCGGCGGCCTCCTCGGCGCCGTGTCGGAGGAGTGGGATCATCAGGCAGCGCAGCAGCAGCAGCACGGTCGCCGCCGCGGTCACCGCGATCGCGATCCGGCTCGCCTGCCGGACGAGCTCGCTTCGGAGCAGGACGACCGCCATCAGCAGCACCACGACGATCGGGGTGAGCGGACCGGACAGGGTCTGCAGCAGGTGGGAGCGAATCAGCAGCGGCAGCGCGCGGCTGCTCCGGCTCTCGACGGCTCGCCCCAGCAGGGTCATGAGGCGCGCCAAGGATGTGCGTCCCGCTTCGGCATCCTCGCTGCGGGCTGGGCCTGGAAGCATGGCGCCATTGTTCCAGCCGCGGGTTAACGCGAGGTTGGTATCCGTTCTTGTTTTGTGCAGGTCATGTGGGGCGGATGCGCTCGAGGGATACGATGATGGAGTGCAGCCTGCAGCCGATGGGCGCGCCGGAGACCCAGCTCGCCATCCGCCGGGCGGTGGCGCATCTCTGCGGGCGGCTGGCCTGGGCGGTGCTGCACGAGGTGCCGCTGCCGAACGGCCGTCGCGCCGACCTTCTGGCGCTGCGCCCGGACGGCGGGTTCGCCTGCATCGAGGTGAAGTCCGGGCCGCGCGACTTCCTGGCCGACCTCAAATGGCAGGAGTACCGGCCATTCTGCGACGCGCTCTACTTCGCGGTCGACGAGGGCTTCCCACAGGCGCTGCTGCCGGACGACGTCGGCGTGATGGTGGCGGCGATAGGTCCGTACAACCTGCCGGCTGGCGTCACCGCCGAGGCGGACCTGTTGCGCGATGCGCCGCCGCACCGGCTGGCGCCAGCGACGCGGCGGGCGCTGACCCACCGGTTCGCCACGCTGGCCGCGAACCGGCTCGGCTCGCTGGAGCACCCCTCGATCACCGCCTCGCTGCGGGCCGCCCTTCGGGTCGAGTAGCCGCGCGCTGGCTGGAGGGTGGTCTTTCATGCCAGATTGGCGGCCATGGTACCCCTGCATGATCCGCTTTCCGCCCCGTCTCCGGCCGTGACGGACCGTCTGCAGGCAGCGCGTGCCGTCGTCGACGCGGCGGCGGCGCTGGCGATGCGGATGCGGCCGCCGCCCGGCGGCCCGGCCGGCACGCAGAAATCGGCGCAGGACTGGCTGACGGAGACCGACGGCGCGGTGGAGAGCCTGATCGCCGACCGAATCGCCGCGCTGTTCCCCGAGGACGGTTTCCAGGGCGAGGAGACCGGGCGTACCCGGGACGGCGTCTTCCGCTGGGTGGTCGACCCAATCGACGGCACCTCGAACTACGCGCGCGGCCGCAGCCGCTGGTGCATCTCGCTGGGGCTACTGCAGGGGGACGCGCCGGTGGCCGGGATCATCGTCGCCCCGGCGCTGGGCGAGACCTTCGTCGGCCTGCGCGGCGGCGGCGCCACGCTGAACGGCAGGGCGATCGCCGCCTCGCCCATCGCGGACCCGGCGCGGGCGATGGTGGAGGTGGGCTGGGGGCCCAGGGTCTCCGCCGCCGACTTCACCGCCACCGCCGGACGGGTGGTGGCTCTGGGGGCGATGCCGCGCTCCAGCGGCTCGGGCGCGATGGCGCTGGCCGATGTCGCCTGCGGCCGGCTGGACGGCTACATCGAGCTGTCGATCCAGCTCTGGGACGTAGCCGCCGGACTGGTCCTGCTGGCCGAGGCCGGGGCCGCGGTCTCGCCGTTCCTGCGGCAGGGTGGGCTCGACGGCGACGTGCCGATCCTGGCGGCCTGCCCAGGCATCGCCACCGCGCTTGCCGAAGCCAGCCGCATTCGCCTGGGCTGAGCCGTCACCGTTCGATGTCGTTTCGCAGCATCCTTGCGGAGGCCATTGTTTCGACGCAGTTTCCGCGTCAGCTCACGCCGCCACGCTCCGGGGACACCAGAATGCGTTTCACCATCCTGCTGCTGGTTGCCGCACTGCTCGGGGCCAGTGGCCGGCCGGCGGCGGCGCAGGACCCGCGCGAGCAGCAGCAGCAGGAGCTGGTCGACCGGGCCACCCTTGCCGCGCAGGACATCCTGTCCTGGCGGCAGGACGACGAGGCGCTGAAGCTGCTGCCCCATGCCAGGGGGGTGATGATCTGCCCCAGCATCTTCCGCATGAGCTTCCTGTTCGGCGGCTCGGGCGGCGGCTGCGTGCTGCTGACGCGCGATGCTGCCGGTTCCTGGTCGGCGCCGGCGTTCTACTCGATGGGCTCCGGCAGCTTCGGCCTGCAGGCGGGCATCCAGGACGCACAGGTCATGCTCTTCATCCTGACCCGCAAGGGCCTGACGGCGATCCTCGACAGCCAGTTCAAGATCGGCGGCGACGCCTCGCTGGCGTTCGCGACGCTGGGTATCGGCGTCGAGGGTGCCACCACGGCGGCGCTGCGGGCCGACATCGTCGCAGTGGAGAAGAGCAAGGGCCTGTTTGCCGGCATCGCGCTGCAGGGCAGCATCATGAGCTCGGATAGCGCCGGCGACCGCGCCTATTACGGCCAGCCGGTCGGTGCCGAGGACATCGTGGTGGCCATGCGAGCCAACAACCCCGGCGCCGATCCGCTCCGGGCCACGCTGATGCGGTTCAGCCCCGCGGCGGTTGTCGCCCCGTCTCCTTATGGTCGCCCGTCCTACTCGCCCTCACCGACCTACCCCCCGCCCGCCTATCCGCCGGCCGGCAGTGGCCCGATCCAGCTCGCCCCCACCGCGCCGGTGCAGCAACAGTCCCTGCCGCCACCGCGCTGAGGCGGGGACGTCGGATGCAGGGGGTCAGGCGGCCTCCTCCGCCGCCAGCGAGGCCATGTCGATCACGTAGCGAAACCGCACGTCGCCCTTCTCCACCATCCTGTAGGCGTGGTTGATCTCCTGGATCGGGATCACCTCGATGTCCGGCCCGATGCCGTGCGCGGCGCAGAACTCCAGCACCTCCCGAGTCTCGGCGATGCTGCCGATCAGCGAGCCGGCCACGCTCTTCCTGTGCATGACCCGCTCCTGGTTGTTCTCCGGCGCCAGGGGCTCGATCGCGCCGACCACCGCCAGGGTGCTGTCGCGCTTCAGCATCGTGACGTAGGGGTCGACGTCGTGCTTCTCCGGCACCGTGTCGAGCATGAAATCGAAACTGTTGCGGTGCGCGCCCATGGCCTCCACGTCGCCGGACAGGACGCCCTTGGCGCCAAGACCCCGGATCGCGTCGAGCTTGTCCTTCGAGCGGGTGAATACCGTGACCTCGGCGCCCATCGCCCGCGCCAGCTTGACCGCCATGTCGCCCAGACCGCCAAAGCCGACGATGCCGACATGGTCGCCCGCCTTCACGCCCCAATGCTTCATCGGCGAAAAGGTCGTCACGCCCGCGCACAGGATCGGTGCCGCGACCTCGGGCCTGAGGCCAGACGGGATGCTCAGCACGAAGTCCTCCGGCGCCACCAGCACGCTGGAATAGCCGCCGTAGGTGTTGTCGCGGCCGTACATGTTGGCGTGGGTCGGCGCCATCTTCGCCGGCACCATCGGGCCGTTGTAAGTGGCGAGCCAACTGTTCGGCCCCTCGCAGTAGTTCTCGTCGTGCGCCCGGCACGGCTCGCACTGCCGGCAACTGTCCACCATGCAGCCGACACCCACGATGTCGCCCACCATGTGCAGGCGCACCGCGTCGCCGATGCGCATGACGCGGCCGACCACCTCGTGGCCCGGCATGCACGGATAGACCGTGTTGGACCACTCGTTCCGCACCTGATGGATGTCCGAGTGGCAGACGCCGCAGAACATCACCGCGATCTCGACCTCGTTCGGACGCGGCTCGTCGCGCTCGAACGGGAGCGGCTTCAGGCGGCTGAAGGAATGCTGCGCGGCGTAGCCGATCGCCTTGGTCATACGAGCGTTTCCTGTCAGGTCGGGGCGGAGGGGTGGAAGCGGAACAGCTGCGTCTGGGCAACGCCGGACGCCTGCCACGTCTTCATCCGCGGGATGTGCGAGGCGGTGACGTAGATGGCGCCATCCGGGCCTTCGGCCATGCTGTCCGGCCACAGCAGGCGCTGGTCCTTCGCGACGACGGTGAAGGACCCGTTCCGCTCCAGCCGCCGCACCTCGCCCCGTTCGGCCACGGTCAGCAACATGCCGCTGCGGCGGCTGAACCAGTAGCCGTCGGCGACGAACGTCTGCGCCGCCACGTGCACCTGCGCGCCAAGCTCCGCCGGGCTCAGCGAGCGGTCGAACAGGGACGCCAGCGGCACCCGATACATCGTTCGGCCGGTCGTCGCCTGCCAGTAGACGGTCGTGTCGGTGCCGTCGATCATGATGCCGTCGGCGGAGAATTGCGGCCCCTCGCCATCGAGCTGGCGCAGCATCCTGCCGTCGACGGTGACGGTGACGCCCTTCTGGAACTGCGTGCTGGGATGACCGTCCAGCACCCGGCGGGCTTGCCCGCTCTCGACGTCGAGCGCGATCAGGCAGCCGGGCTGGCCGGAGTTGGTCATCACCGCGCGCCGCCCGTCGGCGGTGAGACGGATGTCGTTCAGGTAGCTGCCCTGCGGCGCCACGTCCGAGCCGAAGCGGTAGACGCGCTCGACGCTGTTGGTCGCGAGGTCGATGCAGACCAGCTTCGGGCCGCCGCTCACCTCGAGGCTGAGCCCGGGCGCCGCGGGGTCCAGCACCCAGAGCCGGTCCTGTCGGTCCACCGTGACGCTCTGCACGCACACGAAGCTGTCGGAGGGCTTGGCCGCCATCGGATCGGCGGCGCGGAAGGCGTTCCAGCCCGCGTTCGGGAACGGCGTCAGCGCGCCCCCGGAACCGACCTCGGCGACGGAGATGGCCACGTCCTCCTCCCAGCGTGGGAAGTTGACGAAGACCCTGCCCTGCCGCGACACGCCGACCCCGGTCACCTGGCGCGGGCTGGTGAACGTCGCGACCAGCTCAAGCGGCGCCGGTCCAGGTGCGGCGGCGTGGGCTCGGAACGCCGGCGCCAGGGCCGCGGCCGTCATTCCCAGCATGACGTCGCGTCGACGGAACAGATGATCAGGTTCTGGCATCGCGCACTCCCGTACCGCCCGCGTCAAACGCGGTTGCCGATCCGGGTTTCCCACCGAGGGCCACTTGATCCCCGTCGCACGCTCAGGCCGGGACGAACGGCCCCAGCGCCTTTGGCCAGGGCCCACGCGTGACGTCGAGGCCGCTCGCCGCCGGCATCGCCACCGGCATCGCCACTGGCCGGCCGGTCGCCGCCGACTGGTAGATCGCCGCCATGACCCGCATGTCCTGCAGCCCCTCGGCGCCTGGCGTGCGCGGCTCCTCGTTCGCGTTCAGCGACGCGGCGAAGGCGTCCATTTCCTCTGCGAACTGGCTCTTCGGCGTAAACCGGCGCATCTCGGTGGCGCTGGCGCGGCCGGCCTTGCGGTTGATGTCGACGACCAGGTTGTCGTAGCCGAACGCCGGGTCGAGCCCGAACCAGCCGGTCTCGGCCTGCACCCGCAGCCAGCGGCTCTCATGGAAGCTGTAGCCGCAACTGCCCTGGGCGACGACGCCGCTCGGGAAGCGGAGCGTGAACAGCGCGATGTCCTCCACCTCGCGGAAGCGCGGATCGTCCTTTGGCCGCGTGATCTGCCCGGTGACCTCAACCGGTTCCTCGCCGGTGATGTAGCGGAACGCGTTGAGGCAGTAGAGCCCGACGTCGGGAAGCGAGCCGCCGCCGGACATCGCCCGGATCTGCCGCCACTGACCGTTGGCGGCGTCGTTCTGCCCGTTCACCGCCTCGATCAGGCGCACGTCGCCATAGGCCTTGGACCGTGCCATCTCGATGATGGTGCGATGCTCGGGCGTGTATTGCAGCCGGTAGGCGATCATCAGCCGGCGCCCGGCCGCGCGGCAGGCCTCCACCATCGCCTCGGCCTGCTCGACGCTGGCCGCCATCGGCTTCTCGCACAGCACGTGCTTGCCCGCCCTCGCCGCGCGGATGGTGAAGTCGGCGTGCAGCGCGTTCGGCAGGACGATGTAGACGAAGTCGACGTCCGGATCGTCGCGGATGCGGTCGAAGTCCTCGTAGGTGTAGAGGCTCCGCTCCGGCACGCCGTGCTCGGCCGCCACCGTGCGCATCTTGTCCGGCTCGCCGCTGACCAGCGCCGCCAGCCGCACCGACGTCGCCTCGCCGAAGCCCGGGATGATGTTCTCTAGCGCCAGCGTGCCCAGTCCGACCACCGCGACGCCAAGCCGCCGGCCCGACGGCATCGGGTTCGGCACCGTGCCGTTCAGCTCGCTCGGGTTGTGCAGCGGCGGCAAGCTGACCTTGCCGTCCTGCACGCTGCCGCGCAGCGCCTGCGGCTCCTGCCGACCGGCCGCGGCCAGGGCCGGCGTGATCAGCGCGGCGCCGGCCAGGCCCGCGGTGGTGCCGAACAGGGTGCGTCGGGTGACGTCGGTCATGGGCGCTCTCCTGGTCCTGTCGCAACCAGGAAAGCTCGTCGCATCCCGCGAGTTCCGGCGCCTTGACAGCCTCGCCGGAACGGCCTCGCTTCGACGCCCCTCATCGTCGCGCCGGCCTGCAAGCGGTGACGCGACACGTCCGGAGCAGTCCCATGTCGTCGACCATCATGGAGAAGCGCGCGGCCCTGCTGGCGCAGTGTCCGATCATTTCCTCGCCATCCGAGGCCGAGGCAGCGCGGCAGCCGATCAACGTCGAGCGGTCCGGGACCGACGGTCCCCTGGTCGTGGTCATCCATGGCGGGGTGCAGGGTGGGATCGGCGGTGGTCCCGCAACGTTCGCCAAGCAGGCGGCGCTGGCCGGGATGGGCTGGCGGGTCGCCCTCGTCGAGCGGCCGGGGTTCGGCCAGAGCCCCTCCCGCGGCCCGGACGACATGGAGCGGGACGCGGTCTGGATCTCCGAGATGCTCGGCGATGGCGGCCACCTGATGGGGCATTCCTGGGGCGGGGCGGAGGTGCTGCTGGCGGCGGCGCGCCGTCCCGAGGCTGTGCACTCGCTCGTCCTGGTAGAACCGGCGCTGCAGGGGCTGGCGATGACAGATCCCCGGATCGAGACTGATTCGGCGCTCAAGGCAGCGGTCATGGGGGTGACGCAACCGATGCTGACCGCACACACGCCGGCCGAGTATGCCCGCGCCTTCATGCGCGAGCTGGTCGGCGAGGCCGGGGCGGGCAGCGCCCGCGACTTGGGCGATCTCGACGAGGAGAAGGCGGCGTACCTGGGCTGCGCGCTCCTGCGGGGCCGTATGGCGGCGCCCCCGGTGCTGCGGAAGGCCGCCGAGACCGTTGCCCAGGCGAAGATCCCGGTGCTGGTCATCACCGGCGGATGGAGCCCCTCGCTCGACGCCGTCGCGCGCCTCGTCGCGGACGTGACGGGCGGCCGGCAGGCCACGGTGACGTCGGCCAACCATTTCCCGCAGCTCGAGAACCCGGACCAGTTCAACGCGGTGGTCGACGCCTTCATGCGCGAGCACGTGCCGGCGACGGGCACGGCGGCCTAGAGCATCATCCGATCGAACGGACTCGTTCGATCGGATAAGATGTTCGTCAAAACAACAAGCTAGAGGATGATCCGTGAGCCTAAGCGATCGGATCATCC
>CALMVO010000144.1 GCA_937873205.1 uncultured Acetobacteraceae bacterium
GGGGGGGGGGTGGCGGGGGGCAGGGTGGGGTCGGCAGCGGTGAGGACGGGGGCGACGCGGGCACGATGACCAGGGCTGGCGGCCCCGGCGATGCGGAGGCTGGCGGCGCCGCCGCGGGCGCCGGGGTCGCGGGCGCCGGGACGATCGGCATTGCGGCGACGGGCGCCGAGGGCAGGGCGACGGAAGCGGCGGGGCCGGATGAGGGCGCCGGATCAGGATCGGCAGCCTTGGCCCGATCGCCGGGATCGGGCACCCGCGCCGGCACCGGGTCCGGTGGCTCTCGCCCATCGTCCCCGCCGGTGCTACCGACCGTCACCGCCGCCGGACCCGGCTGCGGCGATGGCGGCGCGTCGCGGCCGGCCATGGGCGGCGGTGGCACGACCGCTTGTGGCGTCGGCGGCGGCACCGGCGGCCGCAATGTCTGGACGTCCCGCTCGGGCACGAACAGCGGTGGCTCGCCGACCCGGGGCGGCACCCGGCGCACCAGGGCCAGGCCCGCGTGACGCGAGATCACGTCGAGCGGCAGCGCCGGCCAGAGCCGGAAGCAGCGGCCGCTCTGCCTGACCATCCGGGCCTGATCAAGGCCGGCCTGCCGTCCAGCCTGCCCGTCCAGCGCCACCGCGGCCTCCGGATCGACACAGCCATAGACCGTTCGTCCGACATGATGGCGCGCGGGCACGGCGAGTGCTGGCATCGCCGCCAGGCCGAGCAGCGGGGCGAGCAAAATGGCGACCGGCAGGCAAGTTCTCATCGCATCCCCCGCCTGCAAGACGTGCCACAGAGACGCCCGACGCGGCAAATCGTTCCGGCTTCGTCTTGTCTCCGACTCAGCCGCGCAGCGTGGCTCCGGTTGCCTTGCCCACCGCCGCCGCGACCCGCTCGCAGGCCGCCTCGAGTTCGGCATCGGTCAAGGTCCGCTCCCGCGGCTGGAACACCACCTCGATGCCGAGCGAGCGCACGCCGTCCGGAAGCGCGCCGCCCTCGTAGACGTCGAACAGTCCGACCCCGACGACGAGGGCACGATCGGCGCCGCGCGCCGCGCGCAGCACCGCCTCCGCACTCACCTCGGGACCCGCCAGGAAGGCGAAATCGCGCCGCACCGGCTGCAGCGGCCACAGCTCCGGCGCCGTCCGCCGACGCCGCTTCGGATCCGGGACCTGGTCCAGGAACAGCTCGAAGGCTACCGCGTCGCCACCCTGGCCGAGCTCGGCGAGCAGCCCCGGATGCACCGCGCCGAAGCGGCCGAGCACGATCTTGGGCCCCTGCCGCAGGGTACCGGACCGGCCCGGATGGTAGTGCGGCGGCGCATCCGCGGTCACCGACACCGCCTCCATCGGCACGCCCACCGCGGCCAGCACCGCGATCGCGTCCGCCTTCGCGTCCCAGAGCGACACCGGCTGCGACGGCCGGCCCGGATGGCGCGGCGTGCGACCGGTGCGCAGGCCGGCCGCGATCAGACGCTGGCCATCCTCCTCGAAGCCGGCGCCGACCTCGAACAAGGCGAGGTCCGGCAGGCCACGGGCGGCGTTGCGGCCGGCCGCCTCGACCAGGGTGGCGAGCGGCGTCGGCCGCATCTGGTCGAGGTCGGCGGCGATCGGGTTCAGCAGCCGCAGGCTGTCGGGGGCGGCCCCGAACCGCAGCGCCTGCGTTCGCGCCGTAAAGCTGAAGCCGACGCATTCGACCATGCCGCGCGCCGCCATCAGCCGGCGCGCGGTCGCGGTACGCGACTGCCGGGGCGAGAGCGACGGCCGCGGAACCGGCGCCAGAGGAGCCAGCGGCACCGCCGGCACCGCATCCAGACCGCGCAGCCGCAGCACCTCCTCGACCAGGTCGCACTCGGCCTCGACCTCCGCCACGTTCTGCAGGCTCGCCGGATCGACCGGCCGGCCCGGCTGCGGCGCCAGCACCACGGGCTGCGCCACGTCGTTGCGCCAGGACGGAACCGCAAATACCGCATGCGTCCCGTCGCTCGACTTGAGCGCGAAGCCGAGTCGCTCCAGCGCTGCTACCGCCTCGTCGGGCTCGACCCGCAGCCCGCCCAGCCCAGCGACGCGGTCGAAGCGTAGGCCGGCCTCGCGCTGCCAATCCGGCGGCCCGCCGGCCGAGACCACCTCGCTCGCCTCGCCGCCGCACAGCTCCATGATCATGCGGGTCGCGGCTTCCAGCGCGGCTGCCGGCAGCGCCGGATCGAGACCGCGCTCGAAGCGCTGCCGCGCCTCGGACGCGATCCCGTGCCGGCGCCCGGACAGCGCCACCCGGATCGGGTCGAACAGCGCGCACTCGATGAACACCGCGGTCGTGTCGGCCGTGGCGCCGGTGGCCTCCCCGCCCATCAGCCCGGCGAACGACTGCACGCCGGCCGCATCGGCGATCACGCAATCCTCGGGGTCGGCGACGTAGTCGCGCCCGTCCAGCGCCCGCAGCGTCTCGCCGGCACCGCGGCGGAGCGTCAGCACGCCCCCCGCGCACCGGTCGACGTCGAACACGTGCAGCGGCCGGCCGAGATCGATGCTGAAATGGTTGGTGACGTCGACCAGCGCGCTGATCGGCCGCACGCCCACCGCCCGCAGCCGCTCCTGCAGCCACGGTGGCGACGGCCCGTTGCGCACGCCGCGAACAGTGCGGCCGAGCACGTACGGGCAGGCCTCCGGGAACGCGTTCTCCCAGGTGATCCGGCTGTCGTACCGGCCCTTGACGGTCTCGGCGAGCCAGGGCCGCAGATGGCCGAGCCCGGCCGCCGCCAGGTCGCGGGCGATGCCGCGCACCGCCAGCGCGTCGCCGCGGTTGGGCGTCACCGCGATCTCGATCACCGGGTCGTCGAGCCCGGCAAAGCCGGCATAGGATTGGCCGGGCGTGGTGTTGTCGGGCAGCTCGGCGATGCCGTCATGTTCCAGCCCGAGCCCGAGCTCGCGCAGGCTGCACAGCATGCCGTCGCTCTTCTGGCCGCGGATCTCGCCCGCCTTGATGGTGATGTCGCTGCCGGGGATGTGGGTGCCGGGGGGTGCGAAGATCACCGAGATCCCGGCGCGCGCGTTCGGCGCACCGCAGACCACCTGCACCGGCGCGGCCCCGCCCAGGCCGGTCTCGACCTGGCAGACGCGCAGCCGGTCGGCGTTCGGATGCGGCTCGGCTGAGAGGATGCGCGCGGTGCGGAACGGCGCCAGGGGGATACCCGGGTTGTGGATGCCCTCGACCTCGAGGCCGATCCGGTTCAGCACGGCCGCGAGCTCGTCCACGGTCGCCGTGGTGTCGAGGTGGTCGCGCAGCCAGGAGAGCGTGAACTTCACAGCTCAGAACCCCTCGTGCAGGCTGGCCGGCGACAGCGCGCCATGACCGTAATGCCGCAGCCAGCGCAGGTCGCCGTCGTAGAAGGCGCGCAGGTCCGGGATGCCGTGCTTCAGCATGGTCAGCCGCTCGATGCCCATGCCGAAGGCGAAGCCCTGCCACCGCCGCGGATCGAGCCCGCAATTGGCCAGCACGCGGGGATGCACCATTCCGGAGCCCAGCACCTCGAGCCAGTCGCCACCGGCGCCGATCTCGCCGGTGCGCCGGCTCCAGCCGATATCGACCTCCATCGACGGCTCGGTGAACGGGAAGTAGGAGGCGCGGAACCGGATCGGCAGCGACGGCAGCTCGAAGAAGGCGCGCAGGAACTCGACCACCGTGCCCTTCAGGTGACCGAGCGTGATGGACCCTTCGCCGCTCGCCGGCCCGATCGCCAGGCCCTCGCACTGGTGGAACATCGGCGAATGGGTGGCGTCGTGGTCGGCCCGGTAGGTGCGGCCCGGCACGATGATCCGGATCGGCGGCGGGGCCGACAGCATGGTGCGGACCTGCACCCCGGAGGTCTGCGTCCGCAGCACCCGGCTCGCTGGGCCCTCGCCGGCGAGCGACGGCAGGTAGAAGGTGTCGTGGTCGGTGCGCGCCGGGTGGTGTGCCGGCGTGTTGAGGGCGGAGAAGTTGTGCCAATCGGTCTCGATGTCGGGGCCGTCGGCGACGCCGAAACCCATGGCGCCGAAGATCGCCGTCATTTCCCAGGTCGTGCGGGTCAGCGGATGGAGGCTGCCCGACAGGATGGACAGGCTCTCCGGCGTCGGCGGCAGCGTGACGTCGACCCGCTCGGCTCGCAGCCGCGCCTCGAGCGCCGCCGACTCCAGCGCCCGACCGCGCGCCTCGATCGCGGCGCCGAGCTCGTCGCGGAGCAGGTTCAGGGCGGCGCCGCGCGACCGACGCTGCTCAGGTGCTGCACGGCCGAGCTCCTTCAGCAGCGCCGTCAGCCGTCCCGACTTGCCGAGCGTGCCAACCCGGATCGCATCCCAGTCACGATGGTCGGCCGCCGCCGCCAGTGCCTCCAGCGTGTCCTGCCTCAGCGTATCCAGATCGTCGGCCATCGTCGTCCTCGGGCCGCGGCGGACCCGGCCCTATCCTGGGCCCGCGACGGCCGATTGCCTTAGCCGATCCGGGCGGCGCCGGCCAGTACGGCGCCCGCCCCCCTCGTGCTCGCCTGCACCGTCAGTTGCGGGCGAACAGCTTAAGCCAGCGGTTCGTGCGCGGCGCCCGGGTTGGCGTGATGTCATTGCTGATCGGCAACGCCGATGCCGGCTGCGTCATCAGCGCCTGATCGAACCAGTTGATAGCGCCTGCCTTCACCATGGCCGCGTGCTCGCTGATGGGCAGCGGCACAAAGCGCTCCTGCTCGCTCAGGATCTCGGAGACGATCTGCAGGGCGCCCGCCTGGTTCACGCTGAGGACGCGGTCGCCACTCCGGATCGCGACGGTGTTGTCGCCGGCCGCGACCAGCTCGGCGGACGTGAAACTCGGGTCGCTGGCGGACATCGTCACCGGGATCTCCCGGTTCTCGGACCGGATGTAGAACACCCAGGCGCCATCCGCCTGCTTGGCGTGGATCGGCACCACGTCGGAGCGTCTGAACACGTTGCGGTCGAGCAGGACCGACCGCGTGTTGATGTCATAGGCGAGGAAGCTGCCGTGAAACGACATCAGCAGGCACAGCTTGCGCGCGATCACCGTTTCGATGACGGGACCGTCCTCGACCTCGATATTACCGAGTTCGAGCTGCAGCAGATCCCGCGCGACGACCGAGAAATGACCAACCGCCAGCGTGCGGCGACCCTTGGCGAACAGCCGGTAGGTGAGGATCATGTTGATCGGATCGGCCAGGATCGCCTTGTACTCGATGTTCCTGGTCACGCGCGGCGAGTGGAGGGCACGCGCGCACATCTCGGGCTGCTGGTAGGCCGCCTTGCGAATGGTCCGGAGCATGAACTGCGCCGTCGCGCGGCGGATCGCGGTGACCTCGCGCCCGAAGGCGCGGGGATCGTCCGACTGCACGGCCTCCATCAGCAGGGAGAACAACTTCGGCGTCCAGGACGCGTTGTAGATCTCGTGGCTGGCGAGCGGAACGGCGATGAACTCGGCCGTCGGCAGGTGCTTGCGGATCAGCCCGCTGTCGAAGGTGTCGACGCTGTCGAATGGGTCATAGAGCGAGATGATGCGGCCGTGGCCGTCGGACGCTTTCAGGCCCATACCTTTGAACTCGGGACGGTAGACGACGCCGTGATGCTGCATCGACGACATCAGGATGTAACGATGCCGCTCCGACGGCAGGTCGAGCTCATCAGGGTCCATCGAGTAGAATGGCGAGCACGCGATGACATAATCGGCGCGGAGCGCGGCCGAATACTTGATCGCCGCATAGGCGCCCATCGACTGGCCGAACACGATGAGCTTCCGGTCGCCGCGGACCTGGTCCACGATCCTGATGACGTCCGCCATTTCTGACGACAGGTAGAAGGACTTGACGACGTTGACGATGCCGACGCACGAGATGTCGACCTTCTCGACCAGCTCCTTGACGAAGTAATGATCCTCGCCTTGGCGCTCGTGATGCAGTTCCGAAAAGGTGACGAGCATGTAACTCGAGAAGCCGGCGTGGTAGTAAGCGGCGATCTCATCACCCGAGTAGACGATAGCTGCCACCCTACTTCCTCCACAACTTCCGCGTGCATCGTCGGCTCGATCCTCCGATATCCCGATCACCCTCGGCAGGCAACGGAAATCGCCGATCAAGACTAAATTTTCCGAATTCGTCTAGTAATTGCTAACGCTTGATCCATGATCACGTTTTGGTCTTGATCATGCAGGCTAATAGTCTGAGCCTGTTTGTGTCGACAACGAGGCCGAATAGACCGGGCCGGCATCAGCCGACCCGGCTCTCGGATGCCCTGGCCGAGGAGATCAGGCTTCCTCCGTCACCGCCTGCACCTTCCTCACGATCTCGGCGAAGGAGGCCGGGTCGTCGTAAGCGATCGCCGCGAGCACCTTGCGGTCGATCTCGATCTCCGCCTTGTTCAGCCCGGCGATGAAGCGGCTGTAGGTGAGGCCATGCTCGCGCACCGCCGCGTTGATCCGTTGGATCCAGAGCCCGCGGAAGTCGCGCTTCTTGTTGCGGCGGTCGCGATAGGCATATTGGAGCGACTTCTCCAGACGCTCGAGCGCGATCCGGTAGTTGCTCGACGAGCGACCGACGAAGCCCTTGGACTGAGCCAAAACCTTCTTGTGACGGGCGTGCGTGGTGACGCCCCGCTTGACGCGTGCCATCCCTCAGCGCTCCTCAGGCCAGCCCATAGGGGGCCCACTGCTTCACCGTCTTGCCGTCCATCTCGGTCAGCACCTGGCTGCCGCGGTTGGACCGCTTCATCTTCTGCGAGCGATTGATCAGCCCGTGCCGCTTGTTGCCGGGGCCGGCCAGAACCTTGCCGGTCGCGGTGATCTTGAACCGTTTCTTGACCGAGGACTTGGTCTTCATCTTGGGCATTTCGGTCTCCTAACGTGGGGCCGTCCCCTTCCCAGGCTCAAGGCGCCAGGATTGGTCCGCCATCGGACCGTGAGGCACAGCCGTCGCGGCCGGGCATGCCCATTTCAGGCCCGGACGCGCGAACAGGCGGAGACGTCTAGTCGCCCAAGCCGCCAATTTCAAGCGGCGACCCATCCGCCGGTCAACTCGTCGGGGCGCCGAACGCTCGCACGTCGTTGGAGATGCGCCCGGTTCTGCCTCTCGGGCTGGTTCCGATCGGAGGCAGCTTTGCCGACCCGATCCGCGTCGTGATTGCCGGCATACCGATGCTCACACAAGATCCCGGCACTCTGCCTCGCCTCGCCTCGGCACGCGCCGCTGCGCCTACCCCCGATCGTCTGTCAGCTCGGCCGCCTGTGGATCGGCGCCTGCGGCATCCAATAGGCCTCACCAGACCGATCGCGGCCACGATCCCCCGGGGTGAGCGCGGATAGCCGGCTACGAATGGGTCAGCACGCCTCCCATGAGGCCGACGCCGACCGCCAGCGCGGCCAGCACGACGATCGTCGTCCGCATGCCGTCAAGGGTTGGCAATCCCGAGACTTGACGCGCCAAGCGGTCGAGCTTCTGCTCGATCCGCAGCATGCGAGGGTCTGCCGGGGCGACGTCGCCGGGACTGCCGAGGGCCGCCTCCTCGGGCCACGGCGCGGCCGCCCTCTCCCGCGCCGCCTGCTGCTTGAGCTCGCGCCGATGCTCGAGCGACATGTCCAGATCAGCCATCGTTCCAACCAATCGATTTGACGTCCGCCCAACACCCCGCCGGCATGCGGGGATGGCTTGAAGCTCCGATCGCCTTACCCTGGCACAGGAACCTTACCGTCCAGTTGACGCGCGGGGCGGTTCGCATTCGGTTGGACAACGCCTGTCGACCCCTCCTGCCCGGACATTCATCCAGCATTTACCAATCCAGGCGTCAAATAACGCCATGATGAGGTTGAGCCGGGGGTTTCGGTGTTGAAGTCGTCGGAAGATGCGCGTCTTGAGGCGCTGGATCTGCTCGACACGGCATCAAGTGCGTCTTTCGGCCGTATCACCCGCGCGACCGTGCAACTGTCCGATCGTCCGATTGCGGCAGTCTTGTCGACCACTGGCGATCGGGCACTGTTCGCTGCGGCGGCCGCGAACGCCCGCCGCCCAGTCGTTCCCGATCTGACTGACGACGACGACGGCATCAGCGGCTTGGCTGGCCGGGGCATCCGCCTCCGTACCTGGACATCCCTCACCCCCGGGACGGTGACAGCCTCAGCGTCTTCTGCATGCTGGATCCTCGAGACGGACAAATTCACCGCCAGGTGGCCTGCAGGCGGCGGACTGCGCGCGGCACATTTCCCTTCCGTTCGAGGCGCCCTGGCCTCCGGCCCCCATGCCGCGGTCTCAAATTGAGTTCCCCCCGCATCCCGGCGGCCTGGCTCGCGGCCCTGCGGCTGTCCTGCGGACCGTCCCACATCCTGAGGGCTCTCGGGCTGGCGATCGCGTTCGCCGTCACGGCGGCCCATGCGCAGCAGATCCGCTTTCAGCCCTATTCGGACGAGCAGGGGCTCGGCAACCTTGCGGTAACGGCGATCGTACAGGACCGGATCGGGTTCATCCTGGTCGGCACCGAGAGCGGCCTCTATCGATATGACAGCGTCGGGTTTACCCCGGCAGCGGGCGTGCCGGCAGCCCAGCGCGTCGATGGCATGCACACCGATCATGACGGCCGGACCTGGGCAGCACTCGGCGGCAGCCTATACGCCTCGTTCGGCGGCGGCTTCAGCAAGGTGGCGTCCGCCCAGCCGATCCCTGTCGAGGCCAGCCATCGCCTGGCGATGCTTGGCGGCGACATCGTCGTGAGCACCGGCGGGACCGTCCTGCGGGCGTCGCTCAACCCGCAGCGGGTCGGCGCCTTCTCGCCGTTCTTCAGTCCGGCGCTGCTGAGTATCACCCCGGCACTGAAGCGGCCCAGTTTCCTTGCCGCCGACGGCACATCGCTGCTCATCGGCTGCGGCGACGGGGTCTGCCGCGCCGATGCCGGGCATATCGAGGTCTTCGACACGCGGGTCGGCCTGCCCGCCGACGCCTGGCAGGTGGCGATCCGCAGCCGTGACGGCACACTGTGGATCCGGAGCCTGGACCGGCTGGCCTGGCAGTCGCCGGGTGCGGCCACCTTCAGCGTGGTTGCGATCCCAGGCAGCCATACGCGGTACCGGACCCATCCGGACACCGTGCAACTGCTGGAAGATCTGCACGGCGATATCCTGACGCAAACCGACGATGGGCTGCTGCTGCGGACCAGCCGGGACTGGCGCCCCTTGACCTCGCAAGTTGAAGGCCATCCCGAGGGTACAGTCCGGGCGATGATGTTCGATCGTGAAGGCCTGCTCTGGCTCGGCAGCCGCGGTGGCGGCGTCTTCCGCAGCCTCGGCTACGGCATGTGGAACCACTGGAACAGCTCAAATGGCTTGTCGAGCAACATGGTCTGGGGGATCGTTCATGTTCCGGGCCAACCGGTCTGGGTCGTCACGGACGCCGATGCGGCGCCTCTCACCGGACATTCGAGCAGTACACAGAGCCTGGGCGGCGCCAACTTCACCGCCGTCGGGACCCGACGAGGACGGATGTGGTTCGCACCGCTCGATGCTCCGCTGACCAGGATCGATCCGGCTGGCGGCACGTCCATGCATGTCGACCAGTTGGGCTTGATACGGACTCAGCTGGTCGACGGCGGCGATCGCCTATGGGTCGGCGGCAAGGCCGGTCTCTTCCAAATCGGCAACGCGGACGCGGCTGCCCCGATTGTCCAGCGGGAGACGGGTCTGCCCAGGCAACTCATCTTCGGGATCGTGGAACGTGCGCCAGGCGAGATCTGGGTGCTGGGCGACGGAGCGATCTACCGCCGCAGGCCGACGGGCGCTTGGGAGCTGATGGCATCGTCCGGCATTCTGCAGGGACAGCCGCGATCGCTGGGGTTTCGGTCCCCCGACGAGCTCTGGGTCGGCACGTCCTCGGCTGGGGTACTGCGATTTAGGGTCGGCAGCCACCTGGTCCCGTTGTCGCCTCTCAAGGGCCCGATCATCGGCTCGAACACCATCATGTTCCTGAAGCGGGACAGCCGCGGCTGGATGTGGATCGGCTCCGACCACGGCATCGACATGTTCAACGGCCGGATCTGGCGCCGCTTCGAGAAAAGCTCCGGTCCGGTTTCGAACGACATGGACGAGGGGGCAGTCTACGAGGACATCGACGGCTCGATGTGGTTCGGAACAAGCCGCGGCCTGTCGCATCTTCTCGATCCGGCGCTCCTGCCGACCGAGATGACGCTCCACCCGCTGATCACCCGCGTCACGCTTGGTGAGCGCGCCCTCGACTTGAGGTCGCCGCTGCACCTCGACTGGAGCCGCGAGCCGCTGATCGTGAGCTTCGCCGCCCTGGACTTCGAACACGAGCGCAGCATCCAATTTCGCTATCGAATGCTGGGCGTCGACGCAGGCTGGAACAACACCTCGGCTCACGAGGTGCGCTACGCCGGCCTGCCCGCCGGCAGGCTCACCTTCGAGGTCAGCGCCTTCGATCCCGTGCATGGCGGTGTCTCGATGCCGACGGCATTCGTCATCAAGATCAGGGCACCGTGGTGGCATCGGTGGTGGTGCTATGCGCTGGAAGGGCTAGCCGTCTGCCTAATCGTGGTCGGCGCCTGGCAGCTTCGGATCCGCCTTCTGCTGCGCGGGCAGCGCCTCCTCGAGCAGATGGTGCAGGACCGCACCAGGGAGATCGAGCAAGCCCGCCGCGAACTGCTCCTGCAGGCGACCTCGGACAGCCTGACCGGGCTGTCGAACCGCCGTGCCATCATGACCTATTTGGAGGAGGCGATTGTCGAGGCGCGGCAGCACGACGGCAAGCTCGCCGTGCTGCTGATCGACATCGACTATTTCAAGAAGATCAACGATTCCTGGGGACATCTGGCCGGCGATGCGGTGCTGCAGGAGCTCGGGCGGCGCATGCGAGATTCGCTCGACCCAATGGAGGCGGTCGGCCGCTACGGCGGCGAGGAATTCCTCCTCGTGATGCCGGATCCAGCCGAGCATGCAGTCGTGCGCACCGGGCGGCTGCGCCGACAGCTGACGGACACCCGTTTCGACCTGGGCGATATGGTTGGACCGGTCACCATCAGCGGGGGCCTGGCCTGGCTCAGGCCAGAAGACAGCGTGCTCACCCTGCTGGCGCGAGCCGATGCCGCCCTCTATGAGGCCAAGCGCTGCGGTCGGAACCGGATCGTCGCCGCGCCGGACGCCGAACGCGGCGCGGATGAGCACCCCGTCGCGACGCCAGTGGCGATGAAGCCAGCGCGTGCGGACGAAGCCATCGCTCCCGCAAGTGCCGACTGACCTTCGGCGTTCCGTCGCACGGCGCCGCAGCAGCCTGCTAGATGTTGCTGCCAAGGAGGTTGTTCCTAGAGGATGATCCGATCGCTTAGGCTTACGGATCATCCTCTAGCTTGTTGTTTTGACGAGCATCCTTATCCGATCGAACGAGTCCGTTCGATCGGATGATGCTCTAGTCAGCCTGCTGCTGGGTGGTTTCCGCCGAGGGCTGAGTGAAGTCGGGCAGTGTTGCACGCAAGCAGCCATGATGCGTGGCGGCCTGGCGATCGGCTGAGCTGTTTGAGTGGGCTGGCAGAGATCAGTCGCGGATGCCGTTCTGGATGAAGCGCTCGGCCTTGCCACCGGCCTTGGGAGTGTAAGGCCCGCTTACGGGCGATGCCGTGATGGACGAGGGCGGCGGCGAACAGCCTGCTTTTGTAGGCCGGGCCATGGTCGGTCATCACGCGCTCGACGGTGACATCGTGCTGCTTGAACCAGGCAGGGGTGCTGTTTCCTGGCGCTTGCTGGGGAGCAGCTGAGTATGCGCCCGGGCGCGAGGGATCATCGGTGGCGATATGCAGGCGTCGGAGCTTACGCGGCCTTCGGCCACGGCGCTGCTGCGCGCCGGTTGCTGCGGCCGGAACGGTCGCTGGAGATGCAGTATCCGAAATCGTCGATGCAGCCGAGCGTCTTGATGTCGATGTGGATCCCCGCCGGGCTGCTGGCCTTCGTAGCGGACGATGAATGGACGGGGGTCGAGGGCGGAGGTGTCCGAGGCAATGGCGGCGCAGCACCTAACCGATGGTGGAGACAAAGCGGCCCAGCCTGCGCGCGATCGCCGAGTTGGACAGGCGCTGACGCCGCAACGCTTCGATCACGCCCTTATCGGCAGCGTCGAGGCGGGCCGGCTGTGATGCGGACGGGACGACCGATCGACGAGGCCGGGCTCGCCTTCGGTCATGTGCCGGCCGCGCCACTGGCGGACGGTCCGGGTGGTGACGCCGGCTGCGGCTGCAGCCGTGGCACCGACCATTCTGCCCCGAGCCGCTGGACGATCGGCATTCGACTATGCGGCACGGTTCGCGCATTCTCGTGGACGGTCGTCCGAGGCTTCGGGCGGTTGGGGATTGGCCTTGCAACCACAGCCTCTCAGCCAGCCCGGGAGGGACAACCTCCATAGCAACGATATCTAGGCCCGTGTGACCGCCTGGTATTCCGGAGACGCCGCGGGGTTCCTGCAGACTTCGGCCGCCGACATCGTGGGCCGGCTGTCGTCGGGCGCGGTCGGCCGCTACCGCATCAACGAGGACGCGCAGCTCGGCGCCTGGCGTGCGCAGATCCCGGTCGTGCGCGCGGTGCTGGGCGCGCTGCCGGCGCTGGGCGATTGGCAGGTGCTGCTGGAGTTCGAGATCCCGCGCCTGGGCGGCCGGATCGACGCGGTGCTGCTGTCGCCGCGGGCGATCTTCGTGCTGGAGTTCAAGACCGGCGCACAGGGCGCGGACCCGGCCGGGCAGGCGCAGGTCGACTCCTACGCGCTCGACCTGCGCGACTTCCATGCCGGCAGCCGCAGGCACCCGATCGTGCCGATCCTGGTCGCGCGGGCGGGCGCGCCGCCGGCGATGACGCTGCCGCTGCTGCTGGCCGGCGTCACCCCGGTCATCGAGGCCGGGGCCGATGCCCTGCCGGGTCTGGTGCGGGCGCTGGACGCGCAGATGCCGGCGGCACTGCCGCTCGACGTCGCCGGCTGGGAGCGGGCGGCCTATCGGCCGGTGCCGAACGTCATCGATGCCGCGTGCCTGCTCTATGGCGGCCATGACGTCGCCGAGATCGCGGCGGCGCGGGCGGATGCGGTCAACCTGACCCTGACCGCGACGCGGATCGCCCAGATCCTGGCGGACCATCGCGAGGCGGGGACCCAGGCGATCCTGTTCGTCACCGGCATACCGGGCGCCGGGAAGACGCTGTGCGGGCTGAACGCGGCGTTCGGCGCCGATTCCGGGCAGCTCGCGGCGAGTTTCCTCACCGGCAACCCGACGCTGGTGCACGTGCTGCGGGAGGCGCTGGTCCGCAACGCCGCCGCGACGGTGCGCGGCCGGCGGCTGGCGGCGCACCGGGTCGAGGCCGTGATCCAGGCGCTGCCGCGGTTTCGCGACCTCTACGTGGCGCGGCCGGAGGAGGTGCCGCCGGAGCGGGTGGTGGTGATCGACGAGGCGCAGCGGAGCTGGACCGCGGCGCATGCGATCAACCGGACCCGCGATCGGCCTGTCAAGCTGGAGCGGTCGGAGCCGGCTCACCTGCTCGACATCATGGCGCGTCACCAGGGGTTTGCCGGCCTCGTCTGCCTGATCGGCACCGGGCAGGAGATCCATGACGGCGAGGGCGGCCTGGCGGAGTGGGGCCGCGCGCTGGCCGAGCGGCCGGGCTGGCGCGTGCATGCGCCGCCGGCGACCGTGGTGGCGGCGGACGCGCGCAACCGGTTGCCGCACCTGCCGGAGATGGTCGCGGAGCCGGCGCTGCACCTGGCGGTGCCGGTGCGGTCGCTGCGCCACGACGCGACGCCGGCGTGGGTCGACCGGGTGCTGGCCGGGGATGCGGCGGGGGCGCGGGGCCTGATGGAGGCGCATGGGCCGGTGCCGTTTCGGCTGACCCGCGACCTCGCGTCGCTGCGCGCCGCGCTGCGGGCGCTGGCGCGGGACCGGCACCGGACCGGGCTGGTCGCCAGCGCGGGTGCGCGGCGGCTGCGGGCGGAGGGGCTCGGCTGCGAATTGCCGCACATGGATGCGGATGCGGTGGCGCGCTGGTTCCTGGACAGCTGGCGCCGCGATCGCGACGTGCGGGCGTCGGACGCGCTGGAGCTGGTGGCGACGCAGTTCTCGGTGCAGGGACTCGAGCTCGACCAGGTCGGGCTTTGCTGGGATGGCGATCTGGTGCGCGAGGGTCCCGGCGACGGGTGGCAGGCGCGGTCGTTCCGGGGCACGCGCTGGGAGGTGGCGCGAGACGGCGACAAGATCGCGTGGCGGCTGAACGGCTACCGCGTGCTGCTGACCCGTGCCCGCTACGAGACCGTCATCTGGGTGCCGCGCGGCGACGGGGAGGATCCGAGCCGGGACCCGGGCGTGTTCGAGCGGGTGGCGGGCTACCTGCTGTCCTGCGGCGTGCGTCCGTGGGTCGGATACTGACTTGGGCGGCCGTTTGGCCTATCTCTGCGGCATGACCGACACCCCGCTTCCGCTGATCCGCAACTTCTCGATCATCGCGCACATCGACCACGGCAAGTCGACGCTGGCGGACCGGCTGATCCAGGCCTGCGGGGCGCTCACCGAGCGGGAGATGACCAACCAGGTGCTCGACAACATGGACATCGAGCGCGAGCGCGGCATCACCATCAAGGCGCAGACGGTGCGGCTGATCTATCCGGCCAAGGATGGCCAGACCTACGTGCTCAACCTGATGGACACGCCGGGGCATGTCGACTTCGCTTACGAGGTGAGCCGGTCGCTGGCGGCGTGCGAGGGGTCGCTGCTGGTGGTGGATGCGAGCCAGGGGGTGGAGGCGCAGACGCTGGCCAACGTCTACCAGGCGCTGGACGCGCACCACGAGATCGTGCCGATCCTGAACAAGATCGACCTGCCGGCGGCGGAGCCGGCGCGGGTGCGGCAGCAGATCGAGGACGTGGTCGGCATACCGGCCGACGATGCGGTCGAGATCTCGGCCAAGACCGGGCTCAACATCGAGGGGGTGCTGGAGGCGCTGGTGACGCGGCTGCCCGCACCCACCGGGGACGCGGAGGCGCCGCTGAAGGCGCTGCTGGTCGATAGCTGGTACGACGCCTATCTCGGCGTGGTGATCCTGGTGCGGATCAAGGACGGGCACCTGAAGCGGCATGCGAAGATCCGCATGATGGCCAAGGGGAGCGTGCACAGCGTCGAGCAGGTGGGCGTGTTCGGGCCGGCGATGCGGCCGGTGGACCAGCTCGGGCCGGGCGAGATGGGCTACATCACGGCGGCGATGAAGACGGTGGCGGACTGCAACGTCGGCGACACCATCACCGAGGACCGGCGTCCGGCGGCGGAGGCGTTGCCGGGGTTCAAGCCGTCGGTGCCGGTGGTGTGGTGCGGGCTGTTCCCGGTCGATGCCGACGATTTCGAGAAGCTGCGGGAGAGCCTGGGCAAGCTGCGGCTGAACGACGCCAGCTTCCACTTCGAGGCGGAGACGTCGGCGGCGCTGGGGTTCGGGTTCCGCTGCGGGTTCCTGGGGCTGCTGCACCTGGAGATCATCCAGGAGCGGCTGAGCCGCGAGTTCGACCTCAACCTGATCGCGACGGCGCCGTCGGTCGTGTATCGGCTGCATCGTACCGATGGGCGGATGGAGGAGCTGCACAACCCGTCGGACATGCCCGACAGCATGCAGATCGAGCGGATTGAGGAGCCCTGGATCCGGGCCACGATCATGGTGCCGGACGACTATCTGGGGTCGATCCTGACGCTGTGCAGCGAGCGGCGGGGGCAGCAGGCGGACCTCACCTATGTCGGCGGGCGGGCGATGGCGGTGTATCGGCTGCCGCTGAACGAGGTGGTGTTCGACTTCTACGACCGGCTGAAGTCGGTGAGCCGGGGCTATGCCAGCTTCGACTACCAGATGGACGGCTACGAGGAGAGCGACCTGGTTCGGATCTCGATCCTGGTCAACCAGGAGCCGGTGGATGCGCTGTCGTTCGTCGCGCACCGGTCGGCGGCGGAGGCGCGGGGGCGGTCGATCTGCGCCAAGCTGAAGGAGCTGATCCCGCGGCAGCTGTTCAAGATCGCGGTGCAGGCGGCGATCGGCAGCCGGGTGATCGCGCGGGAGACGATCGGGGCGATGAGCAAGGACGTGACGGCAAAGTGCTATGGCGGCGACATCAGCCGCAAGCGCAAGCTGCTGGACAAGCAGAAGGAGGGCAAGAAGCGGATGCGTCAGTTCGGGAAGGTGGAGATCCCGCAGACGGCGTTCCTGGCCGCGTTGAAGATGGAGGGGTGAGATGGGCTCCTTCCTGAAAGGCCTCTCTTCACAGACGGATTTTCAAGGCTCTGCCTTGAACAGGTCCATGGCAGAGCCTTGGCCTTTTCCATTCCTGTTCCATCCACCGACGCCGGCCGGGTTTCCATGCCAATGGGCTGGGGTGAGGTGGGCTGGTTCGGGACCATGTAGTTGGTGGGGGCTGCGTTCATGTCGTGGAGCGTAGCTGACCCAAGGGGCGGGCGCAGCGAATTCGACGTTTTGGGGCATTTGGTGGTGTCATGAAATGGTGTCACGGATGGGTGTGCTGGTTGCGACTGTTCCGTGAGCCGCGAGGAGGAGAGTGACCTGTCACAAATCTTGAATTCGATCACTCGGACGCCGATACGCCATTTTTTGCAAGACGCTGTTCTTTGGCGGAGGTTAAGGTAATTTGTGTTAAATCAGCTACAAGCGCAAACTATTAGACGAGCAAAAAGAGTAGAAAAGTGAATGCGTTGGTAGGGTAAACTAGAGATCCTGTGGACGGTGTTGCGATCTAATGTTGAGGATCAAGGGGCAGGCCCGGCTTCGCCTGGGGTCACGTGAAACCGACCGTTCAATAGCTATATCCACGGCTGTATCAAAAGATGTGCTGCGTATAATTCAGTTTTCTTCTGCGGCAGGATTGAAACAGGGCAATCCGTGAGTGCTTAGCTTAGCAAACGTTGAGCTGTGGAAATACATTGTTTCCCAAAGATCTGGGGTATCACGGTTAAGCCTCATACGGTATTTATCAAGCTTATCACAGGTCAAAAACCGCCCGTTTTCTTTCAAAAACATACCTCTTTCTTGATGAAAGCTAATGGAGAATAGTGACGCATTAAAAATCTCATTTGTAAGTTCAGGCCGCTCGTCATTAAATCTTATGAAGTTGGAATCAATATCGGCTCCTACTGTTCCTCTCAATCCGAATAGATCATGGTAGAACAATACGGGCTCAGACTGATTCTGGGATACATCCTCATTCTTAGTAAAGACAAAGTCGTTCAAATTCCTGTGATACATCAAGACTCGATCAGCATCATCTTTAAGCGAGAAGAAGCGCGATCTGTGGTGTCTGATCGAGTAGTCTTGCTCGCCCAAGAACACGATCCGCTCTTCGCTGCTGCTCCAAGGCATACGAAATACCGGCTCTTTGAGTAACTTGAAGAACAGATCCACATTCTTGTTGTTTACCTGTTTCTCAAGATTTTCATCTATGAGGCCTATGCTCAGGTCTGAACTAATTAAGTTGAACAGCAACAAGTTTTTGTGGTCGGCTGAACATATTCCACCAAAGCCAGCCTTAACGAATCTGGTAGAATGTTCTACATGCTCCATTCCATATGACCTGAAACGCGAATCTAGATAACCTACTTCATCCAAAGCGCTCACCGAAAATCCTGCACACTGAGCTGAAACATGAGCAGACCGATATGGATTTTCTGGTGTTCCTTTACCGTAGGAAAAGTTTTTTGGCCAATGATTTGCAGCAAGATTTATATGCCCCCACTTGACAGTTGCGGTTATCCAATCTAATTCCCACGCGAAGTTGGTGGGATAAGTGTCGTCTTCAAGCAGGATGATCACATCAGATTTCTTAGTATGCTTTAGATAGAAAATCACTCTATTCTTATTCCAGGCAATTCCTCTATTCTCACCAGTGATACATTCAACTCCCATTTCCGCAAGCATTTTATAAGTTCCGTCGGAAGAACCGTCATCAGAAACGACGAGATCATAATCAACCGACGTATTAACCTTTATATTCATCAATGTCTTTAGAAGAATTTCTCGTCTGTTGAAAGAACAAACTGCAATACCGATTTTTGGCATGTCAGACGTTGTCAGCATGATTTGACTCACGATCCCTAAGCGAACGGTGCAAGCAGATGTCAGTTACGTCAATAAAACTCATACTAAGGCACAAACCGCCTTTTACATCAACACCGAAAGGTGCCGTGGGACATCTAGGTGTGTCCAGGCAACGAAGATCTGCGTGATCATTCAGCCGACCAATACCCAACTGGTATGACTTGCCATTCGCCGCCGTCACCTTACTATCAATGGACCGTGTAACTGATGCGGCGCCGGTGGCCCAGTGAAGGTTTGGTATGCGAGCCGTGCTTTTCGATCAAGAGTTGAGCAGATCCAGAAGACGTTCACAGGCATTGAGAACGTCCTCCTTCATGCAGGGAAAGCGGTAGTTATTCTCAGTCCAACGTCATCAGACTTCAACACGAGGATATCACATATTGCCTTCTAGATAGCGCCGGCGCCATTCTCTATTCCACTTATTTGCCTGTTTCTCAACGGATATTTGGTTAAGATCTATTGGCACATGAGCAATATTGAGCATTTCCAAAACCTCATCAACATAATGCTGCGGGTGCTTGATGATTGCCTCATAGAGCAACCGCATTGGTATAATACCATTTGAAGCCAGAAATAGGTCGAGCAGCCCATTTTGTTCCACTATGTATGATATTAATCTAGAAATCTTTCTCCTGTCAAATACTAAGTCTTGGTTAATTGTTTCCTGCTTGGTGGACCAACGCCCCGTTTGATATGCGAGATCGAGCGAAATCGCTTGCGAAAGCTTGTCGTTGCGCTCGATTATAATAAATCTTGACCGCGATATTATACTTTCTAAAATCCCAAATTTTGCCATCACCACGAGTTGTTCGATTGATATTTTAGCTGCGAGTATACCTCGACCTGATCGAGTTGATATGAGAAAGTCAACATACTCTGCCAGGGAGGCGAGTAATCTTTCATTACAATTATCTATTATCGTGCCGGCGTTAAAGAACTCCTCCGCGGTATTGATAACGCTGGTCGACGCCAATAACTCCGCAAAGAAGTTTGAGCCACAACGGTTGGTAAAACACAAAAATAGAAAGCGTACGTTAGCATCCGAACTCAAGGCCACATGCTGGCCTTGAAAGAACTCCGTTAGATGATCAAGATGTATATTATCCGTACGATCCAAGACCTCCGGTATTATAAGCATTGAATCCTCCTAACAATTAACGTGCATATGCCGAATTTTATCATAAAGCCATCACGGTAAATATGTGGAAAAGGTTTATAAACCTATAAATTGGCGATTGTTCGCCTAGGATTTGTTAGCTCATGATCCGGTCGCACGCGGCAGCGAGGCAGAGGCTGCTCACGAGCGAGCGTGCCGTCTTCTCGTAGCGTGTGGTGATCGCACGTCATTTCAACGTGGTCGCGGTTCGTGTAGATCCAGGGTGGATACGAAGGTGGCTCCTCGTTCCGACGCGTCGGGATCGTCGGTCGTGCGCCCACGCTCCAGACGTGTTTGCGAAAGGCATGGCTGC
>CALMVO010000145.1 GCA_937873205.1 uncultured Acetobacteraceae bacterium
GTCCTCGGGGGCGGGCCAAGGCGCGATGGATGGATTGCGCCGGCGCGATGAAGATCGGCGGGAGATCGCGACGGTTCGTTCACATGGAAGTCAGGATCGGAAGGTGATCGGCGGGAGGCGCTTTCGGATGGCGGCCCATGACCGATGCGAAGCCCAGGACGCCCGTCACGATCCGGCGGTCTGCGACCACTGACCGCAGCAGCTCAAGTGGGCGGAACCCTATGGCGCCGCGCCCTGCCCCGTTGCACGACGCGCGCACCCGCCCTGGGTGCGGGCATCCCGACTTCCGGAACCACTCGACCGCGAGCTTCGCGACGAAGGCGATCATCAGCAGCCCGCAGGCACGTTCGATCGGTGCCCTGGCGCGGCGGCATGCCGCCGCTACGGGCCCGCTCGACAGCGCCATCGCGACCAGCCCGTACCACGACAGCGCAAAGACGAGCACCAGCGCGAGAGCGAGCCACATGGTCGCCGTCTGTCCCGGTGCCGGCGCAGCGGCGGAAAAGGCGGAGGTGTAGAAGGCGATTGCCTTGGCATTGGACAGGTTGGTCGCGAGGCCAGCGCGGTAGGCGCTCCAGACGCCAACGCGCCCGCCGGCTGCGCCCGCCGCCCCGAGCGGGGCACGCGCGTTTCGCCACATCCTGACGCCCAGCCAGAGGAGATACGTCGCGCCCACGACCCGGAGCACGTCCCGCGTCCACGGGACCACCGCGAACAGTACGCCGATGCCGAACAGGCTGCCGGCCGCCCAGATGCCGCTCACCGTCACGACGCCGAGCATCGTCGCGAACCCGTCCGTTCGCCCGCGCATGACCGCACGCTGCGCCACGACCACGAAGTTCGGCCCCGGGCTCATCACGCCAAGCGCGAAGATCAGCGCGACGGCACCAAGCGCATGGGCATCGATGAAAGGCATTTCCGGACGATGCGACGGGAGGCTCTGCTCGCAAGGCGGCAAGCGGATCGCTGGACCGGCAGACGGACTTCATCCGCTCCCTGGTCCCGTCACTTCAGGATCAGGTCCTTGATGCGGCTGGCCAGGGCCTCCATCGCGAAGGGCTTGGTCAGGACGTGCATGCCCGGTTCGAGATGGCCATGGCTCAGCACGGCATTCTCGGCGTAGCCGGTGATGAACAGCACCGTCAGGCCAGGCCGCGCCACCCGCGCCGCGTCCGCCATCTGCCGGCCGTTCATCCCCCCGGGAAGGCCCACGTCGGTCACCAGCAGGTCGATCCGCGCGTCGGACCGCAGCACCTTGAGACCCGCCGCACCGTCGGCCGCCTCGATCGCCGTGTAGCCGAGGTCCTCCAGCACCTCGGTCACCAGCATCCGCACCGTCGGCTCGTCGTCCACAACCAGCACCGTCTGCCCTTCCCTCGCCCGGGGCGCCGCCGCCAGGCTCGGCGCAAGCTCGACCGCGTCCGCATCGCCCAGGTGCCGCGGCAGGTAGAGGCACACCATCGTGCCCTGACCAACCTCGGAGTAGATCCGCACCTGGCCGCCGGACTGCTGGGTGAAGCCGTAGATCATGGACAGGCCAAGGCCAGTCCCCATGCCGATCGGCTTGGTGGTGAAGAACGGGTCGAAGGCCTTGCCGATCACCTCGCGCGACATGCCCGTCCCGGTGTCGGACACGCAGAGCGAGACGTATTGCCCGGGCGCCAGCTCTCGCGCGAGCGCCGCGCGCTGATCCAGCCAGCGGTTCGCCGTCTCGATCGTCAGGCGCCCGCCGTCGGGCATGGCATCGCGCGCGTTGATGCACAGGTTGAGCAGCGCGTTCTCCAGCTGCGGCGGATCCACCAGCGTCGGCCACACCCCCGCGGCACCGACGACCTCGATCTCGATGGCGGGGCCCACCGTGCGGCGGATCAGCTCCTCCATGCCGCCGACCAGCCGGTTCACGTCGGTGGGCTTGGGGTCCAGCGTCTGCCGGCGCGAAAAGGCAAGCAGCCGGTGCGTCAGCGCCGCCGCCCGCTTTGCGGCACCCTGGGCGGCGTTGATGTAGCGGTCCACGTCCTTGATCCGACCCTGGGCGATGCGGGTCTGCAGCAGCTCCAGGCTGCCGGTCACGCCGGTCAGCAGATTGTTGAAATCGTGCGCCAGCCCGCCAGTGAGCTGGCCCACCGCCTCCATCTTCTGCGATTGGCGCAGGGCCTCCTCGAGCTCGCGCTGCTTCGTCACCTCGACACCGACGCCGAGCCGTCGTGTAGGCCGACCTGCCTCGTCAACGTATGTATGGCCGCGCGACAGCAGCCAGCGTGTCCTGCCGTCGGGATGCTGGATGCGGTATTGCAGATCGAAGTCTCCGCCCCGCTCCAACTCGTTCATCAACGAGGCCTTGAGCTGAGGCATGTCTTCGGGATGGACATTGGCCAAGAGGTCTTGTCGGCTGATGCCTGCCGCTCCTTGTCGGGCATCGACGCCGTAGAGGTCGGCGATGGCTTCACTGCAGACGTAGCGTCCACTTGCCGCGTCGTAGGTCCAGGCGCCGACGACGCCGACCGAGGTCAGCGCCAGGCGCGTGAAGTCCTGAGCCTCGCGTAGTTCTCGCGTGCGCTCCTCGACACGCTGTTCGAGCGTCTCGTTCAGGACACGCAGCGCAGCGGTGGCCCGGTCGCGCTCGGCTTCCACGGCACGCCGATCCTCCACGTCGATCAGCACGCCGGGGAAGCTCAGCGGCGTACCGTCCGATGCATGGTCCACGCGGCCGTTCGCCTCGATCCAGTAGTAGCGCCCGTCGGCGCGCCGCACCCGGTACTGGTGGGCGTAGGCGCCGCCGCGGCCGATCGCCTCCTCCATCGCCGCGGCCAGCCCGGCCTTGTCGTCGGGGTGGACGGTCGCGATCACCTGTTCGAGGCTGAGGCCGACGTGCCCCAGCGCAGGATTGAGGCCGGAGGCGCGGGCGAACGCCTCGTCCACCGTGAAACGATCGGCCGGCAGGTTCCAGAACCAGGTGCCGATGATCGCGCCGGCCGCGAGGGCGAGCTGCACGCGCTGGGCGTTCTCGCGCACCAGCGCCTCGCTGCGCTGCAGATCCCGCTCGGCCAGGACACGTTCGGTCATCTCGATCACGATGGCGATGACGCCGGCGGGCTGCCCGCTCTCATCGAAGACCGGCGAGTAGTCGAGGTTCATCCAGGCTTGTTCGGGCTGGCCGGCGAAGCGGAAGAGGACGAGCTCCTGGTTCTTGTAGGACAGCGTGCCGCCGGCGAGGCCGACGCGCATGACGTTGTCGTTGAAGGCGGCCACCTCCGGCCAGCCCTCGCGCACCTTGGAGCCGAGAAGCCGCGGATGGCGGCCGCCGGCAAAGCCGGAGTAGGCGTCGTTGTAGATCATGACGCCGTCCTCGCCCCAGAGCAGCACGATCGGCACGGGGGACAGCAACAGGGTGCCGACGGTGGTCCTCAAGCTCTGGGGCCAGGCGTCGATCGGCCCCAAGGACGTCGCAGCCCAGTCGAACGTGCGGACGAGTTCTCCCAGCTCGCCGCCACCGCCGAAGAAGAAGGCCCCGTCATTCATGCCTGGGACCGCTTTCCTCTTGCCGCCGGTTTCTGCGAAGCGGACAGGCTGCTTCCGGCCGGGCAATGCGTCCGCCAAGATTTCAGGCTCTAGGCTCAGGACCCTTTACGCGGCTCGACGTGATGTGATTCATAGGGGATCGG
>CALMVO010000146.1 GCA_937873205.1 uncultured Acetobacteraceae bacterium
CATCCTCTAGCTTGTTGTTTTGACGAGCATCTTTATCCGATCGAACGAGTCCGTTGGATCGGATGATGCTCTAGGAGGCTGCCCGACGAGCAAGTGCTCTGACCTCATCATGGTCCTGGCGGAGGAGCGCGGAGGCTCACGATCCTCGGCATCGCAACGTCTTACCGCCTCCGAAACACGGTTCGATGATCCAGTTCGCTCGGCACGCGTCCGGCCTGTGCCTGGCCGCGGCGATGCGCAGCCCGGCTGCGCGGCGGAGGGCCGCGGCTCGCAGGCGCAGCCGGTGGCCGCCGTCAACAACGATCACGGCCTGGCGATCCAGGGATACGATCCGGTCGGATACTGCGCCGACCACAAATCCGGGCTGGGCAACCCGGCGATCACGGCGCAGTGGCAGGATGCCACCCACCGGTTCGCTTCAGCGGAGCACCCGGCGACCCTTGCGTCGGATCCAGTCACTACGTCCCGCAATATCGCGGCGTCTGCGCGTTCGCGATGTCCCGCGGCCGCGCCCCCCGATCCAGCCGGACCACCGGGCGGTCCTCGACGATCATCTCTACCTCAACAACAACCTCGCCGCGCAGCAGCTCTGGGGTCTCGACCGGCCGGGCTACATCAAGGCCGGCAACCAGACCTGGCCGCTGATCCCGAAGGTGCCGCTGACGACCCGTTGAGCCGGATTGCAGAAGACTGTGTGGCCACATGCAGCCGTCGACGCGATCCGCGAGCGTCTGCCGCCAGATCTCGTGTTGCGCGAGGTCGGCCACGACCGGGCGGGCGGAACGAACCCGGCGCAGCCGCCGATGACCAGAACCTCGCTTGCGGCCGCCTCCGGTCTCCATGGGACGACGGTCCGGCAGCCGCCGCCGCGGATGGCTCAGGCCTGTGCGACGGCAGCCCTCACCGCGTCCAGGGCCGCCTCGGCGCAGTCGGCCTCCGGCCCGCCGGCCTGGGCCAGCTCGCGCCGTCCGCCGCCGCCCTTGCCACCCATCGCCGCGCTGGCCTGGCGCACCAGCGCCACTGCGTCGATCCGGATGGCCAGGTCCGGAGAGACCCAAGCCACCACGCTGGCCTTCCCGTCGGTGGTGGAGATCACCGCCACCACGCCCGAGCCCAGCTGCCGCCCGATCTCCTCCGCGATGCCCTTCAGCTCCCGCGGCGGCGCCTCGCCCAGGATGCGGCCGACGAAGGCCACGCCGCCGATCTCCTCCGCCGGACCTTGCCCGGCGCCGCCGGCGGCCAGCTTGCGCTGCAGCTCGGCCAGCTGGCGCTCAAGCCCGCGGCGCTCGTCCAGCAGCGCGGTCAGCCGATCGACCGCATCCGCCGGAACGGCCCGCAGCAGGGCGGCCATCTGGGCGAGCCGGCTCTCGGCCAGGGCGGCGGACTGCTCGGCGGCGCGTCCGGTCACCGCCTCGATGCGCCGCACTCCCGCCGATATGCCGCTCTCCGCGGTGATGCGGAACAGGCCGATCTCGCCGGTGCGGCCGACATGGGTGCCGCCGCAGAGCTCGACCGAATAGGCCGTGCGCTCGCCGTCGAGGGGATCTCCCATCGAGACCACCCGCACCTCGTCGCCATATTTCTCGCCGAACAGCGCCATCGCCCCCTGCGCCACCGCCTGGTCGGGCGTCATCACCCGGGTGGTGACGGCGCCGTTGTCGCGGATCCTGACGTTGATCTCGGCTTCCACCGCGGCCAGCTCGTCGGCCGTGATAGGGCGCGGCTGGCTGACGTCGAAGCGAAGCCGGTCGGGGGCGTTCAGGCTGCCCTTCTGGGTCACGTGAGCGCCAAGCCGACGGCGCAGCGCTGCGTGCAGCAGGTGGGTGGCGGAGTGGTGCGCGCGGATGTCGCCGCGGCGCTCGTGATCGACGGCGGCGGTCACCGCGGTGCCGACCCGGGCGGTGCCGGAGGTGACGCGGCCCTGATGGACAAATAGCTCGCCCAGCCTCTTCTGGGTGTCGGCGACGGCGATCTCGACCCCCGCTCCGCGGATCGTGCCGGTGTCGCCGACCTGGCCGCCGCTCTCGGCATAGAACGGCGTCTGGTTCAGCAGCACGCCGACCTCGGTGCCGGCGGCCGCCTCGCTCACGGCGGCGCCGGCCACGATGAGGGCGGTGATCTCGGCATCGGCCTGCTCGGTGGCGTAGCCCAGGAACTCGGCGGTGCCGACGTGATCGCGCAGATCGAACCAGAGCTGCTCGGTGGCGGCGTCGCCCGAGCCGGACCAGGCGGCGCGGGCACGGACCCGCTGCGTCCGCATCGCCGACTCGAAGCCGGCGAGGTCGACCGCGCGGCCCTCCTCGCGCAGTGCGTCCTCGGTGAGGTCGAGCGGGAAGCCGAAGGTGTCGTAGAGCCGAAAGGCGACGTCGCCGGGCAGGGGCTGGCCCTCGCCGAGCCGCACGGTCTCTTCGGCGAGCAGGCCCAGCCCGCGCTCCAGCAGCGCCTTGAAGCGGTCCTCCTCCAGCCGCATGGTCTCGCGGATAAGCGCCTCTGAGCGGCCGAGCTCGGGGTAGGCCGCACCCATCTGGCGCACCAGGGCCGGCACCAGCCGGTCGAACACCGGCCCGGTGGTGCCCATCCGGTGCAGGTGGCGCATGGCGCGGCGCATGATCCGGCGCAGCACGTAGCCGCGCCCGTCCTTGGCCGGCAGCACGCCGTCGGCGATCAGGAACGAGGACGAGCGCAGATGGTCGGCGACGACGCGATGGCTGGTCCGGAACGGGCCGTCCGGATCCTGGCCGGTCGCCTCGGCCGAGGCCAGGATCAGCGCCCGCAGCGTATCGGTGTCGTAATTGTCGCGGTGGCCCTGCAGGATCGCGGCGAAGCGCTCGAGCCCGAGCCCGGTATCGATCGAGGGCCGCGGCAACGGGCTGCGCGTGCCCGGCGGGTCCTCGAAATACTGCATGAACACGAGGTTCCAGATCTCGACGAAGCGGTCGCCGTCCTCGTCCGCCGAGCCCGGCGGCCCGCCCGGAACGGCGTCGCCGTGGTCGAAGAAGATCTCCGAGCAGGGGCCGCATGGACCGGTGTCGCCCATGCGCCAGAAATTGTCGGCGGTCGGGATGCGGATGATGCGATCTTCGGCGAGGCCGGCGATGCTCTTCCAGAGGCGTGCCGCTTCGTCGTCCTCGGAATAGACCGTGACCAGCAGCCGGTCGGCGGGCAGCCCGAACGTGCGGGTCACCATGCTCCAGGCCAGCTCGATGGCGAGCGGCTTGAAATAGTCGCCGAACGAGAAGTTGCCGAGCATCTCGAAGAAGGTGTGGTGGCGGGCGGTGTAGCCCACATTGTCGAGATCGTTGTGCTTGCCGCCGGCGCGGACCACCTTCTGCGCGCTGGCGGCGCGGTCGTACGGCCTGGTTTCCTGGCCGATGAACACGTTCTTGAACTGCACCATGCCGGCGTTTGTGAACAGCAGGGTCGGATCGTTGCGCGGCACCAGCGGGCTGCTCGGCACCACCTGGTGCCCCTGGCCGGCGAAGTAATCCAGAAAGCCGGCGCGGATGTCGTTGCTGGAGGCCATGGCGGGCGGGGGATGTCCTTGGATGCCACCGTGACCTAGCGCAGCCACCGGCCCGGCGGAAGGGACCGGGCGCGACCCGGCCGGCGGGATGTTAAGGGTCGGGCAAGGTCGGCATGCCAGGCTGCCGCCAGCCAGTCGGTGATGCTCCGGCTTGGCCCGGAGTGCGTCGAGCGATGGACCTGACGACCGAGCCCATGGCCATGACCGGCAGCGCCCGTCGCGCCCCCGGATCGGCGCACCTGCTGGCGCTGCTGGACAGAGCCCGGGCCGGCATCGTCACCGTCGATCGTGCTCAGGCGATCCTTGCCGTCAACCGCCCGCTGGGCGAGCTGCTGCGGATCCCGGCGGCGGCGGTGGCGGATGCGGTCTGGCTCGCCGATCTGCTGGATGGCAGTGCCATGCTGACCGAGGCGCTGGCGCACGAGGTGGATGCCGCGCTGCGCGGCTCGATCGCCGACGGCCAGCCGCGGACGATCGCGATCGTCCGCGGCCATGGCAACGAGGCACGGTTCCTTGCCCTGCACGTGACGCCGCTCGCCGACGCGACCTGGGCGCTCACCTTCGAGGACACCACCGAGCGCCATGCGGCCGAGGCGACGGCGGTCAATTCCGCCCTGCACGACCCGCTGACCGGGCTGCTCAACCGGCGCCTGTTCCAGGTGCAGGCGGTGGCGGCGCTGGAGGCACGGCAGGCCCGGATCGTGACGGTCCACGTGGACGGGCCGCCCGACCACGGGAGCCAGGCGGTGCTGCTGATCGACCTCGACCGCTTCAAATCCGTCAACGACACGCTCGGCCACGCGGTCGGCGACAGCCTGCTCGGGCTGGTTTCGAAACGCCTGCGCGGGATCGCGCGCGCCGACGACGTCATCGCCAGACTGGGTGGCGACGAGTTCGCCATCCTGGCGGCAGCGGCGCCGGACCGGGCTGGGCTTGCGAGCTTCGCCGGCCGCCTCGTCGACGTGATTGGCCGGCCCTATCTGGTCGACGGCCATCTGGTCAACATCGGCGCCAGCATCGGCCTCGCCCTGGCACCGCAGGATGGCGACACCTACGACAAGCTGCTGCGGAACGCCGATCTGGCGCTCTACGATGCGAAGGCAAGCGGGCGCAGCACCTTCCGGTTCTTCCATGCCGAGATGGACGACCGCGCTGCAGCGCGCCGGTCGCTTGAGATCGACCTGCGCAAGGCGCTTGCGCTGCAGGAATTCGAGCTGGCCTACCAGCCGCAGATCGATCTCGACACCAAGGCCGTGGTCGGCTTCGAGGCGCTGCTGCGCTGGCGTCACCCGACCCGCGGCGTGGTGTCGCCGGCAGAGTTCATCCCGATGGCCGAGGAGATCGGGCTGATCGTGCCGCTGGGTGAATGGGTGCTGCGCGAGGCCTGCCGCGAGGCCGCTCGTTGGCCCGATTCGGTGATGGTCGCGGTCAACATCTCGCCGCTGCAGTTCGAAGACCTGCCGCGGCTGCTCGACGCGGTGGCCCGCTCGTTGCGCCATGCCGACCTTCCAGGCCGGCGGCTCGAGATCGAGATCACCGAGGGCGCGCTGCTCTGCAACGAACAGGGCGTGCTGGCGGCGCTGAACCGGCTGCGGGCGATGGATGTTCGGGTCGCCATGGACGATTTCGGCACCGGCTACTCCTCGCTGAGCCAGCTGCGCAGCTTCCCGTTTGACAAGATCAAGATCGACCGCTCGTTCGTTACCGACACCGGCGACCTCGCCAGCCAGAACGCCTTCATCCGCGCGATCAACGCACTCGGCGCCAGCCTCGGCATGTCGACGATCGCCGAGGGCGTCGAGACCGAGGAGCAGCTGGCCCGCATCCGCGCCGAAGGCTGCACGTCGGTGCAGGGCTTCCTGTTCAGCCGTCCGGTCGGGCCTGAGCAGGTGGACAGCGTACTCGCCGGCTTCACCCAATCCCGCCTTTCCATCCCATCCGCCTGACCTGGACAGCCGATCATGCAGCCGCTTTTCCGTGTCCTCTATTGCAGCCGTACCGCGACCGCGGGCGGACCCGACACCCATATCGCCGACATCCTTTCGGTGGCGCGCCGCCGCAATGCCGCGGACGGCATCACCGGCGGGCTGATGTTCAGCAGGGGCTGCTTCGCACAGGTGCTCGAAGGCCCGATCGAGGTTGTGATGGAGACCTTCGAGCGCATCCAGCAGGATGAGCGCCATTCCGACGTGACGGTGCTGCAGGTCGGGCCGATTGCCGCCCGAGACTTCCCTGCCTGGTCGATGGCCTACGCCGGCGCCAACGATGCCGACGATCCGACGGAGGGTCTCGAGACCGGCTTCACGGGCCATGCGTCCGGCGGGCAGGAGTTGCTGGACCTGCTACGGGCGGTGATCGTGCGGGAGGATGATCGGCTGCAGCTCACCTGAGCGCGCCCGTCCGCTCCGATGGAGTAGCCGGGCCTTGCAACCTCTGTATCGGTCGCCGGCTTGATCCGGGATGGCGGCTACAGAGGAGCCCGGTCATGGCGGAGGCGAGCGATGCGCTGGCGGCGGTCGGCATGCTGCCCGATGTCGAAATCGACCCGGCACCGGCCGCACTGCAGCTGGCCCGGCTCGACCGCAGCGTGGCCGATTGGCAGTCGGCATCGGAACACCTGTCGGTCTTGGCGCGGGACGCCGCCGCGGTCGGCGCCGTACTGTCCTGTCGGTCACTGGAGGCGCGGATCGGCGCTCTCGCCGGCCTCATCCACGCGCATCACGGGTACGCCGGAGACATCGCTGGCTATGACGACCTCGACAACGCCAACCTGATCCGCGTGATAGAGCGACGCCGCGGGCTGCCGGTGGCGCTCGGCGTGATCTGGCTGCACTGCGTCCGCGCCGCCGGCTGGGACGGGCACGGCATCGACTTTCCCGGCCACTTCCTGCTGGCGGTGCTGTCCTCGGCCGAGCGGGTGCCGGTCGGCGCCGCGCCGGCGCGGCCGCGTCAGCCAAAGCGGTTGCTGGTCGATCCGTTCGGCGGCGGCGCCACCGTCGGCAGCGTCGAGCTGCTGTCGCTGCTGCGTCGGCTGGGCGGCGGCGACCTCGAGCTGCAACCGGGCATGACTCGGCCGATGTCGACACGCGACGTGCTGCTGCGGCTGCAGCGCAACCTGGTGCAGCGCCGCCTGATCGCCGGCGAGCTGCAGCCGGCGCTGGCGGCGCTCGAGGGCATGCTGCTGATCGCGCCCGACGTGATGGCGAACTGGCTCGACGCCGCCGAACTCAATCACGGGCTCGGCCGACATGCCAGCGCCGCGAGCTGCCTGGCGCGCGTGCTGGCAGCGGCGCCCGGCACCGAGGCGGCACGGATCGCCCAGGCTCGACTCGACGGATGGAACAGCACCACCGGCTGAGCGTGCAGATGATTCGCGTCCGAGGGTTGGTATCGGCCGGGGGCGACCGATCTGTAGCCCGATGGCAGCGATTCGTTCCTGGACCCCAAAGCGCCTGCTGGTGACGCCGTCGGCGTTGGGTTTCGAGCATGGTGCCGCGATGGTCGCGCGCGCGGAGGCCGCCGGTGCCGAGATCGTACGGCTGCCGGCGGACCGCCTGTCGGGTCTGCCCGACAGCTACCGCGACGCCAAGACCACGATGGCGGTGGTGGTCGCCTCGCCGAGCCGACGCCGGCCGCAGCCGATACCGCCCAGCGCGGACTGGCGCTTCGACCTGGCCGAGGGCTGCCCGGCGCACTGCCAGTACTGCTACCTGGCCGGATCGCTGACCGGGCCGCCGATCATCCGCGCCTATGCCAACCTGCCGGAAATCCTGGCCGAGTTGCCGCCGCTGCTCGGCTACGGCGAGGTCACGTCACGCTCGGCGGCACGGGCGGCCGAGGGCACCACCTTCGAGTGCTCCTGCTATACCGATCCGCTCGCCATCGAGCACCTGACCGGAAGCCTAGCCGCCTGCATCCGCCGGTTCGGCGAGTGGGAGGCGCCGGTGCAGCTCCGCTTCACCACCAAATTCGACGCGGTGACGCCGCTGCTGTCGCTGGCGCATCGAGGCCGCACGCGGGTGCGGTTCTCGCTCAACTCGGCCGCCGGCGAGCGATACGAGGGTGGCGCCCCGCGCATGGACCGCCGGCTGGCGGCGATGCGGGCGATGGGCGAGGCGGGCTACCCGATCGGGATCACGGTGGCGCCGATCCTGCCATTGCCGGGCTGGCGCGAGGAGTATGACCGGCTGCTGGAGATGGTGGCGCAGGCGCTCGACGGGATCCCTACCGCCGACCTCACCGTCGAGCTGATCACGCACCGCTTCACCGACAAGTCGAAGTCGGTGCTGACCGGCTGGTATCCGGGCAGCAGCCTGCCGCTCGACGAGGCGGCGCGGCGGCGGAAGCTGACCAAGTTCGGCACCGGCAAGTGGGTGCTGCCGAAGGGCGAGATGGATGAGATGCGGGGTGTGTTGCAGACCTCGCTGGCGGCGCGGCTGCCGGCGGCGCGCACGCTCTACTGGACCTGATCGCGGAACACCAGGCGCCGGGACAGCGTGAAGTTGGCGGTCATGCCGGCCAGCGAGCCGCCGGCGAAGGCGACTACGGGATGGGCGAAGCAGAACGGGCTGGACCACGCCAGCCCGAACAGGACGCTGCGGTTGAGCAGGAACCCGAGGCCGTTGGCGCCGAGGAAGCTCAGCCACTGGCGGAACAGGCTGTCCTGGCTGCCGCGGCCGCGGAAGGTCCAGAGCCGGTTCAGCATCCAGTTCATGGTCGCCGCCACCAGGAACGAGGCCATGGTGGCGATCGTGAAGCCGAGGAACGGGCGCACGACGTAGAAGGTGGACACGTCCCAGAGCAGCCCAAGGCCGCCGACGGTGCCGAAGCGCAGGAACTCGGCCGCAAGCGAGAGCAGGGACCCCTGCCTGGCGCTGAGCGACGCGACCACGAGGTCGGTGGCCGGGGCATTCGCCTGAGGCAGCGGCGCCACGTCGTCCGCGAGCGTGCCAGGGTGCATCGGGTGCGGCTCCGCCGTCAGGCTCGCGATCGGCGCCGTCGCCGGCCGGACAGGCCCTGGATAATGTCTCTCATGCGGCTCGGTAGCGTCCCCACGGGGACGAGGACAAGCCATAACGAAAAAGGGGTGCCCGAAGGCACCCCTCTTCAAGACCGACGGTCGGTGCGGGATCAGTGCAGGACGATCTCGACGCGACGGTTCTGCGGCTCGCGGGTGTCGGGTCCG
>CALMVO010000147.1 GCA_937873205.1 uncultured Acetobacteraceae bacterium
GCGAGGTGGGGACCGCCCATGTTGAGGAGCAGTCGTTGCTTCACCTGGCGCTGGCTCGGCTGGCCGAGCGGCACGTCGCGGTGCCGCCGCAGATGGTGCGCATCGACTTCGTGCGGAGCGACGACACCGGCTGGATGAACGTGCTCGTCCTGATGCCGGGCGGCCGCGGCCGGCTGAAGCCGCTGGAGGCCTGGGCGGCGCGCTTTGCCCGGCTGCTGCATCGCGGTTACGACCGCACCCTGGTCGAGGCGGACCTTACCCCGGCGGCGATCGAAGATCCGCGCTGAGCGACACCCTCGCTCGCCGCCCTATCGCAGCGTCAGCACCAGCGGGACGTGGTCCGACGGCTGCGGCTCGTCGCGGACGGCGCGGTCCGGCGCTGCCGTCAGCAGCCGCTCGGCCACCCGGGGCGACAGCAGCGCGTGGTCGATGCGCAGACCGCGGTCGCGCGGCCAGCAGCCGGCCTGGTAGTCCCAGAAGGTGTAGGCGGCGCCGTGCGGCACCACGGCGCGCAGCGCGTCGGTGAGGCCGGTATGCTGCAGCGCCCGGAACCGACTGCGCGTCTCCGGCCGCACCAGCGCGTCGTCGGGGCCGAGAATGCCGGGCGCCATGTCCTCGTCGGCGGGGCAGACGTTGTAGTCGCCGGCCAGCAGGAAATCGGTCTCGGCTGCAAGCATGCGCCTCGCATGCAGCAGCAGCGCGTCCATCCAGGCGAGCTTGGCGGCATAGCCGTCGGCGCCGCCGGAGTTGCCGTTCGGCAGATAGAGATTGCCGATCACCAGTCCCGCCGCGCGCACCTCGACGTAGCGGGCCTGGTGCATGCCGTCAGCCGGCGGTGCCAGGTCGGGCAGGTGACGCGCGGTCACCTCGAACGGCAGCCGGGACAGGATCGCGACGCCGTTATACGCCTTCTGCCCGACCACGGCGCTGGCATAGCCGAGGGCGGCGAAGGCGTCGCCGGGAAAGGCCTTGTCCTCACACTTCAGCTCCTGCAGCAGCAGCAGGTCCGGTTCGTTGGCACGGAGCCAGCGCTCGACATGCGCCTGGCGCTGGCGGACCGAGTTGACGTTCCAGCTGGCGAGCTTCACGCCAGGAGCCTAGTCGACCGAAAAGCTGGTCCCGCAGCCGCAGGACGAGGTGGCGTTGGGGTTGCGGACCGTGAAATGGGCTCCCATCAGCGCATCGCTGTAGTCGAGCTGGCCGCCGCCCAGCAGCTCCAGGCTGACCGGATCGACGATCACCCGCGCCGCACCCGCCGGGATCACGTGATCGTCGGCGTCGGCCGCCGGCTCGAGCTTGAAGCTGTACTGGAACCCGCTGCAGCCACCCGCCAGCACCGCGACCCGCAGCGCCTGGGCGTCCGGCCCGGTGCTGCCGGGCTGGCTGGCGACGATCTCGGCGATCCGCATGGCGGCGCGCTCGGAGACGGAGAAGGCGATGGCCGGGCCGGCGGCGAGTGTATCCATGCATGTTAGATAGCGTGCTGGGGGCGGTTCTTGAAGCGTCGCGGTTGACGGGCCGATCTGGACCGGGCTCATCCCCGGATCGCGCCCACCTCTCCTGTCAGCACGGGGTCCCATGTCCGCCAACCTGTTCGCGCTCTACCGGACCCGGGTCGTCGAGGCGCTGGCGCGGATCGTGCCGGAGTTGCCGCCGGAGGTGGCGGCCCGGGTCGAGGTGACGCCGACTCGCGACCCAGCGCACGGCGACATGGCGACCAACGCGGCGCTGCTGGCGGCCAAGCCGGCGCGCCGCCGTCCGGCGGAGCTCGCCGCCGAGCTCGCCGCCCTGCTGTCCGGTGCCGACGGCATTGAGAGCGCGGTCCCGGCCGGTCCCGGCTTCGTCAACCTGACACTCTCGCCCGCCACGCTGCGCGCCGTTCTGCCCGCGGTGCTCGCCGCCGGCGAAGCCTACGGCGACAGCGCGGTCGGCGCCGGCATCGCCGTCAACGTGGAGTACGTGTCGGCCAACCCGACCGGGCCGATGCATGTCGGGCACTGCCGCGGCGCTGTGGTCGGTGACGCGCTGGCCAACCTGCTCGCCCGCGCCGGCTACGCGGTGACCAAAGAGTATTACGTGAACGATGCCGGCGCGCAGGTCGCGGCACTCGCCTGGGTGGTCTACTGGCGCTACCTGGAGCTTCTCGGCACGCCGATGACCGAGGCCGAGTTCGAGACCCTGGTCCCCGGCGGCGCGCTGCAATATCGCGGCGACTATCTGCTGCCGATCGCCGGCATCCTGCACGACGCCCACGGTGCCGGCCTCGCCGATGCCGAGCGCCGCCCGCTGCCGCCGGCCGTCTGGTTCGAGAGGGTGCGCGGCCTGGCCCTGGACAGCCTGCTCGGCCAGATCCGCGACGACTTGGCGCGGCTGGGCGTTCGCCACGACGTGTTCACCTCCGAGAGCGCCATCCTGGCCGCCGGCGCCGCCGATGCGGCGATCGGCCGCCTCGACCAGGCCGGGCTGCTCTACGAGGGGGTGCTGGAGCCGCCGAAGGGCAAGCAGGCCACCGACTGGGAGGCCAGGCCGCAGACCCTGTTCCGCGCCACCGCGTTCGGCGACGACGTCGACCGTCCGCTGCGCAAGGCGGACGGCAGCAACACCTACTTCGCCAACGACATCGGCTACCACGGCGACAAGATCGCGCGCGGCGCCGACGTGCTGATCGACGTGCTGGGTGCCGACCATGGCGGCTACGTGGCGCGCATGCGGGCCGCGGTGCAGGCGATCGCGCCCGCCTACGCCGCCGCCGGGACGGTGGCGTTCGAGGCGGTGCTCTGCCAGATCGTGCACGTGATCAAGGACGGCGCGCCGATGCGGATGTCGAAGCGCGCAGGTACCTTCGTCACGTTGCGCGACCTGCTCGACGAGGTCGGCCGCGACGCCGTGCGCTTCACCATGCTGACCCGCAAGCCGGACGCGCAGATGGAGTTCGATCTCGACCTGGCGGTGGCGCAGACCCGCGACAACCCGGTGTTCTATGTCCAGTACGCCCATGCCCGCTGCCGCTCGGTGCTGCGCGCGGCGGCCGCGATGCCGGAGCTCGGCGACCTCTCGCCCGCGGCCCTCGCCGAGGCGCCGCTGGATGCGCTGCAGGCGGATGCCGAGCTGGCGCTGGTGCGGCGCCTCGGCCACTGGCCGCGGCTGTTGGAGGGCGCCGCACAGGCACGCGAGCCGCACCGGATCGCGTTCCATCTCAACGATTTGGCAGGCGATTTTCATATGTTGTGGAACCGCGGCCGGGATGATGCCACGCTGCGGTTCCTGCAGGCCGACGCGGTGTCCGCGACTCGGGCGAGGCTGGCATTGGTGGCGGCGACGGCGATGGTGATCCGCTCCGGTCTCGGCGTGCTGGGGGTGACGCCGGTCGAGGAGATGCGTTGAGCATGGTCGACAGGGATCTGGTCGCCGAGGAGCGCGCGGCGCGTCAGGCGGCGGGCCATGGCGCGGCCCGCCACTCCGGCATGGATGCGGGCACCAGGCGGCTGGCGCTCATCGCCGGCGGCATCGGCGCGCTGCTGGTGGCCATGGTCGGCGGCTGGTCGCTGCTCGGCCATCGCCCGGCCGGCATCCCGCTGATCGCGCCGCCGCCGGGCCCGGTGCGGGTGAAGCCGGCCGATCCGGGCGGCATGCAGCTGATGGCGGGGCAGGTGGCGCAGACCAACGGCCCGGCGGCGCAGGCCCTGGCACCGGGTCCCGAGGCGCCGGCGCCGGAGGCGCTGCAGGCCGAGGTGGATGCTGCCCGCAAGGCCGACGCGCCTGCGGCGTCGCCCGCGCCTGCGGCGTCGAGGGTCCCCGCTTCGGCCATCCCGGCGCCTGCGGCCGCGGCGCCGGTGACCACGGTCGCCGCGCTACCCGTCGGAACGGTATCCCGGCCGGCCGTCACGGTCCCGCCGGCCGAGGCCGGCGGCAACGCGTCCGACGCTGCCACCAGCATCGCGCCCACACGGAGCGCCGTGCCCGACGCCGTGCCCGACACCGTGCCGGCGGAGGTCGCGCCGCAGGCGGACGCGGGCGGTCATGCGGTGCAGCTGGCCGCCCTGGACAGCGAGGCGGCGGCCCGCGCCGAGTGGTCGAGGCTGGCCCGGCAGGCGCCGTCCCTGTTCGGCAACCGCGCCCCCGTGATCGTCCACATCTCCCGCAACGGCCGGCAGTTCTACCGGCTGCGCACCGGCGGCTTCGCCTCGGTCGCGGACGTCACCGCCTTTTGCGGCCGCGCCCGGGCGCTCGGCATCGCCTGCACCCCGGCCGACTTCTGATGGCATCGCGGCCGGTGGCATCGGCGGTCATCGGCCTGTCCGGGATGGCCCTGACTGAGGACGAGGCGCTGCTGCTGGCCGAGCAGCCGCCGCTCGGCGTCATCCTGTTCAGCCGCAACATCGAGAACCAAGCGCAAGTGTTTGATCTTGCGGCATCGATTCGTGCGGTCGTACCGGCCGCGCTGATGCTGGTGGACCAGGAGGGCGGCCGGGTCGCCCGGCTGCGTCCGCCGGCATGGCGGGCGCATCCGCCAGCGGCGGAGATCGGCCGCCTGCATGCCCGCGATGCCGGCGCCGGCCTGCGTGCCGCCACCCTCACCGGCGCGCTGATCGGGCTCGACTGCGCCACGGTCGGCTTCGACGTGGTCTGCGCCCCGGTGCTCGACCGCGCGGTGGAGGGTGCGGATGCGGTGATCGGCGATCGCGCCTTTTCGTCAGATCCGGAGTCGGCGGCGGCGCTCGGCCGCGCCTATGCCGAGGGGCTGCTCGAGGCGGGGGTGCAGCCGGTCGGCAAGCACGTGCCCGGCCACGGCCGCGCGCTCGTCGACAGCCACGCGGCATTGCCCGACCTTGACGATGTGGACGAGGCCGACCTGCTGCCGTTCCACGCCAACGCCTGGCTGCCCTGGATGATGACTGCCCACATCCGCTACCGCGCCCTCGATCCGGACCGTCCGGCGACGCTGTCCGGCATCGTGCTGGAGCAGGTCGTGCGGCGGCGCCTCGGCTTCGACGGGCTGCTGCTGTCCGACGATCTCTGCATGCATGCGGTCACCGGCGATTCGGGCGCGCTGGCGGCGGCGGCGGTGGCCGCCGGCTGCGACGTGGCGCTGCACTGCTCCGGCGTCCTGGCCCAGTCCCGCGCGGTGCTGGAGGCCGCCGGTGCGGTCTCGTCCGTCACGCGCCGGCGGCTGCAGGCGGCGGCCGCGCTGGCCGCCGGCCGGTGCCGGCCGCTCGACGGTCCGGCACTCGCCGCCGAGCGCGCGGTCCTGCTCGGGTGAACGGCGGCCCCGGCCCGACGACGGGCTCGGAGGCGCCGCTGCTGCGGCTGGACGGCTTCGAGGGCCCGCTCGACCTGCTGCTGGAGCTGGCCCGCGCGCAGAAGCTCGACTTGGCGCGGATCTCGATCCTGCAGCTGGTTGAGCAGTATCTCGGCGTGGTCGAGGCAATGCGCACGGTCAGGCTGGAGCTGGCCGCCGACTGGCTGGTGATGGCGGCCTGGCTGGCCTGGCTGAAGTCGCGCCTTCTGCTGCCGGACGATGCGGTGGCGGCCGAAGAGGGCGGCGACGCGGCCGACCTGCTGCAGGCCCGGCTGGAGGAGCTGGCGCGGATCCGTCGGGCGGCTGATTGGCTGCGGGAGCGGCCTCAGCTCGGCCGCGACGTGTTCGCCCGCGGTGCGGAGCAGTCGCTGCGGGAGATCGACCGCAGCGGCCTGGCGCTCGACGTGGGCCAGCTGCTCGGCGCCTACCTGGCGGTCTGCCGGCGCGGCGCCGGCCGCCGGGTCTACCGTCCCCGCCCGTCCGGCTATTGGACCATGCAGGAGGCGCTTGAGCGGCTGCGTCGGCTACTCGGCGGGCAGGCGGCGGACTGGTGCGCGCTCGAACGCTTCCTGCCGGAGCTGGCGCGGACGGCCGCGTCGGCGCCGCGGCAGCGCCGGGCCGCCCTCGCCGGCACCTTGCTGGCTGGCCTCGAGCTGGCCCGGGACGGTTCGCTGGAGCTCCGCCAGGACCATGCGTTCGGCCCGGTGCTGCTCCGCCCCCGGACGGACGCGATGCAGGCGCCGGCGCCACTGTCGCAGGTGGCCGAGTGAGATGACCGAGGCGGAGCTGGCGCAGGCCTCCCGCCTGGTCGAGGCGCTGGTGTTCGCCGCCGCCGAGCCGGTGCCGGCCCGGGCCATCGCCGAGCTGCTGCGGATGCAGCGTCCGTCCGGCGACGAGGCGCTGCCCGACGAGGTGGCGGCGGCGGTCGTCGAGCGGGTCCGGCAAAGTTGCGAGGGCCGCGGCGTGATCATGGTGGCGGTCGCCGGCGGCTGGCGGTTCCAGACCGCGCCGGACTTGGCGCCGCTGCTCACCACGGTGCTGCCGCGGCCGCGCAGGCTGCCGCGCGCGGCGTTGGAGGTGCTGGCGATCGTTGCCTACCACCAGCCCTGCACCCGCGCCGAGATCGAGGCCATCCGTGGCGTCTCGCTCGGCCAGCCGACGCTCGACCTGCTGCTCGAGACGGCGCTGATCGTGCCGAGGGGCCGCAAGGAGGTGCCGGGACGGCCGACCCTCTGGGGCACCGGGGCGGCGTTCCTGCGCCAGTTCGGGCTGCGCGAGCTGGGCCAGCTGCCGCGCCGCGAGGAGCTGCTGCAGGAGCTGCCGGAGCCGCCGGCGGCGGTCCCCGATGGCTGACCGTGCCGGGGCGTGCTAGGCAGGGCCGAATTCAAGGCGCAGAGGCAGATGTTCGACTTCGCCTGGTCCGAGATCGCGCTGATCGGCATCGTCGGGCTGTTGTTCGTCGGTCCCAAGGACATGCCCGTCGCGATCCGGACCGTCACCAACCTGCTGAAGAAGGGCCGGAAGCTCGCCGGCGACTTCCAGACCCATGTGGACGAGATGGTCCGCGAGGCCGATCTCGGCGAGGCGCGCGACCAGTTCCGCCAGCTGCGCTCGCTCAACGTGCGCGGCCAGATCCTGAAGGCGATCGACGAGGACGGCTCGATCAAGCGCACGCTCGCCACCGGCCCGCTGACGACGACCGGCCCGGTAATGAAGCCCTATGAAGGGCCTGACGGCCGTCCGACGCCGGCCCTGGCTCTGGATCCGGCGGTGATCCAGCGCTTGCACGTCGACGCTTCCCCGGCCGTGACGACGCCGGAGGAGGACGAGCCGGCCGCGTCCTCGGATCCGGCGCCGTCCATCCTGCCGCCGGCGGTGGCGACGCGGCTGCGCATCGAGCGGGCGCGACCGCTGCCGCCACGGTTCGTGCCGCCGCGGACTGCCCAAGATCGTGCCGCCGCACGGGGCTGGCGCGGGACCGACCGCCAAGTGGACGCGACACCGCAGCCATGGCAGATGCCGCGCCGGAGTGCGCTGCCGCAGGCCTGGGCGTCGCCCGCGCCGTTGCCGGGCGAGCACCTGGAGCCATCGTCGGAGCCGGGCCACCCGGTCGACGCCGGGACCTCCTGACGCGCCACCTCGGTGCCGATCCGCCTGTCCCCAAGCCGCGCCTGACCGGAGACGGTTCCCTGCCCGACAATCCCATCAACGACCAGGCGATGCCGCTGCTCGAACACCTGGTCGAGCTGCGTCGCAGGCTGCTGTGGTCGGTGATCGCCTTCCTGATCGCGTTCGCGTTCTGCTACCACTTCTCCCAGGGCATCTACAGCTTCCTGGCGCAGCCGCTGGCCCGCATCATGCGCCAGAAGGGCGAGCAGCCGCACCTGATCTACACCGCGCTCTACGAGGCGTTCTTCACCTACATCAAGGTGGCGGTGTTCGGCGCCACCTTCCTCTCCTTTCCGATGGTGGCGACCCAGGCCTGGATCTTCATCGCTCCCGGCCTCTACCGCAGCGAGAAGCGCGCCTTCCTGCCGTTCCTGATCGCCACCCCGGTCCTGTTCTTCGCCGGTGCGGCGCTGGCCTACTACTTCGTGTTCCCGGTAGCCTGGCGGTTCTTCCTCAGCTTCCAGAGCAGCGGCGGCGGCGACCAGCTGCAGATCGAGCTGCAGGCCAAGGTGAGCGAGTACCTGGCGCTGGTCATGAAGCTGATCATGGCGTTCGGCGTCGCCTTCGAGCTGCCGGTGGTGCTGACGCTGTGCGCCAAGGTCGGGCTGGTGACGTCGGCCGGCCTGAAGAAAGTGCGTCGCTACGCCTATGTCGGCGCCTTCGTCGCGGCCGCCATCCTGACGCCGCCCGACGTCATCACACAGACCGGCCTCGCCCTGCCGCTGATCGTGCTCTACGAGATCTCGATCGTGAGCGCCCGGCTGGTCCAGCCGAAACCCGACGCCGCGACCGCGAGCGAGGACGCGTAGTGCACGACATCAAGACGTTGCGTGCGGATCCCGAGGGCTTCGACGCCGACCTGGCTCGTCGCGGCCTGCCGCCGGCGGCGGACGGGCTGCTGTCTGCCGACGAGCGCACGCGCGGCCTCATGACCGAGCTGCAGACCCTTCAGACCCGGCGCAACGTCATCGCGAAGGCGGTCGGCCAGGCGCGGCGGACCGGCGAGGACAGCACCGCGCTGGAAGCCGAGTCGCTGTCGATGAGGGCCGAGATGGACCGCATCCAGGCCGCCGCCAACGCCGAGGACGCGGCGCTGGACCAGGCGCTGGCGCTGCTGCCGAACCGCCTCGACCCGGGCGTGCCCGACGGTGCCGACGAGGCCGCCAACGCGCTGGTGCACGAGCGCGGCACGCGGCGCGAGTTCGCCTTCGCGGCGCGGCAGCATTACGAGCTGGGCGAGGCGCTGGGGCTGATGGATTTCGCCGCCGCCTCCCGGCTCGCCGGCAGCCGCTTCGTGGTGCTGCGCGGCGGCCTGGCCCGGCTGGAGCGGGCGCTGGGGCAGTTCATGCTCGACCTGCACACCACCGAGCACGGCTACCGGGAACATGCGGTGCCGCTGCTGGTGAACGAGGCGGCGATGTACGGCACCGACAAGCTGCCGAAGTTCGCGGACCAGTCGTTCCGCACCGAGGATGGCCGCTGGCTGATCCCGACCGCCGAGGTGCCGCTCACCGCCATGGTGGCGGGCGAGATCCTGGCCGGCGCCGCGCTGCCGATGCGGATGGCGGCGCTCTCCGCCTGCTTCCGCAGCGAGGCCGGGGCCGCCGGCCGCGACACCCGCGGCATGCTGCGCCAGCACCAGTTCATGAAGGTCGAGCTGGTTTCGGCGACGCTGCCTGAGGACAGCGACGCCGAGCACGAGCGCATGACCCGCGCGGCGGAGGCCGTGCTGGAGCGCCTCGAGATCCCCTATCGCCGCATGCTGCTCTGCGCCGGCGACACCGGCTTCGGCGCCGCCCGCACCTACGACCTCGAGGCCTGGCTGCCCGGCCAGCAGGCCTGGCGCGAGGTCAGCTCCTGCTCCAACACCCGCGACTTCCAGGCACGCCGGATGAGCGCCCGGGTGCGCCGCGAGGCGGTTCCGGGCCAGCCGAAGCCGGGGCTGGAGTTCGTGCACACGCTGAACGGCTCCGGCGTCGCCGTCGGCCGCGCGCTGATCGCGGTGATGGAGACCTACCAGCGCGCCGATGGCCGCATCGACGTGCCGGCGGCGCTGCGGCCCTATCTCGGCGACCTCGACATCATTGGATGAGCGCCCGGCCGACCCGGGGCTGACATCCGGGGTGGGGCTCGGCGAGCCGCTCCCGTTCGAGCACGTCGTCACCCTGATCCACGTCTACCGGCTGGTGCTGCATCGCCCGGCCGATCGCCCCGGCCTGCGGCACCATGTGGAGATGCTGGCGTCGGGCGACCCGCTGCGCGACGTGGTGGCGGCGCTGTTCCAGTCGGACGAGGGTAGGCGGCTGTGGCGGGCCGAGCCGGACGAGGCTGCGGCGCGGCGGCTCTGGCACGACGCCGCCCCGTCGTATGCCGGCGATGCGGACGGCTTTGCCGCCACCTGGCGGGCCGCCGGCGGGCTGGCCGACCTCGTCGTCCGGCTGGTGGCGGCGGCGGCGGTTCGCGCCGTGCCCGTCCTGCATGCGCTGTTCCCCGGCGGCGTCGATCCGGCCGACGACGCGGCCGGGCCCGGTTGGGCCTATCGCCTCTGGGCGCTGGAGACCGAGCGCGCTCTCTCGACGATCGGCGTGCGGCTGTTCCCGCTGCTGCGGCTGGCCGGCCCGGTGATCGGGCTGGTGCTGGAGGTCGGCCCCGACGATCCCGCCGGCGCACTGGCCGATACCCTGGCCAGCCTGACCGCACAGATCTACGGCCGCTGGCGCCTCTCGGTGCGGGGCAGGCTGCCGGCGGGCGCGATGCTGCCAGCCGATCCGCGGATCGCGACGGACGATGCAGAGGCTCGCCCCCGCGCGCCCTGGACCGGATGGCTGCGCGCCGGCGACACCCTCTCGGCGTCGGCGCTCGCGCTGTTCGCCTATGCCGCCCTGCGGCGGCCGTGGGCATCGGCGATCTACTGCGACGAGGACCTCCGGCAGCCGGATGGCAGCGGCGCCGAGCCCTGGCTGAAGACGGCCTGGGATCCGGATGCCGCCGAGGAGGCCGATCCGGTCGGTGCCCTCCTGCTGGTCCGCAGGCGCGGACGGGGCCGGATCGGGCCGCATCGGCCGCGGCCCGGTGCCATGGCCGGTCGGGTCGTGCACCTGCCGGCGGTGCTGTGCCATCGCCCGCCGGCCGCGCTCCGCGACCTGCCGATCCCCGCTTTCCCCATTGGGCCTGCCCCGCCGCTACCGGCTCTCTCGATCGTGATCGCGACCCGAGACCGCGCGGACCTGCTGCAGCGCTGCATCGCCTCGCTGCACGCCCGCACCGACTATCCCGGCATCGAGATCGTCCTGGTCGACAACGGCAGTCGCGAGCCGGCGGCCCTCGCCCTGCTGGACCGGTTGCGGCACCAGGGCTGCACCGTGCTGCGGCGGCCGGGGCCGTTCAACTGGTCGACGCTGAACAATGACGGCGTGCGCGCCTCCGCCGGCGAGGTCGTCGTGCTGATGAACAACGACGTCGCCTGCATCGATCCAGGGTGGGCCCGTGCGCTGGCGGCCGCCTGCCTGCGGCCGCGGGTCGGCATCGTCGGCGCGCTGCTGCTGTACGAGGACGGCGGGGTGCAGCATGCCGGCGTGGTCGTCGGTCCCGGCGCGCAGGCGGCCCATCTGTGGAGCGGGCGCCTGGTGGCCGGCGCCCGCCTGCAGGGCCTCGCTGCCGTCACCGGCGCCTGCGTGGCCTTCCGGCGCTCGGTGTTCGACCGGCTGGGCGGCCTGGACGAGGCGCTGCCGGTGACCTGGAACGACGTGGATTTCTGCCTGCGGCTGCGCGAGGCCGGCCTGCGCGTGCTACTGGCCCGCGACGCGGTGCTCATCCACGCCGAGTCCGCCACCCGCAGCGCCGACAGCGCGCCCGAGAATCAGGTGCAGCTGGCGTCCAGCCGCGCCTGGATGGCGGCGCGGCATCGCCGGGCGCTGCGGGCCGATCCCTTCCTGAATCCGCTCCTGACCGCCGGCAATGGCGGCCGCCTGCTCGACCCGGCGGCGCCGGAGCGGCTCTGGTCCGTCCTGCGCGGCGGCGGCCGTTGACGCGTGGACGGCCGGCGTTTGACGATTGTCGCGGCGCATGGTTGCTGCCGGCTCCGGCGAGAGGGCAGGGATGCGACAGGCTGCGACGGTGTGGATCGATGTCGAGGACCTGTTCCAGTACGTGCGCCACAACGCGCGGCCGAGCGGCATCCAGCGTCTGACCTACGAGCTCTACACCGCCCTGCAGGCCCAGGTCGGCAGCGGGACGGGCGGCCGCTCCATCGGCTTCCTGCGCATCGAGCCCGGCGCCGACGCCTTCCGGCCGGTGCCGTGGGAACAGGTGCGGATGCTCTGCCAGGGCCTGACCCGCGGCCCGGCCACGCCGTCCACGCGGCAGCGCCCGGCCGGCGGCACCGTCCCGCACAGCCTGGCGGTTGCGGTGCAGTATCGGCTGCCGGGTGCGGCGCGGGCGCCGTTCCGGCGCGTCTGCACGCTCCAGCTGGCGGCCCTGGGCTCGCTCCGCACCCTGGGCCGGGAGCTCGTCGGCCGCGGCCGGCCGGTGGCATCGGCGGCGCCGCCAACGGACCCGGCGCCCGAACCTCGCACGCCCGCCGGCAGCCCGCTGGCGGATATCGCCCGCCCCGCGGGCAGCCCGTTGCCGGACGCCGCCCGCCCAGGCGACTGGCTGCTGTCGCTAGGCGCCTCCTGGCACCGCACGGATTATGGCTGCCTGCTGCAGCGGGCGCGCGACGCCGGCTTGCGCACCGGCATGCTGTTCTACGACCTGATCCCGCTGCGCCGGCCGGAATGGTGTCATCACACGCTGGTGGCCTCGTTCGGGCAGTGGCTGGACGGCGTGCTGCCGGCACTCGACCTCGTGCTGGCGATCTCGAACGCCACCGCCGACGATCTCGGCCGGCTGCTGGCCGAGCAGCACCCGCTGGCGCTCCCGGTGCGCGTGCTGCCGATCGGCACCGGGTTCCCGGCCTCGCTGGCCGGCCTGCGCCGCGATCCGGAGCCGGTGCCCGACCATGCGCTGCCGCCGGCCGGCAGCTACGTCCTGTTCGTCTCCACCATCGAGGCGCGCAAGAACCACGTGCTGATGTTCCAGGTCTGGCGGCGGCTGCTCGCGGTGCTGCCGCCGGCCGAGGTGCCGACGCTGGTGTTCGCCGGCCGCGTCGGCTGGCTGGTGGCCGACCTCATGCTGCAGATCGCCAACACCAACTATTGCGACGGCAAGCTGCTGATCGTCGAGGACCCGTCCGACACCGTGCTGATGCGGCTGTACGAGGGCTGCCTGTTCACCGTGCTGCCCTCCCTCTACGAGGGCTGGGGGTTGCCGGTCACCGAGAGCTTGGCCGCGGGCAAGCCGTGCGTGACCTCGAACCTGAGCGCGCTGCCCGAAGCCGGCGGCGGCCTCGCGCGCACGCTCGACCCGTTTGACGTCAACGATGCCACCCGGGTGATCCTTGGTATCCTGGCCGATCGCGCGGCGCTGGCTCGCTGGGAGATGGAGGTCCGGCAGCGCTTTGCGCCAGTGCCCTGGGCGCGCTCGGCCGCCGTCCTGCTCGATGCCCTCGACGCGCATGACGGCGTCGTGGCGGTCGCGCCGGGCCAGCCGGAACCGGTCGCCGATGTCTGACCCGTTGCCCGACGCGCTCGCCGGCCCGACTGCGGACGATGCGACGCGGATCTGGTTCGACGTCGAGGACCTGTTCCACTTCATCCAGCGCAATGCCCGCCCGACCGGCATCCAGCGGGTCTGCTTCGAGATCTACCGCGCCGTGATGGCCGATCCGGCGGCGGCGCGGCAGGTCGGCTTCCTGCGCCACTCCACCACCGAGCGTGGCTTCGTCGAGGCCGGTTGGGCCGAACTCGAGACGATGTTCCGCCGCGTCACCGACCGGATGCCCGAGACCGCCGCCGCGCCGGGGCCGCCAGCCGTGCCCGTGCCCGTGCTGCCGCAGCCGGCTGCCGCGTCCCCGGCCATGCCGGCGCGTGCGGCCGACCCGGGCCGCCCGCTGCCGGTCCGGCTGCTGCAGAGGGCGATCGTGCCGGTGCCCGAGCGCATCCGCCGGCCGTCGGTGCTGTTCGCGGTGATGCAGGCGCAGGCGCTCGGCGCGCTCGCCGCCGCCTCCGGGCTGACGCTGGCCGCGGCCGCCCGTCGTGGTACCCGCCGCGTGCGCCGGCTGCGCCTGCCGCCGTTACGGCAGATGCGGACCGTCTCGATCCGTGACGTGGCGACGCCGTCGGCGCCGCGGCGGCTGGCCGACATCGCCCGACGAGGCGACCTGCTTGTGGTTCTGGGTTCGCCCTGGTTCGAGCTCGATTACGCCGAGCTGGCGGCGTTCGCGCGTGGCCGACTCGGCATGCGCCTGGCGGTGCTTCTATACGACGTGATCCCGATCCGCCGGCCGGAATGGGTCGATCGCGGCACCACGCGGGTGTTCCGCGACTGGTATGCGACCGTGCTGCCGTTGGCCGACCTCGTGTTCGCGATCTCGCGCGCCACCGCCGAGGACGCCACCGCCTGGTGCCGGCGCGACAACATCGCCCTGGCCGGGCCGATCCGGTCGCTGCCGCTCGGCACCGGCTTTGGGGAGCCCGCACCGGCGCCTGATTTCGCGTCCGACGCCGGCGCCGCGGCGGTGCTGCCGCCGGGCTTGGCCGACGCGCTGCAGGGACGCCACTACGTGCTGTTCGTCTCGACCATCGAGGCGCGCAAGAACCACATGCTGCTGTTCCGGGTCTGGCGCCGGCTGCTGGAAGAGATGGGGCCGACCCGCGTGCCCGACCTCGTGTTCGTCGGCAAGGTCGGCTGGCTGGTCGACGACCTCATGAGTCAGATCGAGAACAGCCGCCATCTGGACGGCCGCCTGCACGTGATCGAGGGGCTCGACGACCAAGCGCTGCGGGCGGCGTACGCCGGCTGCCTGTTCACCGTGTTCCCGTCCTTCTACGAGGGCTGGGGCCTGCCGGTGAGCGAGAGCCTGGCGATGGGCAAGCCGTGCCTGGCCGCCAACGTGACCGCGCTGCCCGAGGCCGGGGGCACGCTGGCACGCTACTTCGACCCGTTCGACCTGAACGACGCCACCCGCGCGATCCGGGCCGCGATCGAGGATCCGGCCGGGCTGGCGTCCTGGCAGGACGAGGTGAGGCGGGACTTCCGGCCGATCGGCTGGGACCGGACCGCGCGCGCGCTGCTGGCCGCCCTCGATGTCAGGGACGCGCCGGGGGGAGCGTCGAGCGGAGACGCGCCGTGAGGTCCTCGATGAACTGCCAGGCGACCCGGCCGGAGCGGGCGCCGCGCGCCATCGACCAGGCCAGCGCGTCCGCGTGCAGCCGCTCGGTCGGCACGTCGAGACCGCGATCGGCGGCATAGGCATCGACCATGGCGAGGAAGGTCGGCTGGTCCACGGCGTGGAACCCGATCCACAGCCCGAAGCGGTCGGACAGCGAGATCTTCTCCTCGACCGCCTCGGCCTGGTTGATCGCCGCCTGCTGCTCGTTCTCGATCATGTCGCGCGGCATCAGGTGTCGGCGGTTGCTGGTGGCGTAGAACAGCACGGTGTCCGGCCGGCCGCGCAGGCCCCCGTCCAGCACCGATTTCAGCGCCTTGTAGTCGGCGTCCTCCCGCTCGAAGGAGAGGTCGTCGCAGAACAGCAGCACCCGGCGGTCCTGGCGGCGCAGCAGGTCGAGCAGCAGCGGCAGGGTGGCGAGGTCGTCGCGCCCGATCTCGATCAGCGCCAGCGGCTGCGTGCCGGCCGGGATGTCCGCGTTCGCGGCCGCGTGCACCGCCTTCACCAGCGACGACTTGCCGGTGCCGCGCGCTCCCCACAGCATTGCGTTGTTGGCGGGCAAGCCCCGTGCGAACCGCGTCGTGTTCTCCAGCAGCAGACGGGCCTGGCGGTCGATGCCTTGGAGCAGGGCGAGCGGCACCCGCGCCACCGCGGGCACCGGCTCCAGCCGTCCCGGCATGGGCGTCCACACGAAGGCCTCGGTACCTCGCGTCAGCTCGATCTGGGCCGGCGGCGGCGACAGCCGCTCCAGCGCATCCGCGATCCGGCCGAGCAGGGTGACCAACGGCGCGTCCATGCGTGCTTCCTTGACGAACCGGCGGCGAAACCTATGGTCCGCGGCGACCGGCCGCAACCCGCGCGCCGACCCGGACGACCTCCTCCATGAGCCTGCTGATCCCGCCTGCATTCGCCCAGGATGCCGCGCAAGCCACCGGTCCGCTCGGCGGGCTCACGCAATATGCCGGTATCCTGCCGTTCATCCTGGTGTTCGGCGTGTTCTACTTCCTGCTGATGCGGCCGCAGCAGCAGCGCCAGAAGCAGCTGAAGGCGACCGTGGCGGCGCTGAAGCGCGGCGACCGCATCGTGACCGCCGGCGGCATCCTCGGCACCGTTCAGAGGGCTCGTGACGGCGCCTCCGAGATCGAGATCGAGATCGCCACCGGCGTCCGGGTGATGGTGCTGCGCGACACCATCAGCTCGGTGGTGGCGGACATGCCGGTCGCCGCCAACGACTCCGTGCCGGAACGCAAGAAGAGCTAGAGCATCATCCGATCGAACGGACTCGTTCGATCGGATAAAGATGCTCGTCAAAACGACAAGCTAGAGGATGATCCGTGAGCCTAAGCGATCGGATCATCCTCTAGGCCCGGGAGCGCCGCCCCCGGCCCCTCGGCTCCGGCGTCAGGCAGCCTTCAACTGCGCGTCGGCGAACTCGTAGTTCGCCAGGCGATCCAGGAAGTTGGTGACGTAGTCGGGGCGCTTGTTCTGGAAATCCAGGTAGTACGAGTGCTCCCACACGTCGAGCCCGAGCAGCGCCCGGCCAATACCCTCGGCCAGTGGGTTGGAGCCGTTCGGCGTCTTCGTGACCTTCAGCTTGCCATCTGAGGCCAGCACCAGCCAGGCCCAGCCGGAGCCGAACTGCGTGGTCGCCGCGGTCTTGAACTGCTCCTTGAACGCGTCGACGCTGCCAAAATCTTCGTTGATCTTGCTCTCGAGGCTTCCAGGCATGGCGCCGCCGCCGGGCGACAGCGCCTGCCAGAACAGGATGTGGTTCCAATGCTGGCCGGCGTTGTTGAACACCGGCGCCATGTCCGGCTTGCCGTGGCTGTGGCTCACGATCTCGTCGAGTGACTTGCCCTGCAGGTCGGGGTTCTTCTCGACGAAGCCGTTCAGCGCCGTGACGTATGCCTGGTGGTGCTTGTCGTGATGCAGCTCCAGCGTCTGCTGGCACATGCCGCGCGCGGCCAGTGCGTTGTGCTGGTAGGGGAGTGCCGGCAGTTCGAAGGCCATGTCCGTGTGCTCCATGTTGGGTGTGCCGGCAGGGCTAGGGGCGGGCGCTGGCCCGGTCAACCGCGCCCGCCGCGCAGACGCCAGGAAAAAGCGCCGATCGCCGGCGGCGGTTGCCGACCGGGCCGGCCATTTGCGGGAGGTGGATCGCATTGCCGGAGATGAGCGAGTTCGCACAGGCGGCGCGCCGCGTCGACCCGGACCGCTTCCTCGCGGCGCTGTTCGTGCCGGCGCCGCGCCGCGAGGCGGCGTTCACGCTGATCGCCTTCAACGACGCGCTGGTGCGGGCGGTGGAGCAGCCGCCCGCCCGCTCAGGCGCCGGCCCGATCGCGGCCCTGATCCGGCTGCAATGGTGGCGGGAGGTGATCGCCGGCGAGCGCGGGGACTGGCGTGGAGACGCGCTGGCCGCGGCGATGCGGATGCTGATCGAGACGGGGCAGGTGGAGGCGGCGACCTTGGCCGGCATGGTGGCGGCCCGCGAGGCCGAGGCCGAGGGCATCGAGACCCTGGCCGACTGGCGCGCGGCGTTGCGCGACGGTCCCGGCGGGCTGCAGCGGGCGTTCGGCACCGTGCTGGAGGTGCCGGCCAACCTGTCCGATCGGCTGACGGCGGTGGGTTGCGCCTATGCCTGCGCGGCCCTGCGCCGCAACCTGCCGACCGTCCTGCGCAGCGGACGCTGCCCGCTGCCCGACGAGATGCTGTTCGCGTCTGGCACCGGGCGGGACGTCGTGCTGCAGCACCCAGACCCATCGCTTCTGGCCCCGCTGGCCGAGGCGTTGGCACGGGAAGGCCATGGGTTCCTGGCCGAGGCCGGGCGCTTACGCCTGCCGCGTGGCCGGATCGCGGCGGCGCTGCCGCTCCAGCTCGCTCGCCGCGATCTGCGCCGGACCATGCTGCCGACGCCGCTGGCCCGTGGACTCGGCGATCGATTGGCGGTGCTGGCCGCTTACGTTGTCGGCGCCAGCGGGTCACCGACGGCGTAGTTGTAAGGCCAGGGGCTCAGCCCCTGGACCCCGCCAAAGGCGGGCCTTTGGAAACCGCTTTTTAAGCCCTTTTTCGCTTGGCCGGGCGATCCTGGACCGGAAGCAGCGGAGCCAGGAAGCGGCCGGTGTGGCTGTCGGCGGAGGCGGCGATGTCCTCCGGACGGCCGACGGCCACGATCCGGCCGCCGCCGTCGCCGCCCTCGGGGCCCAGGTCCAGCACCCAGTCGGCGGTCTTGATCACCTCCAGGTTGTGCTCGATCACCAGCACCGTGTTGCCCTGGTCGACCAGCGCGTGCAGCACCTCCAGCAGCTTGCGGACGTCCTCGGTGTGCAGCCCGGTGGTCGGCTCGTCCAGGATGTAGAGCGTGCGGCCGGTGGCGCGGCGCGCCAGCTCCTTGGACAGCTTCACCCGCTGCGCCTCGCCGCCCGACAGCGTGGTGGCCTGCTGGCCGAGCTTCACGTAGCCGAGCCCGACCTGCTGCAGGATGGTCAGCCGATCGCGGATGCGGTTGGCGGCCGAGAAATAGGGCACCGCCTCGTCCACGGTCATGTCCAGCACCTGGGCGATCGAGTGGCCGCGGAACTTCACCTCCAGCGTCTCGCGGTTGTAGCGGGCGCCCTTGCAGGTGTCGCAGGTGACGAACACGTCGGGCAGGAAGTGCATCTCGATCTTCAGCACGCCGTCGCCCTGGCAGGCCTCGCAGCGCCCGCCCTTGACGTTGAAGCTGAAGCGGCCCGGCTTGTAGCCGCGCGCCTTGGCCTCCGGCAGCTCGGCGAACCAGTCGCGGATCGGCGCGAACAGGTCGGTGTAGGTGGCCGGGTTGGAGCGTGGCGTGCGGCCGATCGGCGACTGGTCGATGTCGATGATCTTGTCCAGCAGCTCCATGCCGTCGATGCGCTCGTGCGGCGCCGGCACCTCGCCCGAGCCCATCAGCCGCCGCGACAGAGCCTTGTACAGCGTGTCGACCACCAGCGTGGACTTGCCGCCGCCGGACACGCCGGTGATGCAGGTGAAGGTGCCGAGCGGAAAGGCGGCGGTGACCGACTTCAGGTTGTTGCCGGTGGCGCCCACCACCCGGACCTGGCGCTTCGGATCGATCGGCCGCCGTGTCGCCGGCACCTCGATCCGCCGCCGCCCGGACAGGTAGGCGCCGGTCAGGCTGTCGGGGTGCGCCGCCACCTGGTCCGGCGTCCCGTGCGCGATGACGCGGCCGCCATGCACGCCGGCGGCTGGCCCCATGTCGATCAGGTAGTCGGCGGCGCGGATCGCCTCCTCGTCGTGCTCCACCACCAGCAGCGTGTTGCCGAGCCGCTTCAGCCGGTCGAGCGTGCCGAGCAGGCGCTCGTTGTCGCGCTGGTGCAGCCCGATCGAGGGCTCGTCCAGCACGTAGAGCACGCCGGTGAGGCCAGAGCCGATCTGGCTGGCCAGCCGGATGCGCTGGCTCTCGCCGCCCGACAGCGTCGCCGAGCCGCGTGACAGCGTGAGGTAGTCGAGCCCGACATCGTCCAGGAAGCGCAGCCGGTCCAGGATCTCGCGCAGGATGCGCCGCGCGATCTCGGCCCGCTGCGGGGTGAGCGTCGACTCGACGCCGCCGAACCAGTCGAGCGCACGCCGGATCGGCAGCTCCGACGCGTCGGCGATGGTGTGCCCGTCGATCTTCACCGACAGCGCCTCCGGCCGCAGCCGGGCACCCGCGCAGACGTGGCACGGCTTCTCCGACTGGTAGCGGGACATCTCCTCCCGCACCCAGGCGCTGTCGGTCTCGGCGTAGCGGCGCTGCAGGTTCTTCAGCACGCCCTCGAACGGCTTGTTGACCTTGTAGGCGCGCTTCTCGTCCCGGTAGGTGAACTCGACGCTCTCCTCGGTGCCGAGCAGGATCGCGTCGCGGATCGGCGCCGCCAGCCCGTCCCAGGACACCGTCATCGAGCTGCGCAGGTGCCGCATCAGGCTCTGCAGGGTCTGGATGTAATACGGGCTCTGGGTGCCGTTCCAGGGTGCCACGGCGCCGCCGGCCAGCGTCAGGCCCTCGTCCGGCACCACCAGATGCGGGTCGAAGTGGCTCTCGACGCCGATGCCGTCGCAGGCCGGGCAGGCGCCCTGCGGCGCGTTGAAGCTGAACAGCCGGGGCTCGATCTCCTCCAGCGTGAAGCCGCTGACCGGGCAGGCGAAGCGGGACGAGAACACCGTCCGGGCCGGCTCCTCGTCGCCGCCACGCGCGACCTCCTCGGCATAGACGATGCCGTCGGACAGGCCGAGCGCCTGCTCGAAGCTGTCGGCGAGCCGCGACTCGATGCCCTCCTTCACCACCACCCGGTCGACCACCGCCTCCAGCGTGTGCTTGAGCTTGCGGTTGAGGTGCGGCACCTCGGCGATCTCGTAGAGCGTGCCGTCGACTTTGGCGCGGGTGAAGCCCTTGCGGGCGAGGTCGGCCAGCTCCTTGCGGTATTCTCCCTTGCGGTCCTTCACCACCGGCGCCAGCAGCATCAGGCGGGTGCCGTCCGGCATCGCCATCACCCGGTCGACCATCTGGCTGACCGTCTGCGCCTCGATCGGCAGCCCGGTGGCCGGCGAATACGGCACCCCGGCGCGCGCCCACAGCAGGCGCATGTAGTCGTGCACCTCGGTGATGGTGCCGACCGTGGAGCGCGGGTTGCGGCTCGTGGTCTTCTGCTCGATCGAGATCGCCGGCGACAGCCCCTCGATCGAGTCGACGTCCGGCTTGCCCATCAGCTCCAGGAACTGCCGCGCATAGGCCGACAGGCTCTCGACGTAGCGGCGCTGGCCCTCGGCATAGATGGTGTCGAACGCCAGCGACGACTTGCCCGAGCCGGACAGGCCGGTGATCACCGTCAGCCGGTCGCGCGGGATGTCGACGTCGATGTTCTTGAGGTTGTGCTCGCGGGCGCCGCGGACGCGGATGGCCGCGTTCGGCATGGCCGAATCCTGCCTGGACCGTTCCGTCACCGCCGGGTTTCCCTTCGCCACGCGCTCTCCGTTCATAGTCTGTTCGTGTTTCGCCGTCATCCTGTGACCGGCTACAGAGGGGGATTAGCCCACGTGACGGCGACCGGACACGCCCTCTGGCGCGGCCGGGACCTCGAAGAGCAGGAAATTGCGATGGCCGGCAGCGTCAACAAGGTGATCCTGGTCGGCAATCTCGGGAAGGACCCGGAGGTCCGCAATGGCCAGAACGGGTCCAAGATCGTCAGCTTCAGCGTCGCCACCAGCGAGAGCTGGAACGACAAGGGCTCCGGCGAGCGCCGCGAGAAGACCGAGTGGCACCGGGTGGTGGTGTTCGACGAACGGATCGCCGACGTGGCCGAGCGCTACCTGAAGAAGGGCCGCAAGGTCTACCTGGAAGGCTCGTTGCAGACCCGGAAATGGACCGATCAGTCCGGCGCCGAAAAGTTCAGCACCGAGGTGGTGATCGACCGGTTCCGCGGCAATCTGACCCTGATCGACTCCAACCGCGGCGGCGAGGAAGGCGGCGGCGACTACGCCGGCGGTGGTGCCGGCGGCTATGGCGGCGGCTCCCGCCCGCCGGCCACGGCCGCTCGCGCGGGCGGCGGTCGTGGCGCTCCGGCTGGTGGCCAGGGG
>CALMVO010000148.1:0-1005 GCA_937873205.1 uncultured Acetobacteraceae bacterium
GGCCGGCAGCAACCTGCCCGGCGCCCGCAAGGCCCAGGCCCCCGCCGCTCCGGCCCCGGTTCGCACCCCAATAACCTTCGAGACCGCGGCCCGTCTCTGCCCGTCCGATATCCAGATCAGCAAGATCGTCGTGGCCTATGGGCTCGATGCCGTCGATTACCACGCCATCCGTGAGCAGATCGAGGAAGCCTTCGCCGCGATGTCCAGCACCCTCGCCCCCTACCTGAACGAGAAGGCGCTGGAGATGCACCTGCAGCGGATCGTCGGCGCGCACATCGGCTCGGCCCACGGTGCCGGTTCCTTCTACGACAGCAAGGCCGAGCAGGCCCGCAACCTCACCAGCGCCATGCTGAACGATCACCGCGACGAGGACCGCATGGGCGTGGACGGCCAGGCCAACCGCGCCGAGCGTGCCCGCGACTTCGCCGCCATCGCCGCCGTGCAGGCCTATGCCGCACTCGCCGCCGCCCACGGTGCGAAGGATGCCTATGCCGAGATCACCGGCCAGGAGTGGAAGCCCTACGTGGGCAACGCGCAGCCCGGCCGCAGCACCGACGCCCGCGCCACCGCCGCCCAGCTCGCCGCCTTCGACCGCGGCGCCTGATCCATCCACCAGGAGCCGGGAAACCGGCTCCGCCCGTCCCGACCACCGCCGACCCGCGACAGGACAACCCCATGTCTCAGACCGCCGCCCGCTCCATCCCCGCCGCAAACGTTTCGGTTCTCCGGCTTGCCCGCTCCCCTGCACTCGGCGCACTTGCCGCCGCGCTGTGCGCCTCCCTGCTGCTTCTCGGCATCCGGGCCATTCAGGCCGCAACCGGGCACGGGCAGACCGTCGCCCCGATCGTCCCCGCCGTCGTCCTCGTCACCTATGCCATCGCAGGCGCCGTCGCGGCATCCGTCCTGTTCCCGGTTGCGACACCCCGCACCCGGTAGCGGTCCGGCTGGGGAGGTGGCGACGGCCTCCCCGATGCGGGCGCGCGCGCCGGGCACGCCCCTTCGGCG
>CALMVO010000148.1:1015-26486 GCA_937873205.1 uncultured Acetobacteraceae bacterium
AGGCTCCGGCGGGGCCGATGGCAGAAAGGGCACGGCGCCGGCTTGCAGCCCGCCCCGGCCGCAACCCGGCCCCGCCGCGGCGCATGCCTTCCCCACCGGGAAGCCGTTCCGGGTCGCACGCTCTGACCTGCACCGCCAGCGGGTCCGGGGCACGCCCCTCCCGCACGATCGGGCCGCGTCCGGCGCAGGCCTTCAGCCCGCCCCGGCCGCAGCCCGCTCCTGCTTCGGCGCATGCCTGCTCGCATCACCTTGGAAGCCAAACGATCCGGATGCGGATCATATGTGCTTATTTTAAGAACGTGGGTCTCATTTACATAACCGGATCGTCTCCTGGGCTGGCCGTAACCGCCTGGGAGACCTCATGCCTTGCTCTGATACCGCTCTTGCGGCCGATGCTTCCGAGGTCGCTTCTCACCGGCAGATCGTTCTCGACCTTCTGATCGACAGCTCCTGGGGTCTGCGGGAGATCGCCGGACATCTCCATCTATCCGCCCGGGCGACATCGCCGATCCTCGATGCCCTTGTGGCGGAAGGCGTCATCTCCCGGACGTCCTCACGTCGCTACACGTCCACCAGGTCGCCTTTCGCCTACAAGAGACCGCAGCCGGTTCGCGACGACATCCTCCGTGCCCTGACCGAGAACAGGCGGGCCACAGAGATCGCCACCCTGCTCGGCAAGCCGACTGCCGCCATCACGCCGCATCTCGCCGCGATGGCCAAGCTCAACCTGGTCGTTCGGCTGCGGCGTGGCTTCTACGCACGCCCGCCCGAGCCGGTCGAGCCGAACGGGCAGGGCACCCTTCTTCTGGCCGGCCGACGCTGACGTGGGACCTCGACCTGCTCTGGCGCTGCTGATCGACGCCTCGGCGGCACCGATCGTCTCGACCGGATCACCTGCCGAGGTGGTGCGTGTTCAAGCCGAACACGCGCCGGAGACATCCGCATCGCCGACGGCATCGGGTGGGGGCATCGTCATGCCGGGTCACCGGCTGCTGCTCTGCCTTGCCACCATCGGCTGGACCGAGCGCGAACTCGCCCGTCGCGTCGGCCGCCACCAGACCACGATCGTCCGGTGGGTCCGGCGCGGCCTGGACGACCGCAGGATTGCCAACCGGCTGGAGACGTTGGCCGCCGCGCACGAGGCCAACCGCCTGTCCTGAACGAGCGCCGGAGCCGACGGCTCCGGCGGATTTAGGCTCCTGCCCTCAGGTGAGGGCGTTCGAGCTGGCGGTCGAGCCGATCTTGTTGCCCATGGTCGAGTAGAACTGCCCGACCGTCCAACCCGTCATGTTGTTGTTCGCCAGCGCGGTCGACGACACGAACGCGCTCATCGGCGTGTCCGGAGAGGCCGCCGCCATGTTGGCGCCGGCCGACGGGCCGTAGACATAGGTTCCATAGGTCTGCACGACCGTTGCCGGCTGCTGGGTCTCGGCCGTGACCGAGCTGGCATAGTCCTTGATGATGTAGCTCGCGACCACCGATTGGTCCGCCACGTTCGATCGGTCGGCGTCGGTGTAGGGCAGGTCGTACTTGGACACGTAGTCGTCCCAGGTCCCCTGCGTGATCTGCCACACCCCGGTCGCCGAGGACGAGCCGTTCGCCGTGCCGACGTTCTGGAAGTTGGACTCCACCAGCCCGATGTCGGCCAGCGCGTCGCCGCTCACCCCGACCGACTGCGCGTTGTTCACCGCCAGGCTGCCGTAGGACGTCGACATCAGCTGATCCAGCGCGGCACCGCCGCCCGCGGTCGAGCCGGTCCCACCATACCCGGTGGTGCCGCCACCGGAACTCGATCCACCCTGATCGCCCAGGAAGGACGATCCTCCGTCCGGGGTGGTGAAGGTCGGCGCACCCGTCTCCTGGATCGTCGGCACGACTTCCGGCGGGACGCCCGTGACGGTGACGGGAGAAGGGTCGGCGAAGGCGGTGGACGAGACGACGCCGCAGAACGCGAGCGCGGTTCCCATCCGCTTCAACCTGGTGTGGCCCATCTACTTGATCGCGAAGACGGGGGCGCCGTTCGCGCGCAGCCCCTTCACGGTGCAGGACAGGGCCGGGTTGAACTGGTTGCGGTACGGGACGAGCGCCGCGGTCGGCACATAGCCGGGACGGCCCGCACCGTTCAGCACCCGGCTGAAGCCGTTGCCGCCCGGGCCACCCACGGCAACCTGCGACAGGGTCCGGCCGATCACCCGGGAGGCGGCCGAGGGTGCCGCGTGGATCGGCTGCCACTGTGTCGTGCCCATGCACTCCAGCAGCTCGGTCGGCTGATGCAGCTGGTCCGCCGGCACCAGGCTCTGCGGCACCGGCGGGCCGTAGTTGCGGGGCGGACTATGGTCCGACCGATCCTTGGACATCTGGTCCAGCTGCTGCGGCGTGAAGCCGCTCTGCTGCGCATGAGCGGCAGGCACGGCGGCAGCCAACGCTGCCCCCGTGATCGCCGCGACTAACCTCGATCGCATGGTTGCTCCTGTCTTCGACAGCATGACCATGAGAGCAGGGCTTGTAAGTGAGGCCGGGAAGATCGCCGGCTCGGTTCCTACTCGGACAGCTGGCAGTACGCCTGATGGGTGACCGTGTTCTCGACGTTGTGCTCGATGCAGCGCGACAGCAGAGAGGTTGCCGCTCGGTCCTCGTAGGCGCACCAGGCATAGCCGCTGATCACCAGGCCGAACGCCGCCATCGCCACCACGGCCCCGAACCACGAGAGCATGATCCGGTTGTGCCGGCGCTCCCGGATCAGCACCGCATTGCGCAGCGTCGCCGTCAGGCTGTCCCGCAGCTTCTCGACCAGGTGCTCGAAGGTCCGCACCTCCGACGCCCGGCTCTGCTGCTCGAGCGCGCTGCTTACCCCACGGGCCTGGGCCAGGATGATTCGCGCCGTCTCGTTCGCGGCGTGCGCAGCCTTCAGCTCCGCCTCCGCCGTCTTGCGGGTCCGGTCCAGGATGCCCGCGACGGTCGCGCCCTCGCCATGCACCATCGTCGCCAGGGCGACGAGCGCATGACGCATCGAGCGGACCCACAGACCAAGGGCATCGTCCCGACCGATCCCCTCGACCCAGGCCGCCTGCTCCATTTTGTCCGCCGCCGACGACAGGGCGGCGAGATGGTCGTCCATGGGCTTGATGGACGACGGCTGGTGAACGTCCATCCTGCCTACGCCGCTTCCAGGATCGTATAGGTGAACACGCTCGCCGACTTCTTGCGGGGAAGATGCTTCGCTCGATGTTCGCCAGGCACGATGTCGGCCCGAACCGGAACGCTCAGCAGGCAGACGTGGAGGCAGACCAGCAGCACCCCCTCGATCGCGGCCTCCTGCGCCATGACGAGCGTGGTCTCCTGGTCCATCGGCTGGGAAAGCTTGTAGTAGCGGCTCCTCACGACGCCGAAGCGGCGCGAAAGTATTGCGGACGTCACGGAACAGGCCTCCATCTCCGCTACCGTCGGGTCCCGCACCTGATCGAGCCTCTGCCGCACGTCCTGCGGATCGGGTGACGCGAGCAGGCTATCCACCGGCTCGGCGTCCTCCCGAATGTCGAACGTCAGGCAGATCGGCATCACCATCACCGCAACCTTGCCGTTCAGCACGAGGTTCGGCATGCGGATGGCCATCTGCATGACGCCCCGCTGCCCGGTCTCGTCGACGTCGACCAGGACCCCGACCATGTCGATCTTGCTCTGGATCGTCTCTGGGGGGAGCCGGCCAGGAATGGCCGGACTCCACTCCCACCAGCTCTTGCCCACCGGCAGCCGCGCCTCCGACAACGATCGGACCGTGACCCCCAGGTCCTCGGTCCGGATCGTCTCCCCTAGATACGCCAGGCGGGGACCAATGACGGTCTTCCGGGCCGCTACAAGGTCCTGGAGCATCTCGATCGCCGGACCGCCACGGCCCGCCTCCTCCTCGTCCTTGGCCTCGCGCAGCAGGCTCATCAGCAGATCGAGCCGGATCGATGGGCTCACGGCAGCCATTCCCCGGCGCCGGCACCCCGGATGTTCGCCTCGATCTTGCCGAGCCACTGCTTGACCATGAAACGCCGGACCGGATCGAGCGGCCTGCCATCACGACCCAGCACTCCATCCATCGCGTCATGGAACCTCAACCCCTTCTCCCGCAGGTGATTGATGCAGGGCAGCCTCGGCAGGTTGATGATCTGCACGCCCTCGTCCGTCATCTCCCGCAGGTCTGCGCGCTGGATGATCGCGTCGAACGCTCCCTCCGGCGGCCGTCCCTGCGAGACAAGATGCTCGTTGAAGATCAGCAGGGACCGCTTCGGCCGAAAGTAGCCGGCTCGCCAGATCGTCAGGATATGGTCGAAATCGTCCATGTCGGGACCGCAGATGTACAGGCCGAGCGGCTGGTAGCCGGCCTCCTCCGCGAACTCGACCAGGCCGAGATCCTTTCCGTAGTCCCGCATCGTCCCGTCGCCGCCGCCGAAGTCGATGAGGATCGAGCTGTCCAGCTCCATCGCCATGCCGGCGATGTCGGTCGTCCACTCCTTCTTGTCGGCCAGTTCGTCCGATGGCGGCTGCAGCGCACCGCCCGGCGTACTCGGCGGATAGAGGTTCGCCAGCGTCGGGTTGCGCAGGTCGCCATCGGCGACGATCACTCGCCGGCCCTGGTGCCGGCCCATCTCCACCAGCACCTCGATCACCAGCGATCCACCGGCACGACCTCGGCCGTGTCGCTGCCCGAAGACCTTGCGGTTCTCCCCACCCGCCGCGCCGACCGGATCGATCGGCGGCATCCCGGACCGGCTATCGGGACCATCCATGCTCTTCTCTCGACGGCTCATCGACCGCTCCTCTCTTCCTGTTGGCGTTTCACGATCGCGATCTTCTCTTCATGGGTGCGCTCGTGGGGGTTCTTCAACAGCGCCGCTTCCGCAAGCACCTGCGCCGCTGTCTTCGGTTTCGGCGGCAGCGGCGAGCCATAGATCCGAGGACCTGCCGGAGCCGTAGTTGCAGCCGCGGGTTGTGTTCTTGAGGCGACGAAGGTTCCCGCGCTGACGACTGCGGGCCGCCAGTTCACCGGAGCCCTGACCCTTTCTGGCTCCACCTTCAGCGGCTTCTGAGGCCGGGCTTCCACCTCGCGCGCGACCCGTTCGTAAGCCCGTTTGAACGCGATCGCTGTCAGTTCCTCGCCTTTGCTGTTGCGAAGTCCCCGGCTGTTCAGGAAGTCGGCCATCTCCGCCCAGGTCGGGCCACCGCTGCCGATGTTGCGACGCTTGAGGGCTTCGAAATTGGCAGCAACGTAGCGCCGGAAGGCCGAGCGCCCGTTGCCGCCGAACCCCGGCAGCTTCTCCAGATCGCGTGCCAGCTGCTTGTCCTTCATACGGCTCGTCCGGTCTCTCCTGCCGGAGGACCATCACCTGCGCGGATGAAAGTGACGCCAGATCTTCTCAGCTGCCGCCGGGGCACCCGCCGCCGCGGTCAGAACCAGAGCCGAACCGTCTCCGGACCATCATCGAACCAGAACTCGACCAGGGATGGACCACTGTCAGACCGAGAAGAAGGTCATACACCAATGCACCGCTACCGCGGTGCCCTCGGCCCGGGCGGGCCGGGTTCGGACTTTCATCGCACGTTGACAGCCTCCCAGCCTGGAAGCGGAGGCGCCCATGGACGTGGATCTGAACCGGCGACTGGGCGACATCGAGCGCGCCATCGTCCAAGTTGGGGGTGCCGTCGCCGTCGTCGCGGGTGTCCAGCGAGAGCATGGGGAGCACCTTCGGGAAATCATCGGCCTCCTCGATCAGGAGGAGGGCGAACGGGAAGGGCCGACCCTCGAGGAGATGATAGCCGCCCTGATCACCCGCATGGACACCCAGAGCGAGGGCGTCACGCTCATCCTGCAGGGCGTGCGGAAACTGTCCCAGGACCTGCCGCAGACCATCGCCGGCCGCGTCGTCCAGACCCTCAATGGTGAGCTCGAACCCGAAGCCGGCACCATCGCACCGCCGACCGGCCGTTCATGATCACCTTCCGCAAGCTGTCCGCCGACAGCGATGGCCGGCTCCTGCGCGCCTACTTCCGGGAGGGCGACCCAGGTCCGGGGTTCGATCCCCGCACAACCCCCGGTAAGCATCTCGATCCGGGCGGCCGGATGACAGCCTACTACACCGGACGCGACAGCCGCGGCGCCTGGCGACCCGACATGGCGCCCGAGGTGGCCCAGGTGCTGGGCATCGATCCTACCAAGCCCCCGACCGACAACGAGCTCGACCGCCTGTTCGAGGCCAAGCGTGGAGATAATGGGGAAGCGTGGTCGGCAGCCGAGCGGAAGATCAGCGCGATCGACTTCGTGGCCGCGCCCCACAAATCCATCAGCCTGGCCGCCGAGTTCGCGGCTACACCGGCGGAGCAGGCGGCTCTCTGGCAGGCGATCGACAGGGCGAACGACAGCACCATGCGCTACATCGGCCAGGTCCTGGGCGTTGCGCGGCGCGGGCACGGCGGCCTCGACGGCGCCGACGAGGGCGAGGTGGGCTGGATGTCGGTCCGGCACCATACCGCCCGGCCGACCTTCCAGGTCCAGGACGGGCCGAAAGGCGTGACCTATCTGGCCGAGGTGCCGATCGCCGGCGACCCGCACGCCCACATCCACAACATCGTCTACAACATGGTGGTCACGCCAGACGGCCGGGTCGGCTCGCTCGACAGCAAGCGCCTCACCGCGACCCGGGCCCTCGAGTTCGGCGCCTTCTTCCAGGCGCGGCTGGCCGACGAGCTGCGTGCCCTCGGGATCCAGACCGCCTACGACCAGAAGGGCGAGGCGATCGTCCTGACCGACATCCCGCAGGCGGCCGTGGACGCCTTCTCGAAGGGGCGCCAGCAGACGGTTCGCAACGCCAAGGCCTTCGCCAGGAAGCAGGGCCTGGAATGGGACACCCTCTCGGCCGACCGCAAGTTCGGGCTCCTTTCCGCCGCGGCAGTGGTCGAGCGGCGTGACAAGGAGGACAACCGGACCGCCCGGCAGGTCTGGCGGGACCAGGCCGAGGCCATGGGGTGGCACCACGAGACGGTGCTGAACGGCGCGCGGCACGAGCGGCTGGCGGACGCCGAGCGCCACGACCGCGCCTACGCGTTCGCAGCCGAGCGGCTGGCAGAGGACTTTCATGGGGCGGCCGTGGTCGACCACGACCGCCTACGGCTGCACGCGACACGCGGGCTGATCGGCACCGGAATCGGCGGCGGTGTCGAGGACATCGACCGGGTGGTCGGGCTGTTGGAGGAGCGCGGCCTCGTCTTCAAGGGCGAGCCGGTCGCGCTGATCAGCGGGGCGGTCGGGGATCGGACGTGGGTGACCAACACCGCCCAGATCCGCATCGAGCAGAAGCTGGGCGAACTCGCGAAGAAGGCCGCGCGCGACAAGAGCGGCGCCCTGTCAGTCGCGGCACTGCGCGATGCTATCGACCGGTCCGGGCTCGACTTCAGCCGGGAGCCGGAACATGGGGCCGCGCAGCAGGCGGCAATCTACGCGCTCGGCACCGGCGGCCGCCTGTCCTTCGTCACGGGCGTCGCCGGCTCCGGCAAGTCGACGCTGCTCAAGCCGCTAGTGGACGCCTACCGCGCCGACACGACCTTCTCCCCGGACGGTCGGGAGGTGATCGGCGTCGCGACCGCATGGCGGCAGGCCGACGCCCTGAAGGACGCCGGGATCAGGCGGACCTATGCAGTACAGCCGCTGCTCGACGCGATCGACAAAGGCGACTTCCGGCCGACCGCCAACACGGTGCTGGTGCTGGAAGAGGTGAGCCAGATCGCGCCGCGCCCGATGCTGCTCCTGCTCGAGCTGCAGGCCGAGACCGGCATGACGATTAAGGCCCTTGGCGACCGCGAGCAGTGCCAGGCGATCGAGGCCGGCGACACGATCGCGCTGCTGCGCAAGGTGCTCCCGGAGGAAGCCATGCCGGAGATCCTGACCACCGTCCGGCAGAAGTCGGGCCGCGCCCGGCTGATCGCCTCCCTGTTCCGCGGCAACGACAACGATTGCGACCTGACGGTGGCGGAGAAGCAGGAGAAGCGGCTTGCTGACATCATGGAGGCAGTCGCGATGAAGCGCGCGGACGGCACCATCCGGTTGGTCGGCGGTGACCAGGACCAGGTGACGGCGCAGATCGCCGACCTCTACATGGAGCGCCGCGACGTGCTGCGCGCATCCGGATCCAGGCTGGGGATCACCGTCTCGGCGCTGACCAACCAGGACGCCGCCGAGATCAGCGCCGTCATCCGCGATCGGTTGAAGGCGCGCGGAGAGATCGGCGACGACGAGATGGTCCATCCCGCGATCGCCAGGCGAGGCGACCAGTCGGAGCAGTTCGACCTGCCGCTCGCCACCGGCGACAAGGTGCGGCTGTTCCGCAAGACGGCCGCGCGCATCGACGGGCGGGGCGGGTTCATCGGCTCCAACGGCGATGTGGTGGAGATCCTGGCCAAGTCGGAGAAGGGCCTGACCCTGCGCAACCGGCACGGCGAGGTGGGCGAGGTGGAGTGGCGCCGGCTCAAGGACACACGATCCGACCGGCTGCTGCTCGGCTTCGGCCACGTGCTGACGATCGACAGCGCCCAGGGCATTACGTCGGACGAGCACATCAACGCCCTGCCGCGTGGCACCGCCGGCCTGACCGCCTTCAAGAACTACGTCGCCGAAAGCCGCCACACCGGCCAGGCGTGGACGATGATCTCCGAGATCGCAGTGTTCGAAGCCGTCCGGAACAAGCGGGCCATGGGCAACCGCAAGCCCGTCACCACCCAGGACCTCTATGACCACGTAGCCGCTGACATGAGCCGCAAGGACTACAAGCAGCTGGCGACTGACCTGCTGGCCTCGGTGAACAAGGACCATGAGCACGCGGTGTCGTCCTTCACGCAAGGGAGCCACGTCCTGGAGGCAGCCGAGCGGAAGGGCCGGAAGCTCGGTGTCGAGGCGAAGGCCAGAAGACGGGCAAGGATCGTGCGCCACGCCCTTGAGAGACACATCGGAGCCCTGGACGCTGCGATCAGCCGCAACGGCGAGACGCTGCAGGCCTTCGGACGGGAGGTGACGGAGCACCTCCACGAGCTCCGTGACGGAATGGCTCACGTGCACGAGCTGGTGGCCGAGCAGCAAGCGGAGAGGCTCAGGCAGAGGGCTCGCGAGCATGCTCCCAGCCAAAGCCCATCCATGGGCTGACAGGCAACTACCGTCAGTCGGCTTCCGGCACGCGCCCGACCTGGCCCAGATACTCCGGCTCGCCGAGCTCGCCCGCATCGTCATCGTGCGTCATCCGCACGATTTGCGCGCCCAGGATCGAGCCGCTCTCGAACGCCCGCTCCGCCCGGCGCAGGCCATCCTCGGCCGAGCGGCAGGTGATGGCGATGCCCGCCTTCAGCGCGCCGCGGGAGCCGGCAACGTAGGGCTGGTAGATGATCTGGGACGACGACGCCATGAGGTGATCCTGCAGGCCGGCGGTCGACGTCGGCGCACGATTGGGGGAGCGGCTGATATGGCGCTTCCACGTCGTATTCCATCCGGTTGATCCAGCTTCGTTTCGGCCTGTGTGGCACCTTCTGGCCGTATCTTGCGCTTCCGCTCGACCTGTATGTTCACTATACGTTCTCGCGCAGGAGGCCTTGGACATGATGACGGCGGACACGCGGGCAGCGGTTGTCGAGGCCCTACGCGCCCAGATCGCGGCCACGGAGCAAGGTGGGAGGGGGTGTTCACGAGCGCACGCGGTGCCGTTCGGCATCGCGGCGATCGACCGGCATCTGCCGGCCGGAGGCCTGCTGCTGGGCGCGGTGCATGAGCTGCAGGCGTCGGGGCCGGACGTCGAGGTCGGCGCGGCGCCGGCGCTGTTCGCTGTCGGCGTGCTGGCGCAGCGTCCGGGTCCGGTGGTGTGGATCGGCCGCACCGGCGGCGTGTTCGCCCACGGCCTGCTGCAAGCTGGCCTGGATCCGCGTCGTGTCGTGTTCGTGGATGCGGGCCGGGCGGTGCTGCTCGCGATGGAAGAGGCACTCCGGCATCCCGACATCGCCGGCGTCGTGTGCGAGCTCGAGGGCAGGCTCGACCTAGTCACATCCCGTCGCTTGCAGCTTGCGGCCGAGGGCTCGCAGGTGCTGGGCTTCGTGATCCGCCGCAGCCGCCGGTTCAACGACCCGGCTTTCAACCAACCCTCCGCCGCCATGACCCGGTGGCGGATCGGCACGATGCCGTCCCCGGCGGTCCTGTCGCATGCGCCCGACGTACCGGGCCTGCACCGGCCGCTGTGGCGGCTCGAGCTGCTGCGCTGCCGCGGCGGCGAGGCCGCATCCTGGATCGTGGAGGGCGCGGATGCGCAGGGTCGTCTCGCTGTGGCTGCCGTTTTGGCCGATCGACCGGCTGCGCCGGCACAACGCCGCGCTGCCGGCTGATGCGCCGCTGGTCACCCGCGCCCATGACGGCCATCGCATGGTGATTGCCGCCGCCTGCTCGAAGTCGCGCGGGCTCGGGCTGCGCGTCGGGATGCCGGTGGCGCATGCACAGGCGATGGTGCCGGAGCTGGTGGTCGCGGACGCGGCTCTTGCTGACGACGCCCATGCGCTGGAGCGGCTGGCGGCTTGGTGCCTACGGCTGGCGCCGCTGACGGCGGCCGACCCGCCGGACGGGGTGTGGATCGACGTTACCGGGTGCGCGCACCTGCATGGCGGCGAGGCGCCGATGCTCGGCCTGCTGGTCGAGCATCTCGAACGGCAGGGGCTGCACAGCCAGGTGGCGATCGCCGACACGCCGGGGGCCGCGCACGCGCTGGCCCGGTTCGGCGGCAAGCCGGTCGAGATCGTCGCCGGCGGCGGCGCGGCGGATGCGCTGGCTCCGCTGCCTGTGGCGGCGCTGCGCGTCGACAGCCGGACCAACGATGGCTTGCGCCGCCTAGGGCTGGACCTGATCGGGCAGCTGGTGACGACGCCGCGCGGGCCGCTGGCACGCCGCTTCGGCAGTGGACTCCTGTCTCGCCTGGACCAGGCGCTCGGCCGTGTCCGCGAGCCGATCCAGCCAGTGCTGCCGCCCGAGACGATCTCGATCCGCCGCACCTTCGTCGAGCCGCTGTCGACGGCCGAGGCATTCGTCTCCGTCATCCTGACGCTGGTCGGCGAAGCCTGCACGCTGCTGGAGCGGCGTGGCGAGGGCGCACGCCGGCTCGACCTGGTGTTCGAGCGGGTCGACGCGACGGTGCAGGTGGTTCGGATCGGCACGGCAAGGCCGTCACGCGACGTGCGCCACCTGGCGCGGCTGCTGGACGAACGGGTGGAGGAGGTCGATCCGGGCCTTGGCGTCGAAGCGATGCGGCTGGTGCTGCCGCTGGTCGAGCCGCTGAACTACGGGCAGCAGGCGAGTGGCCTGGTGGCCGACGAGGCGGGGGCGGCCGACCTGTCGGAGCTGATCGACCGGCTGGTGAACCGGCTCGGCCAGGGGAAGGTCTACCGGCTGCAGCCGATCGAGAGCGACGTGCCGGAGCGCTCGCAGCAGGCGGTGCCGATGCACGGATCGGCCGGCACCGGGCCGTGGATGTCACCCTGGCCGCGGCCGGTGCGGCTGCTGCGCCGGCCGGAGCCGATCGAGGCGCTGGCCATGATACCGGACCACCCGCCCCGGGCCTTCACCTGGCGCCGGGTCCGGCACCGCGTCATCCACGCTGATGGCCCGGAGCGCATCACCGGCGAGTGGTGGGTGCGCTCGACCGAGCTGGTCGCGGTTCGCGACTACTGGATCGTCGAGAACCAGGAGGGGCGGCGCTTCTGGCTGTTCCGCCAAGGTGACGGCATCGATCCGACCACGGGCGGCCTCGCCTGGTTCCTCCACGGCTTCTTCTGAACGGCACCTCGATCATGACCGATGACGACAAACGAGAACTGCGTCCCGCGAGCGACGAGGAGATCGAGCAGAGCCTGTCCTATGCGCTGCGCTACGAGGGTCGGAAAAGGGTGCGCCAAGCTGACGACGCTATGGCCCGGATCACCGCCGAACGGCTGCGGGAGCACCTGCAGCGCTGCGGCTACGTCGTGCTCAAGGAGCCGGACGCTGCGGCCCCGTCGACCAGCGGGCATAGGCACCCAAACACCGACTGAGCCGCAGTCATGCCGGACTACGTCGAGCTGCAGGTCACGTCGAACTACTCCTTCCTGCGCGGTGCCAGCCACATCGAGGAGCTGTTCCTGCAGGCGAAGGAGCTCGGCCTGTCGGCGATCGCCATCACCGATCACAACACGCTGGCCGGCATCGCACGCGGTCACGCCCGGGCCGAGGAAGTCGGCATCCGACTGATCGTCGGCTCCCACGTGGCACTCCGCGATGGGCTGCCGCTGCTGATCTACCCGACCGATCGGGCGGCCTACGCCCGCCTTTGCCGGCTGCTGACGCTGGGCAAGGGGCGGACGGGCAAGGGCGGCTGCGACCTGTCCTGGAAGGACCTGATCGGACTGGGGGAGGGACTGCTGCTGGTCCTGCTCCCGAATGCTCCGGACGACCGGCTCGGCGAGGAGCTCCGGCGTCTGCGCGCGGACTTCGGCGGCCGCTGCTACCTGGCGCTCACCCTGCGCCGCCGGCCGGGCGACATGGTGCGGCTGCGGCAGTTACACGACCTGGCGCAGGCGGCGCACGTGCCCACGGTGGTGACCGGCGACGTGCTCTACCACGAGCCCGGCCGGCGCATCCTGCAAGACGTGGTCACCTGCATCCGCGAGGGCTGCACCATCGACGACGCCGGCTACCGGCGCGAGCGCTTCGCCGACCGCCACCTCAAGGCGCCGGCGGAGATGGCGCGGCTGTTCGCTGCCTACCCGGAGGCGCTGGCGCGGACGGTGGAGATCGCCGATCGCTGCCGGTTCAGCTTGTCGGAGCTGCGCTACCAGTACCCGGACGAGGCCGACGTGCCGGGCGAGACGCCGCAGCAGGCGCTGGAGCGCGCGGTGGGGGACAGCATCCCGCTGCGCTACCCGCAGGGCCTGCCGCCCGACGTGGCGAAGCAGCTGCGGCACGAGCTCAAGCTGATCGAGGGGCTGGAATATGCCCCCTACTTCCTGACCGTGAATTCGATCGTCCGCCACGCCCGGTCGCAGGGCATCCTCTGTCAGGGGCGCGGCTCGGCCGCCAACTCGGCGGTCTGCTACGTGCTGGGGGTCACCTCGATCGACCCGGTGCGGTCGGGCCTGCTGTTCGAGCGCTTCGTCTCGGCCGAGCGGCGCGAGCCGCCAGACATCGACGTCGACTTCGAGTCAGAGCGGCGCGAGGAGGTGATCCAGTGGGTCTATGAACGCTACGGCCGCGATCGGGCAGCACTCTGCTGCACCGTGATGCGCTTCCGTGCCCGCGGCGCCATCCGCGATGTCGGCAAGGTCATGGGCCTGACCGACGACGTGACCGGGATGCTGGCCAGCCAGGTCTGGGGCTGGTCCGACGAGGGCGTGCAGGAGGAGCACGCGGAGGAGCTCAACCTCAACCTCGGCGATCGCCGGCTGCGCCTGACGCTGCAGCTGGCGCGCGAGCTGATCGGCTTCCCGCGGCAGCTCGGCACCCACCCGGGCGGCTTCGTGCTGACGCAGGACCGGCTGGACGACTTGGTGCCGATCGAGCCCGCCGCCATGACCGACCGGCAGGTGATCGAGTGGGACAAGGACGACATCGATGCGCTGAAGTTCATGAAGGTCGACGTGCTCGGCCTGGGCATGCTCGGCTGCATGCGGCGCTCGTTCGATCTGCTCGAGCAGCACCACGGCCAGCGGCTGGACATCGCCACCATCCCGGCCGAGGACCCGGCGACTTACGCCATGATCCGCAAGGCGGACACGCTCGGCACCTTCCAGATCGAGAGCAGGGCGCAGATGAGCATGCTGCCCCGGCTCAAGCCGACGACGTTCTACGACCTGGTGGTGCAGGTAGCGATCGTGCGGCCGGGCCCGATCCAGGGCGACATGGTCCACCCCTACCTGCGCCGCAGGGAGGGCCTGGAGAAGCCGGACTACCCGAAGCCGGAGCTCGAGCGCGTGCTGGGCAAGACGCTCGGCGTGCCGCTGTTCCAGGAGCAGGCGATGCAGGTCGCCATCCAGTGCGCCGGGTTCACCCCGGGCGAGGCCGACCAGCTCCGGCGCTCGATGGCCACCTTCAAGATCACCGGCGGCGTGTCGCACTTCAAGGACAAGCTGATCGAGGGAATGGTCGCGAAAGGCTACGCGCGGGAGTTCGCCGAGCGGACTTTCAGCCAGCTGGAAGGGTTCGGCTCGTATGGCTTCCCGGAGAGCCATGCGGCCAGCTTCGCGCTGGTGGCCTACGCCAGCAGCTGGATGAAGTGTCACCACCCGGACGTGTTCTGCGCCTCACTCCTGAACAGCCAGCCGATGGGCTTCTATGCCCCAGCCCAGGTGGTGCGCGACGCCCGCGAGCATGGGGTCGAGATCCGGCCGGTCTGCGTCAACGCCAGCCGCTGGGATTGCACCCTGGAGCCAAGGCGGGACGGCGGGCGCGGCCTCGCCGTGCGCCTGGGCCTGCGCATGGTGAAGGGCCTGCCCAACCACCACGGCGCACAGCTGGTGGCGCACCGGGCCGACGAGCCCTACCGCAGCGTCGAAGAGGTCTGGCGCCGGGCGGACGTGCCGGCCATTGCCCTGGAGCGGCTGGCGGAGGCGGACGCCTTCCGGGGGATCGGGTTGGACCGGCGGCAGGTGCTGTGGGCGGTGAAGGGGCTTGCCGACACGGTACTGCCGCTGTTCGCGGCGGCCGATGCGCCCCGCCGGCCCCTGCCGGAGCTGGTGGAGCCGCAGGTGGCGCTCACGCCGATGAAGGACGGGCGGGAGGTGGTTGAGGACTACCGCAGCATCGGGCTTAGCCTGAAGCAGCACCCGGTCGCCTTCCTGCGGAAGGCGCTGCGGGCGCAGAAGATGGTCGCCTGCGCCGACCTGGTGCGGACCCGGGACGGCCGTCGGGTGGTCGTGCCCGGCATCGTGCTGGTGCGGCAGAAGCCGGGCTCGGCCAAGGGGGTGATGTTCATCACCATCGAGGACGAGACCGGGGTAGCCAACCTGATCCTGTGGCAGGACCGGTTCGCGGCGCAGCGCCGGCTGGTGCTATCGGCCGGGATGATCGCCTGCCACGGCCGGGTGCAGCGGGAGGGCGAGGTGGTGCACGTCATCACCGACCGGCTGGAGGACCTGTCCGACCTGCTGCGCAGTGTCGGCGAGCGGGACGAGCCGTTCCCAATCCAGCATGGACGCGGTGATGCGGCTACGCATCCGGGTGCGCCGGATCCGCGAGATGGGCCTGGCGCCGGGCCTGGCGGACGGCCAGTGCGGGATATCTACGTCCCAGACCTCCGCCTCGGTTCGAGCATCAAGGTGCCCACGCGGGACTTCCGCTAAAGCGCTCACAGCGGACGTTTGGGTGCCTCAACAGAATCCTCCTAAGCAGACATATGCCGAAACGCGGCTCGCGGCCCTCCTTCCACTCCAGGTCGAACTACTGCACGGTAAGGGGATGATTACGCACCGCCTTCCTTGCACACTTAGGTATCAGGAGGGCCGCGAGGTCAGGCAGGTAAACGACCTGTTCTTGCGCGCCGATCCGCGATCCATAGCGCTCCAGCACGAGGCTGGGATGGGAAAGTTCACGCTCCTGCTCGATCTTGATGGAACGCCGGGCTACGCTGTTTGCACAGCCTGTGCCCTCATAAACCACCCTGATCTGACCGCGCTGCTCGGCAAGTCTATAACTCTGGTAGTGGATGCTCTCGACGAGGTTAGCGCCAAGCGGGAAGGGGATGCCGTTGACCTTATCGTGCGCTGTCTTGGCAAACTCGGGAGCCCACGGTTCATCCTGTCATGCCGCACAGCGGATTGGCGCTCAGCCACCAAGCTCCAGGGGCTCGCGGATATTTACGACGCCGAGCCGATTGAAATGCACCTCGAACCACTTGACCGTGGAGCGGCCGTATCGTTTCTGGCATCTGCCCTCGCGAGCCCGATGCGGAAACGACCATGGTGCACCTCGAGATGCGGAAACGACCATGGTGCACCTCGAGGACCGCGGGTTTGGCGGCCTTCGGAGTAACCCGCAAACGCTCGAATTACTGTTGGAAGTAGCGATGGCGACGGAGCGGGGTCTATTACCATCGAAGGGAAACCTGTTCACCGATGCAGTCGACATCTTAAGGCGTGAGCACGGTGAGGCGAAGGCAGATGCTCCCTTGATAACGATACCGGGGGAGGAGGTCCTCGAAACAACTTTTGCTGTCTTCGCAACTCTGATTATGACCGGCAAAGAGGCGCATACCAAATGTAAAGCAATTTAGTCCATAGCTAAAGAGGAGCAAATGTCGGTCAGGCTTATCCGCACCAGTCCGATTGAAGCCGCGAGCATGTTGTTGGTTGATGGACGACCGGTCCAGCAACGGCACTCGGCTCTGATGCGCATCCTGGCGGCCCACGGGCTCACTGACCGGTTTGTCCTGGCCGAACCGATCGTCACGTTTCCCACCGAGATGCGACCCGGCCAGATTGCATGGTATTTGGACTCGGCGCAGGTGCCGATCCCGGTTGATTTGCTCCCGCCGCATCCGGCGCGTCAGGCGCGGCTGCACCTCGAGCAGCTCCTGCCGATGCTGTTGCTCGCAGCCTCGTCGGACTCAACCAAGTTGCTGCATCGAGCTCTCGTGCTAGCCTCGACCAGCGGCATCTTGTGGATGGACGGCACGATCGTCGTTGTCGACTGGGGCTTGCTGCCGGAGGAGGGTGGGGAACTCCTGCCGCCGCTCGAACTCACGGCCCTATTCGCCGACCTGGCGTCGCAGAACCCCGCATCGATCTCGGTTCCATCGCCATTCGCCAAGGAATGCCCTGCCGATCCCGTCGAAGCGTCTCCGGTCGAACGACACCATCACCGGGCTGCGGATGCCTTGCTCACCGTACCCATCCACTTCGGGCTAAGAGCGTCGCGGCCGTTGTTGCTGCATTTGGTGATCGGGCTGCTCTTCCTTCTTCTGGGGCTGGTGACCGGCTTGTGCCTGCTGGGCGTTTCGACGTCTGGCGCGCTTGGCCTCTGGCAGCATACAGGCATCGGTAGCGGCGCATGATCCGTCTCATCGCAACCACCTCTGCGCACGCGATCAAGCCTCTCGGCTTCCAGGGACAGCTGGTCGTGGATGCTTGGCCGGCGCTGCGCAAGCTGCTGGAGGCTCGGCTCGGCCTAATCTATGGAACCCTGCTGGCTGAGCCGGTGCCGGACCAGGGGCGCGGAGACATCGATTGGTACGGGGACGTGGTCGAGGGCGATGCAGCTGCCGACGCGCAGACGCGCACCGTCTGCCTTGAGATGACGGCCCGGTGTGGCGAGTTGGCCCGCAGCCTCGCGGGGTCGGCCGATGCAGTTGAACGGCTGCACGGGGAGCTGCTGGCGCGGGCGTTGATCTATCCGGATGAAAGCTTCATCCGACGTGGCGTGGCCGGGCCGGTAATCATCGCTTGGGGCCACGAGCGGGCGGGTGCCCGCGCGGCCGAGGCCGACCTCAGCGGCAAGCGCGCCGTTCCCGCGCCGCCGGGCCCGGTTCTCGCGCAGGCCGATCCCTCCTTGCAGCCCATCATCCGACCGTTGGCGGATCCGTTGCCACCGGCACTGCCGGTCCCGGCGCAGCCGCGGGATGAGCGCGCATGGGCTACCCATCTTGGTCTGCCGCTACTCGCGCTCCTGCTGGTCGCGGTCGCCTGGCTTGCGCCGCGGTGGTTGGCGGCGGGCTGTCAGAGGCCTTGGTGGCCGTTGGCGCTGCTCGTCCTGCTGCTGTTCCTGTGTCAGATCGTCCTGTCTCGGAAGAATTGGTTTCAAAAGGGCTGGGTTTGGCGCCTGCAGGCGCGACGCGACTTCCTGCTGGCACGCCGGCATAGGGTCGGTGCAGGTGCCATGCAGGTCGTCCTGGCCTGGGACGACCTCAACGACCTAGACTTGCACGTGATCTGTCCGGACGGCGGCCATATCTCCTTTGAGCGGCCTCTAATGTCCGGGGGACGGCTTGACCGCGACGCCAACGCGCTCCGACCAGGCGCTCCGCCCCCCTCGGCGCGGCCGATCGAGAACGTGTTTTGGAGCGCTCCGCCGCAGCCAGGCTGCTATCTTCTCTTGGTCGACCCATATGATATGCGGGCCTCGCCACGTTCCGCGTTCCGCGTTAACGTGCGTCTCGGCCGGCAAACTTTGCTGGTCGCCCGCGGCACTGCGCAGGCGGGCGAGCGGATGCAGCCGGCGTGCGAATTCTCTGTGCCGCCCCGTGCGGCCTGAACGGCTGCTCTCCACGGCTACAATCTGTGCCGCGCTCGGCCTGCTGCTATCGTGGCCGGTCGCGTCTCGCATCCCAATGCGCACGGCTTGCCGGGTCGATCTGTCGCGCGCGCGCTGGCAGAACCGCGACCTCGCCATGCTGCAGGGCTGCTGGCATCGCATCACCGAGATGGATGTCAAGAACGTCACAAGTGGTGCCGTTACATCGCTCTCCGCCTGGACGTTCTGCTTTGGGTCCGATGGGGTTGGCGTGCAGCGGATCGTCGGCACGCATGGCTCGTCCTGCTCGGGCCCTGCAACCGCCTCATTTCAGAACGACGGAACGCTTGAGATCGATACCGCCTTCTGCGATGGCAGTCTTCCGGTGCTACCTGAAAGCTTCCCGTGTCGCTGGCGGGACGATAAGGCGGCGGACTGTCCCGGCTTCTTGAGCGGTCGCCATCCCGTACCCTTCTGGCCCGGCGGCTTCCATCCGGGGTTGTTCATGCGATGATCCCGAATGATGTCGACGAACTGAGATGAAAGATAGGGCGATCGAGTTGCCGGCTGCGAGAACTGTCCCCGTGATGCCGTCTCTGTTGCGGACCGCAATGGCGGCTTCCATCATCGGCCTATGCCTGGCAGGTTGGGCTACACTCAAGTTTTCAACCGCGGCATGCCGGGCCGACTTCCCCGCGGTCCGTTGGAACCGGCAGGACATCTCCCTACTGGCGGGATGTTGGCAGCGGTTCTCTAACATGACCAGTGAGGAAGTCAGTTCCCGACGCACCATACCGGTCCAATCATGGAGCTTCTGCTTTAGTCCGCGTGGATCTGGTGAACAAACGCTGATCTGGCAGGATGATGCCATCTGCGTCGGCGGGGCGCAGGCCTCATTCGAGGGCAGCACCCTTGTCATTGAGGCGGCCTTATGCAGAGGTCGTCAACGCAGCTTTGTCGCCGATACCCTCCGCTGCAGCCGGCTTGATGACGGGGCGGCTGACTGCAGGGCGCTTGAGGTCGATCCCGCTCTTCGCCGCGGCCGCGATTGGACCAGTGCCTCACCCGGATTGTTCCGCCGCCGCTGAACGTTCATTATCATGTGGCAGTGGACGGATGGAGAGGATGGACGTGGCGTTCCCGGTCAACCTCGTGCCCAACAGCGGCATCCAGTTTCTAGTGGTGCCGATCGACCTCGACCGCGTCGGCCGGCTGCGGCGGGACTTCTGGGAGCAGCCGTCTGGCCTGCACGAGGACGGCAGTCCGAAAGTCATTCTGCGGCCGCTTGAGGAAACCGACGCCGGCCGGCTGCGCGATCCGATCAGCGGCCAAGTGCCGCCTGAAGCACAGACCTACCAGATCGGCCGCAAGCAGGTGATCGAGATGATGCGGCGGCAGTGGCTGCCGCTGCCATACTTCAAGACCACTCGTGCTGGCGCCAGCGAGTCCTATGCGGCCGGACCGGCGAACTGGGCGCGTGGACGGTTGATCGAGCCGGCGCCGGGTGCCACCGGTTCCGCATCCTGGTTCCAGCTCATCGTGGCTTTCGACACCAGTCTTGAGCCGGTGGAGCCGGATTACCTCGCCCCTACCCTGGACGATAGCCAGGCGCAGGAGGTCTTCGCCTTCGTGCACAGACCGGACGAGATCGGCTGGTTCATGAACCAGGTCTGGGTCGGTGATTGGCTCATGCAGGTGATTGAGGAGAAGCGGCTGGCCGAGCGGGGCGGCCGGCGCGGGACGGTTGAAGCCGACCTCCCCGGTTGCGAGCACTACGCGATCTACCAGACCTTTCTGGCGATGCTGGGCGAGGGGGGCGTCATGCCGCGTGTGCAGATGCTACACGCAGCCGATCAGCAGAACGTCGAGGTCGACCTGGTGCTCGACCTCGGCAATGCTCGCAGCTGCGGCATCCTGATTGAGGAGCATCCGGGCCAGGGGATGATTCTCTCGAACAGCTATAGTCTGAGGCTGCGTGACCTGTCGCAGCCGGACGTGGAGTACTCCGATCCGTTTCCAAGTCAGGTTGAGTTCGTGCGCGCGTCGTTCGGCCGCGACCGGCTATCGCGCCAATCCGGGCGGACGAGGGCCTTCAACTGGCCGAGCCCGGTACGCACCGGCAACGAGGCACGCCGGCTCGCCGGAGCCCGGGTCGGCAACGAGGGGTTGACTGGGCTGTCCTCACCCAAGCGATACCTGTGGGACACCAGGCCCTCGGCGCAGGGCTGGCGCTTCAACGCGTCCTCGGCCGAGGGCGATGACGCCGATCCGCCTGCCAACGGGCCGTTCCGCACCATGCTGAGCGAGTTGGAAGGGCTTGACGAGAACGACCGTGCCGCCGCGACCCTGGTTGGCCCAGCCGTGTTCTCACGCAGCTTGTTGTTTACCCTCATGCTTACGGAGATCATCCTGCAGGCCTGCATGCAGATGAACTCTCCCCAGAACCGCGCCGAGCAGCAGGATGCGATCCGGCCCCGACGGCTGCGGTCGGTGATGCTGACCATGCCGCCGGGTATGCCGGTCGCCGAGCAGAGGCTCTTCCATCGCCGCGCCCAGGGTGCAATCGAGCTCGTTGCGAAGATGCAGGGCCGGGCCGACCTGCCGTTGCTGCGCACTAGGCTCGACGAGGCCACGGCCACCCAGATCGTCTGGCTGCACAACGAAGTTACTGAGCGGCTCGGTGGCAACGTCGAGGCGCTGTTCGAGCTGTACGGTCGCGTGCGCGGTGATCTCGGTGAGCCGAGCCTGCGGGTGGCCAGCCTCGATATCGGGGGCGGCACCACTGACCTGATGGTCACCACCTACCGCACAACCCAGGGAGGCGCGTTTCGCCCGAGGCAGAACTTCCGCGAAAGCTTCAAGGTCGCCGGTGATGACGTGCTGGGGGCGGTGATCGCCCGGGTCGTCCTGCCGCCCGTCGAGGCCGCTCTCGCGGGCGCCGGGGCGCGAGATGCCCACGCCATCCTCAACCGCGCACTGGTGCAGGACCATGGTGGCCAGTCCGCCCAGGATCGCCAGGCCCGCCGGCTGTTCGTCTCGACCGTGCTGGAACCGGCGGCGATCGAGGTCTTGCGCCACTACGAGGAGGTGAGTGGCCGGCCGCGTGGGGAGATCGGCCGCTTCCGGTTCCGCGACGTGATCCAGGGCGATCCCGATCAGGTGGCGCGCTCGACCGCCTACCTGGTCCGGCAGGCCGCATCCGCCGGGGCATCCGGCCTGGATCTGCTCGACATCGAGGTGCCGGTCGAGATCGGCCCGATTGACGCCGCGATCAGCCAGACGCTCGGCGGGGTCATCGCTGACCTGGCGGAGGCCACCTCGCACTACGATTGCGACGTGCTCCTGCTGTCGGGACGGCCGTCGCGGCTGCAGCGGGTGTTCGACATGGTGGTCGCGGCTATGCCTCTAGTACCGCACCGGATCGTAGCCATGCACCGCTACCGGGTCGGCGCTCAGTATGCGTTCCGCGACTCGCTCGATAGGATCGATGATCCCAAGACAAGTGTGGCGGTCGGCGCGGCGCTTTACGTGCAGGCCGAGGGACGATTGCAGAACTTCCACATGCGGGTTGGCGAGCTCGAGATGCGCTCAACCGCCCGGATCATCGGCGAGATGGACCTCAGCAACCAGATCCGCGCGCAGAAGGTGCGGCTGATCAACCTCGACCTGGACGGCCCGCCGGCCGAGGACGATGTCACCTGCGTCATCCCGCACTTCGAGGGCAAGACGCAGCTCGGATTTCGGCAGCTGCCGATCGAGCGGTGGCCGGTGACGCCGCTCTACATGCTGGAGTTCGCGTCCTCATCAAGCGTGACGCGGCTCGCGCTGCCGCTCAAGGTGAGCCTGCGCCGTGACGACATCCGCGCCCGGGACGAGGCGGCTAACGACTTCGCCACGCGCGAGCAGTTCAAGGTAACTGAGGTTCTAGATGTGAATGGGGGGCAAGTATCACGCGGGGTGGTGCAGCTCAGGCTGCAGACGCTTCGCGATGCGGACGGCTACTGGCGCGACACCGGCCGCCTGGGGACCTTGTGAACGGCGTAGCGCCGGATCCGGAGCATGTACCGGAGCGGGCTCGGCGGGTTGCCGAACTCAATGGCCAGTCGCTCGACTGGCTTGTCTCCTTTCCGCAGCTTGCCCGTGCCGGGGAGGTGGCGTCGTTCCGGCGTTACCGGCGCGAGGCGCGCCGCCTGTCGGCGGCGGCAATGCGGCCCGCCTGCGTTGCGGTATTCGGCGCATCTCAATCCGGTAAATCCTATCTGGTGGGCAGCCTTGCCAGGCCCGCCGACCGATCGCTTGCGATCCGCTACGGTGACACGACGCTGGACTTCCTGACCGACATGAACCCGTTCGGCAGCAAGGAGTCGACCGGTCTGGTGTCGCGCTTCACGGCACGACCGCCCTCGCCCCCGGCCGGCGCCCCGCCAGTGCCGGTACGGTTGATCTCGCGCTCCGATGTGGTGCGGATCGTCGCCAATACCTTCCTATCCGACTTCCAGTTGCGCAATGCGCGCCCGGTCAGGCCGGATGCGGTCGCCCAACTCCTGGGCTCACTTGGCGGCGGCGGTGGCTCTGGTTTCGACATCGACGACATCGAGGAGCTGCAGCGCTACTTCTCCGAGCACTTCTACGCCAGCCCTGTCATCCAGGGCCTTGGCGATGATTACTGGCTGCAGCTCGCGGAACGGATCGGGCAGTTATCGGCCGACTCATGCATCGAGGCGTTTTCGCCGCTATGGGGCGGCATCCCCGAGTTCAACCGGCTGGCTGGACGCTTGCTGTCGGCGCTCGATGCTTTGGGCGCTTCCGATCTCGCCTTTTGCGAGGTCGCCGCCCTGCTGCCCCGGGCGGAAGGCATTTTGAACGTGGCGGCTCTGTCTGGGCTGGGCCTTGAAAAGGGTGGCGAGGTGCGCGTGGTGTCGCAGGCCGGGCGCGCCTGCCGGCTCGACCGCTCGGTGCTGGCGGCCATCGTCGCGGAACTGGTGGTGCCGCTCGACGCGGCGCCGTGGCCGTTCCTGGAGCGGGTCGACCTACTGGACTTTCCCGGCGCCCGCACCCGCGACATCATTGAGGACCTGCCGAAGTTCTTCGCCAACCCGGAGGCGCTCGGCCGCAGCTTCCTACGCGGCAAGGTCGAGTTCCTGTTCCAGCGCTATCAGGCCGAGGGCGAGATCACCGCCATGCTGCTGTGCGTGGGCGAGTCGGTGCAGGAGGTGCAGGTCCTGCCGCGCATGGTCAACCAATGGGTGGAGAACACGATCGGCCGGACGCCGCAGGAGCGCGCGCGCCAGCGCGACAGCCTGTTCGTGGTGCTCACGAAGTTCGATCGCGAGTTCGAGCGCAAGGCGGGCGAGGACCATGGTGCCGGCGACCGCTGGTCAGCGCGCATCGGGGAAAGCCTCGTCAACTTTTTCAAGACCTCCAGCTGGGTCGGCGAATGGAGGCCGGGACAGCCGTTCGACAACACAAGTTGGCTGAGGTCGACCGCCGTCGCGTTCGATGCCGTGTTCGATTACGAGGAGCGGCCGGACGGGCGGCGGGAGCGGATGCTGTCGCCGCGGGCGGCCGACATGGTGGGTGCCCGGCGTGCCGCCTACCTCGCGAACGAGCTGGTGCAACGCCATATCGGGCAGGCGGCACGGGCCTGGGACGAGGCGCTGCAGCCGAACGACGGTGGCATCTCGTTCCTGGCGGAACGGCTCGAGCTGGTCTGTGACCGGCGCGCGAAGCTAGAACAAGTCGCCGCCCAGGTGGAACGCCTGGCCACTGCCATGGCGGCGCAACTGCGGCCGCATCATCGCAGTGGTGATGTCGATGCCGAGGTGCGCAAGGCCCGTCAGCAGGCGCGCACGCTCGCCGGCGCGCTGACGCAGTGCGCCGCAGCGCAGATGTTCGGGCCAATGGTGCGGGCGCTCGTGGTGTCGCGTGATCAGATGGTGTCGGTGTGGCGCGCCATGCAGAACGAGCCGGAGGCGGCGGCGGTTCCGGTCGGGCTCGCGAGCGATGCGTCGAAGCTGCTGGCGGATATGTTCGGCGATCTCGATGACGAGGTTGGGACTGGGCCAGCTAAAGCGCTGGCCGTGCGTGATCTACACTACCGGTTCGCGCAGATGGTGATCGAGGAATGGACGCGGCTAATGAATTGCTTCGTGGCCGAGCCGGCAGCTGAGCAGATCTTCCGTATCTCGGCGGACCAGGCCGAGGCACTGGTCGCGGCACTCGGCGCCACCGCCTCGCGCCTAAACCTAGTCGGCCGGTTGGCGTCGAGGCTGCGCACCACCTGCGGCCACCACAGCCGGATCACCAGCACGGGCGAGAAGCAAGCGGCCATCGCCGCAGCGGAAATCGGCGACTTCGTGACGATGTTGGGCTATGCCCACGTCGCTGAGGCCGAGCGTCCGGTCCGCCTCGATGAAAGGACACAGCGCGTGTTCGCGACACGTCCGCCCGCGGACGACCTCCCTGACCTGGGCGAGGTGCCGGGCTCCTACACCGAGCGATTCGTCAAGGATTGGATCTCGGCGCTGTTCAGGCGCTTCGAGGAGAATGCCGGGGCGCCGGAGTTGGGCGGCGATCCGGTCGCCAATGCCCGCCTTGGAACGATCCTGGCCGGGCTCGAACGCGCGTCATGAGCGGCAGCTTCTCGGCCTCGCCCGCGATGGAACCCGGTGATGCGCTGATCCGCGTCGCCGGCCGTGCCGATCTGGCGCGGCGGTCTGGCCTCGTGTTGCGCTTTCCCGACCTGGGTGACCGATCGTTTCGGCCCATCGCGGCCATTGCGCAGGGCGCCGATCTCGTTATTCGGGTCGGTCCGGAGGTCACTGAGCGCCTGGACGCCGGAACGCACTATGACGTCGTGCTGCCGAACGCCGGGATCGAGCCGCTGCAGGGCAACGTGCGCTGGCCCGCGATCAAGGCGCGGTCCGCGGGAAGCCGGAGCATCTTTAACCAGCCGGGAGCCAAGGCGGCGGGATCATCGCCACCAGTCGAGCCGGTATCACCATCGCCACCGGTGCAGCCGCTGCCAGTGCAACCGCCGCTGCCGATCTTCAGGCGTCGCTGGCGCTGGTTACTCCCTGCGATCGGTCTTTCAGCCATCGGACTTGGTCTTGCGGCAGGCGCATGGTGGGAATGGCGGCCGGCGCTGCCCGGGCAGCCCGCCTCGATCGCGTCGTTCGGCCGGCCGGTGGGGGGTGGAGCCGGCTTCGCAGCCGGGGG
>CALMVO010000148.1:26496-68401 GCA_937873205.1 uncultured Acetobacteraceae bacterium
CCCCGCGGCGCGCCGGGCGTGGGCCGGGCGGGGGGGGGGGGGCGCCGGCTGCCCCGCGGGGGGGGCGGGGGCGGGGGCCCCCCAGGCTGCGGCGCCCGTTGTCGCGCCGGCGGTTGGTCCCGCCGATCCGTCGGACCCGTTGGCGTCGCTCGGTGTCTCAGACGTGATCGCGCGCGCCGGCAGCGCCGAGGCGATCGGCCGGGAGGGCGAGACCCGGCTGGACGGCGGCAGGCCCGATGACGGCATCCTCCTGCTCGAGGCCGCCGCGGAGCGTGGTGACGCAACCGCGATGGCGAAGCTCGCCCATCTCTATGATCCAAATGGTTTCAATCGGAAGGGGCCGATCCCGAGCCCCGACATCCGCGAGTCGGCACGCTATTACCGCGACGCTAGCCGCGCTGGCGGCATCAGCGTCAACGAGGCGCGCGGACGGTTGCGCGATGCGCTGGACGCTCAGGCACGAGCCGGCGATCAGTCGGCGGCATTGGCACTGCGGGATTTCTGGCCGTGAGGCGCTGGCGCATCCGGGTTTCAGTTATGGGCATCGCGATCGCCCTGCTGACCAGCTTGGCCGGGGGAGTGGCCCGGAGCGAGGTGCCGTTGCTGATGCCGGGCAAGAAAACCCTGTTCCAGCGAGTCATTACTCGGCCCGGGGCTGAGCTCTCGCCATTGCCGGACGGCAAGGACGCCACGCCGATCCCAGGCTTCCAGGCATTCTACATCTATGCGCGTCACGGCGACGATTGGGTCCGGCTCGGCCGCGACGCGCACGGCGACATCGCCGGCTGGGTTCCCGCCGCCCGCACGATCGCCTGGCAGCATACGATGATCGGCGCCTTCACCAACCCGGCGGGTCGGAACCGGGCGCTGTTCCTCGACAATGGGACGGATGCGCGTGCCCTCATCACCGCGCCGGATCCGGGCGCGCGGGCGGCTGAGCTGCGGGCTGCGGCCCTTGCCGGCAAGCCGGGACCGGTGGTCGCGCTGGAGCCCGAGAACTTCGTCGACATCACCCGGAACTTCTATCTCCTGCCGATCCTGCAGGCCGACCAGATCGAGCGCGACACCGGCCCGCCGGTCCGTCTCCTGACGGTGATATCGGCACCGTCGCAGCCTGCCGCCGCAAGGCCGGCCGATCCCGAGGCGCTGCGCCGGTTCAAGGCCGGGTTGGTGTTCGTGATCGACACCACCGAGAGCATGCAGCCCTACATCGAGCAGACGCGGGCCGCGATCAGCGACATCGTCGCCGGCATCAAGGACAGCGCGGTGCGCAACAACTTCAGGTTCGGCCTGGTGGCGTTCCGGGACAGCCTAGCCGACACGCCGGCGCTCGAGTACGCCACCCGCGTCTACGGGCGGCCGGACTTCTCGCAGCCGCTGGGGGCGATCGAGCCCGCGATCGCCAGCGTACATGACGCGTCCTCGTCCTCGATCGGCTTTGACGAGGACCCGATCGCCGGCATCAAGGCGGCGCTCGACGAGATCGACTGGAGCGGCGACGCGGGCCGCTACGTCGTGCTGATCACCGATGCTGGCGCCCGCACCGCCGATAACCCGCACAGCGTCACCCGGCTCGGCATCGAGGAGATCCACCAGCTGGTCGCCGCCAAGGGCGTGGCGCTGTTCGTGATCCACTTGCTGACCCCCGAGGGCGACCGGGCACACGACCATGCCAGGGCAGCCAGCCAGTATCGCGCGGTGTCGAGGTTCGGCGCTGCCGGATCGCTCTACTTCCCGGTGGCCGGCGGGGCGCCGGAGGCGTTCCGGCCGGTGGTTCAGGCACTCTCGCTGTCGCTGCTGCAGCAGGTCGCCGACATGACCGGCCGGCCGGTCGGCGGGCTGGACCCGAAGGCCGCCGCCGCCGGCGCCGTCGCGCGCAAGGTGGCGATCGTGAGCCAGGCGATGCGGCTCGCCTATGTCGGACGGGAGGAGCATACCGGCGCTCCGGACGTGGTCGAGAGCGTCACCACCGACAGCGATCCGGCCGATCCGCTGCAGCGCGCGCTCGATGTCCGCCTGCTGCTCACCCGCAATCAATTGTCCGATCTGGCGCAGTCGCTCCAGGCGATCGTACAGGCAGGATCCGCAGGCCGCACGACGCCGCAGACCTTCTTCACTCAACTGCGCTCCGCCTTCGCGGCTGCCGCCCGGGACCCATCCCGGATCGCCCATGCCGACACCATTGGGGGCTTGCTCGGCGAGTACCTGGACGGTCTACCCTACAGGTCGGACGTGATGAACATCTCAGAGCAGGACTGGCTGGCGATGGGTGCCATTGCCCAGCGCACGGTGCTCAACAACGTCGAGAGCCGGCTGCGCCTATATCAGGAGTACGAGGCGCACCCGGACCTCTGGACGCAGGTCTCGGGCAGCCGGGATCCTGGGGAGGCCATGTACCCGGTGCCGATCGAGGCGCTGCCGTGAGCTCGGCGGTCCCGGTGCTCGACGCCAGCGAGATCGTCTGGACGGCGCGGTCGCGCGGTGCCGAAATTGGCTTCACGTTGCGGCTGCGGCATGGCGCGCTGGAACGCGGCAGCATGCTGGCCGTATGCGGTCCGTCGGGCTGCGGTAAGAGCACGCTGCTGGGACTGCTGGCGCTGGCGCTGGCGCCCCGCGCGATCGGCACGTTCCACCTCGCGGGCCACGACGCCGCTGCGCTGTGGCGGGATGGCCGGACCGATCGCCTGACCGAGCTGCGCAGCCGACTGATCGGTTTTGTGCCGCAGGTCGGCGGCCTGCTGTCTTTTCTCAGCATCGGCGAGAACATCCGGCTACAGCAGCAGATCATCGGCCATGCAGACCCCAGGCGGATTGAGGCGCTGACCGAGCGCCTGGGCATTGCGTCGCTGCTTCGGCGGCGTCCCGCCGAGATCTCGGTCGGGCAGCGGCAACGGGCTGTGGTCGCCCGTGCATTAGCCCACGAGCCGTTGCTGCTGCTCGCTGACGAGCCGACGGCATCGTTGCATCCGGCGCAGGCCGACGACGTGCTGTCGCTACTGGCCGAGGCCGCACGGGATGGCACCGCGGTCGTGGTCGCTACCCACGACGCGCAGCGAGCCCGCACGCAGGGTTTCGGCATCGTGCAGTGCGAGATCGATCCGCTATGCGCCGCGACTGACGTACATTTTGACCGGAATCAGGGTTGAAGCGCATGCGTCTGCGACCAGTCCTCGTGCTACGGCTCGCGTGGCGCGATCTGGTAGCTGAGCGCCTGCTCACCCTCTGCAGCATGGCGGGGATGGCGGCTACCTTCACGCCGCTGCTGGTGCTGGCGGGGCTGGAGCAGGGCGTGGTGCGCGGCCTGCGGCAGGCGTTGCTTGAGGATCCGCATGCCCGCGAGATCGTCACCGTCTCGAACGCTTCGGTATCGACGCAGCTGTTGGCGACCCTGGCGGCCCGGCGGGACGTCGCTTTTCTCGTCCCCCGGGTTCGGACGCTCGCGGCGAGCGCGCTGGTGGAGCCGTTGGAACATCCGGCGGATGCTCGGCGCATCGAGCTCATCCCGACCGCTCCCGGTGACCCGCTGCTCGGTGGCGCGGCACGGGTCGCCGACGATCAGCTGGTACTCTCGTCAACGGCCGCCGCCTTTCTCGCCGTCCGCGCGGATGAACGGATCGAGGCGCGTATCGCCCGTCTGGTCGACGGCCGGCAGGAGGTGGTGCGCGTGCCGCTCATGATCGCCGCGGTGGCACCACCCGCCGTCACGGTTCGAGATGCGGGCTTCGTGACGCTCCCGTTCGCGCTGGCGGTTGAGGCCTATCAGGAGGGTGATGCGCCCTGGACGGCGCATCCGTCCGCCGTCCCCCCCGGGTCCTATGCGGGGTTTCGGACCTACGCGCGGCGGCTGGACCAAGTGCCGGCGCTTGACGCCGCGCTGCGCGGGATGGGCATCGACGTGGTTTCGCGGGCCGGTGATGTCGCGGGCCTGCTGGCGCTCGACCGCCGCCTAACGATCCTGTTCCTGCTGGTGGCTTCCCTTGGCGCGGCCGGTTTCCTGGTGGCGCTCGGTAGCAGCTTGTGGGCCAACGTCGAGCGGAAGCGCAGCGCGCTTGCCCTGCTGCGATTCGCTGGCATCGGTGCCGCCGGGCTGCTGCTGTTCCCGCTGGCCCAGTCCGTGATCCTGTCCGCGGCGGGAGCGATGGCCGGCATCGGCGGTGCGCTGGCCGTCGCGAGGGTGATCGACGTCGTGTTTGCCGGCACGCTGCCCGGCGGACGTCCGCTCTGTACGATCGCCGCACCTCTCGCTCTCGGCGCGCTTGGCGCGACCGTGCTAGGCGCCGCCTGCGCCGCCCTGTTCGCGGGGGCCCGGGCGGGACGCATCGAAGCCTGGGAAGGCGTGACCGGCACATGAAACGGCATGGTCTCGCAGGATCGGTGCTGTTGCTGGCTGCCTGTCCCGCTGCCGCTGCCGCGGCGGCGGTGACGTGGCCGGCAAACTCGGTTGATCCGCATCCCGCACCCGGCGATTTGGTTCTGCCGCTGCCCTGCGGCGGCGCGATGGTGTTCCGTCCGGTCGACGTCCCGGCAGGACGGGGTCCGCTCGACGATCGCGCCATTGAGATCGGTCGCAGCGATAGCGAGGAGGGCTACAGCCAGTATCAGCGCCAAGCCTGGATCGCGTCGCCGTTCCCGGTCGCCGGCACACCCGAAACACGCCGGTTCTACATCGGCAAGTACGATGTCACCCGCGACCAGCTGGCGACGCTGGCCGATCCATCCTGCCCGACTCCGTCCATCGCGGGTCGTCTGCCGGCGACCCGGGTGTCATGGGCGGAGGCTGTGGACTTCACCAGCGCGTGGTCCTCATGGCTGCTCGCGCACGCCCGCGACAAGCTGCCCAGGCGCGGCGACAGCCTGGCCTATGCGAGGCTGCCGACCGACGACGAATGGTCCTATGCCGCACGGGGCGGTACAAAGGTCAGCGAGACCGACTTCCTGGCTTCGACATGGCCGATGCCGGAAGGCATCGATCATTACGTCATGGCCGGTCCCGCCATCGCCGGCGGCACGCCGCATGCCGTAGGCAGCATGCTGCCGAACCCGCTCGGTATTTACGATATGCTGGGTGAGGTCGACCAGATGCTGATCGAGCCTTACCGATTAAACCGGGTCGGCCGTTCGCATGGACAAGCCGGCGGCATCCTGGCGCGCGGCGGCAACTACACCTTCAACCCGGACGACCTGCAGACCTCGCTGCGGACCGAGATCCCGCCCTTCGATCCGGCCACGAATGGCCCGACGCGGCTGGCGACGCTAGGCTTTCGGCTGGTGCTATCTGCAGATGCACTCGGCGACATGAGGGAGACACAGGCGGCGCAAGCGCAGTTCGATGCGATCAGCGGCAACGCGGCACGGATCGCGGACAGTCCCCGCCAGCTGTTGGCAATGGCCGGCCAGGCCACGCCCGATCCCGCGATACGCGCCGCACTCAGTCGGGTGGACGCCGCGATGGCAAGCGACGAGCGTGCCCGTGACGATGCCGCTGCGGTGGCGCTCGGCGCCCAGCTTCAGGCTGCCACGGTATTGGCGATGAACATCTGGGAGCAGGCCAACACGATTCGGCTGCTTGAGGAGGAGACGACGGGCCCGACGGGACTGGATCCGACGCAGATCGCAGCCATACGCCACAACCTCGACGCGCACCGGCGGACCCAGTCAGGTTCCGTCGAGGGCTATCTTGATCTGCTGCGGGCGATGGCTGCGAGCCCTGTCATGCCGCGGCTAAACGACCAGTCCAGGCTGCAGCGGGATGGGATGACCGAGAGGGGGGAGATCAACCTGGTCGTCTTTCTTGGCATCGTCGATGCCGACCTCCGCGGGGAGGTAACCGGAAAAGCGCTCGATCGAACCACGGCAGGGGCACGGATCGCGGCAATTCCGGCCGCGGCGGCACGGGCAACCACGGCTACATCCGCGCCATGATGTCGGCGATCTTCTTCTGACGCTGCTTGAGCGCGTCGATCTGTGCCTGGGAGGAGGAGGCCCCGGTCTGGCTCCGCTGCTGACTCAGCCTTGCAAGCTCCGCCTCCGCGGCCTTGACGCGATCCCGGCTGACGCCCTGCTGGCGCTTCGCCACATCGAGCCGGCGGCGTAGCTCGTCGCTCGATTGGTCGAGCTCGGCAAGCTCCCTCTCGCGCTGCGCCAGCTGCGCCTGGGAGTCGCTCTCCTCCTGCTGGGCGGCGATCGCGGCCAGGCTCTGCGACTGGGCGTTGGTGCTGGCGGTCTGGTACTGGCCCTGTAGATCCCGGGTGCGGGTGGCATAGCCGCCGCCGGCCGCACAGCCGATACCGGAGAAGAGGTCCGCTCGATTAGGGTCGCATTGCTGAGCTGCGCATCCTGCCACCAGCATCAGCCCCGACAGGGCAGAGCCACTCCAGGCCATGCGCAGCACCGGCATCACGCGGCGCCGCCCGGTGCGACGGGCACCTTGGGAGCGGCACCGAGCGCATTGCTCACCGCGACCTCGCTCGCCTGGATCCGGCTCAGTGATTGCTGCGTCGCCGCCGCTGCGGTCTGCATGGGCGCCGCGTCTTGGCGCCCGCTCGCATAGATCATCATGGCCTTCGCCTGCGCCTGATAGTGCGTGGCGATGGTCGCCAGCTCATGATCCCGTTGCCGGAGCGTCCCAATCTGGGACTGGTAATCCTCCGCCGAGACCTGCTTGGCTGTGTATTGGGCACCGAGCTGATCGATCTTCTGCCGGAGGTCGGCGGCTTCCTGTTCTGCGGCACCGGCATCCGCCGCCGACTGCTGGGCGGTGTCGTTCGCCTGCTTGATGGCGGCATGATACTGGTCTTCGGTCTGTGCCTGTGCCTGATTGCTGTTCGCCACCATATAGCCGATGCCGCCGCCTAGAGCCGCGCCGGCAGCCGCCCCGATTGCAGCACCTTGAGCTCTGTTGTGAGCCAGCAGCGCACCGGCTATGGCACCGACGACCGCACCCGCCGCAGTTCCTTCGATAAGCGTGTTGTCATACTGCGCGGCCCGCTGGTGGAGCTGGTTTTCAGCCGGTGTCAGGCTCGGGTCGGAGGTAGGGGCGGCACACCCGGCGACACCAAGCAGCATGACCGCCGACATCAAGCCGCATGAGAGATCAGCACGAACCGTCTTCAAGCTGGTCCTCCTTCCGGAACGGACGGCCACTCCGCCACCCTCGGGTGTTCATCGAGCGAAAACCGCTCGCGCAACGGTTTTGAGATACCGTGCCTCGGTAAATGATAAAAGGGCCTTGTTACGAAAAAGGTATCCACCCTGCGATTGCCACATGGAGCCGTGCCGGGCCTAACCTGCTGGCGACCGGATCACCGACCCAAGATCATGATGGGTGGCAGCCTGACCTCCTGCCCAAAAATTGAGACCTTTCTAAGGTGCCTCTCTATTGGCATGCGGCTGTTGCAACGCCACGATGAGCTTGTCGATGTGGCCGCACAGGACCTCATCGGCCATGATCAGAGGCTTCGGAAGTCGTGAGTTAGATGCTTCTTCCCGCTCACCTACAGCCAGGAGCGCGGCCATACGAGCATCGACAGGCGCGTTACCCATCATCTCCTCGATCGCACTCAGTTGCGCGATAAGGCTCTGGCTAGCCTTGCTTGGTATGGCGATCGGCGCAGCCTTGAACACGATGACCTTAGTTGGCGAGAGCATGTCGTCGAACTCGTGCGGACCCACCTCGTCAGGCTCGGTCGTGTCGGACATCCGTTGCGGCTCGGTCATGGGCCTTAACACTGCTGCGGGTATGCTGATCACCGCGGCCATCGCGCTGTCCTCGATGCTTCTACCCTCCCGCAGGCTCGATCCAAAACCTGTCAGCAGCGCATCGACTACCGGGCCAGCAGATCGCTCTTCGGCATGATCGAGTGCCATACCCTTCAGGATCCTGCTCTTGATCGCCTCCATGCGGCGCTGTTCGTCACGCAATGCCTGAGCTGGAGGTGGCGGCAGGGTCAGGCTCCGGGTTACGTGCATCATACCGTCGGGATCGGGCATGGCCGTAAAGAGCTTCGTGTAGATACGCTGCTTCCCGAACAGAACTATCGCTTCACCTTCGATCAAGTTACGTAGATCGTTCCAGTTTACTCGATTGATTTGCCTAACATCAGCGTGCATGCCGTCGCGATAGTTACCACCTGCGTCAGCTTTGAAGCCAGAGGCCTGGGTGACGTGGGTGTCGCCGGCTGTCTGCTCGACATAGCGACGCGTTTCACCACCCTCCTGCAAGCGCATCAGGATCTGCAGGTTAGCGTTTCCGAGCAAGGAGTAGACCGATTGCCCGATACGAGCCACAAGCCCCGGAACCTCCTGAAACCCCAGGAGGAACTGGAAGCCGAGGCCGCGACCCATAGCGAGCATCTTATCCGCGCCGGCCGGAAGATAGTAAGCGCACTCATCGAAGATGACGGGGAACGGACTTGGCGCCATGGAAGCCTTGTTGGCAACTATCTCCTGATAATCGCCGTCGAGGCTTGCACCCAAGGTCTGAGCCATCATGTTGCGCAAGCTTGCAACGACAATCTTTCCAAGTGCCGCCGTAGTCTCTCCGCCATTTTCTAGAGATGGTAGGTTCACCACCAGGATGCGCCGGTTGAGTACGACGTCGCGCAGATCTATGTCACCGACCTCGCACTTGAAGATGTGCCCAAGGCTGACCGCCAACTGCGTGAAGGTGGCGGAGAAGTGCATGGTGGCGAAGTTATGCTGCTTCGCCGGTTCGTCCGTCTTTTGCTTGTTGTGGGGCAGAGAGAAGTCGTAGCCGCCCGTCTCGCCGAGATAAGCTCGAAGCGGATAGAGCAATTCCTCCGGCATCGCGTCCTTGATGTCGATCAAGGCGACCGTTGCCGACTTGACGTCGAGGGTCGGGAACTTGTGGTCGATTGCCAGGGATGCAATCGATCCGAGTTCCGTAGCATAACGGATCTTCTCGATGTCGATCGGGATCCCCCTGTTATCGCGCATCCACACCAGGCATGGCGTCAAGGCGCCGAGCAGCGAGATCGCGCGATCCATGAAGACCTTGTTCCCGTCGCTACCTCCAGGCTTTGCCTCGATCTGACTGACCAGGAGTTCCCGGATGACGTCGGCATTACCCCATGCAAATGGGTTGAAGGTATGAGTGTCCTTGTTCCCACTGGCGACCAGGAAGTTCAAGGCGAGCACGTCGTCCTCCCGTCCGAAGCGGCGGGCAAGGGCCAGGATCTGGGCGTAGAGACCGTTGTCGGCCTTGCCGTCGACGAAGATGAAGCCCGAGCCATGGGTCAGGGCGTTGGCGGCTAGGCTCACCAGGCCGACCGTCTTGCCGGCCCCCGTCGTTCCGGGCACGACCGCATGCTGGCGAGCATCGTCGTTGGAGATCCAAAGCTGCTGGCCAGTGCGGTAGTCCTGGCCCAGGTAGAAGATCCCAGCCGCCTTTCGCGCCCTCCGCGTCTTCGGGTCGGGGTAGTTGTAGTCCCGCCGCTTCGCGCCGGCGGGCAATCGGAGGGGGAGCACCACGCGCCGGGTCAGCACCCATGCCGCATAACTGGCCGAGATCGGCAGGACCGCATCGATAGTCGCCGGCGCGCAGAAGCCAGATACCGCGGCCGCCAACAGCGCGAAGCCGGAGAAGCCACCCTTGAGGGTGTCCCGTAGCTTGGTGAAGCCGGATGTCGTGTCTCGGTAAATCTGAGACCCGAACCGCTCATAGGCGGCCTCGGGTCCAACGGTTTCCCGGCGGATCATTCGAGACCGAAGGGGTTCTTGCCGTCGCCCATATCAGGGGCATCGCTGGGTGGCGGCGTGACGGTTGGCGGCGTCGCCAGCTGCTGCAGGACGTTCCGCGACCCGCTCTGCGGGATGGGAGCCGCATTCCTGGCAGCTTGGAGGGGAGGAACGTAGGGGACGAGGCTGGATGGCGCGACCGGGTAGGCGCTCGGGCTGGGAAGGGCGGCCTGGGCGGCTGGTGTCGTATGCAAGGCACCGACTGTAAAGCCGACCACCAGGAGTACCCCAGCCCCCAGGGCTGTGCCGATACCTCGAGACAGCGAAATAGAGGAGGCCTTGGGCAGTGGAATCCCGGGCGGCGGGGAATCTGCTGCTACATGGGCGCGGTAGGGGGTGTCGATCATCACCTCCGGCTCGTCGAAGCTACCGTTGACCAGGAGCTCTATGCTGGTAGTGCCTGGGGGAAGGTGGATCTTCAAGTGGCCTCCGATGGCGCGCTGGATGTCTGGCTCCCGGTAGTCTGCGATCCGGCGATGTGAATGACCCCAAGCGCTCGATCGACCGCGGGGATGACCAGGGCCTGTCCCAGCTCGCACTCGGCCAGCCAGTGATCGCGGACGCCGATCGCGTCGATCCGCGGGTTCGGCATGTGCAGCCAGAAGGGCCCGTCCGCCTTCGGAAAGCCCAGGCTGTGCAGCGCGTACCAGAGCCGCCGATCGACCAGCTTGATGCAGTTGAACTGGCCGGGCGCCATGACGCCAGCGCGGACCCGCGCATGAGACAGGACACTCATCAGCGCCGGAGCGGCATAGGCATGCCTGGAGGCAACCTCGACACAGGGCTGGATCATCTCCCGGTCGAGGAGGATGGCGTCGACCTCCGCAGCCAGGGCCGCCGGAAAGGCAAGCGCGTTGTCGGGTCCGGAGCGACCCTCGCCCCTTCCGTCGGCCAGACCTTCGGACAGAGAGCCAAGCAGGTCGTTCGCCGCATCCCGCCTGCGGGCAGCCTGCAGGCTGAATGCCGCGAACAGGCACCGGACGAGCGGAGGGGCGTCCTCGATCCCGGTCCAGCGGACGCCGAGCTGCCGCACGAGCTCGCGTCGCGCGCGATCGGCATCGAATGCGCCGGTACCGGTGCGTGCGTGGCGCTCAATCCAGAGCGCGCTGCTGGTGGGCGGATCCAGCGGACGCGGAGTAGCCACGTCCGCTTTCTGCAACGGCTTGAGCTGCCGCTGGGAAAAGGCCGCCGTGAAGCGGAACACCTTGCTCTGAACCCGCATCAGTCGGTCGAGGTCGAGGCTCGTCGTATAGCGGCCCGGAGCGTTGCGGAGCAGGCACAGCACACCCAGCCCGACCAACAGCAGCGCAGCGGGGATCCGGAAAGGGGTCCCGACGTAGGCGCAGAGGCGCCAGAGCTGCTTGATACCGACATCCTCCGGATCGGAGGCGGTGACCTGAGCATCGAGTGCAGCATAGCTATCGGTGAAGCGACCGATCTGGCTCATTTCCCAGTGCTGGCTCGCCATGACGGCTGTCGAGATCTGCGTGTGGAACTTCCACCAAAGCAACCAGCCGCCAGCCCCGAGCATGACCAGGATGAAGCCGGCGACCAGAGGCCGTTCGTCCGTCTGGCCGGCGTTCTGGGATCCGCTCATGGGCGTTCTCCATGTCCAAGAGCCGCCTCGTCGGCGAGCATGGTCGGCTTGGCGGGCGACCGAGGAGAGTTAAGCGCAACACCTAGTGCTGCGCGTTCCGCCTGTGCCTGCAGGCGGAATGCCGCCGCTAGGACCTTCCTCAGGTAGTCTGCTTTGTAGGCCGGCGTGTGCGAGTGATAGATGCCGACCCCGCTCCAGAAGTCTCCATGAGCCTCATCGAGCGCACTGCGCAGGATCCAGGCGCCTCCGTCGAGGTTGGCGCAGAAGTTATCGCGTAGGGCGAGGAAGGTGTTGGCGGGAGATGCCGCCCAGTGCGCTGCAAGCTTCGGCAGCCAGGTCTGATTGACCTGCATCGGGCCGATGTCGACGGTATCGTTGCTGTTCATCGTCACATGCCCGGGCGTGCCGCCTTCGACATGCAGCAGGATCACCAGCATCAGTGGCGGCAGGTGATGTGCCGCAGCAGCGGCGAGCACGCATCCTCGAATAGTCGGGCCATCAACCTCGACGCGAGAAGTCGTGGAGGTATAAGGCGAAGCAACCGCAGGCGTGACAGCGAACGAGCTCACCAGGGACAGCAACGCGAGGCACTGGTACGCTCCTTTCATTCTGCGGCCTGCGCGGCCTGCTCGGGACGCCGTGCTACCTCCACTTGCCAGGCCTGCCGGAGGTCGTTGATGAGAAGCCGGTCAGGCTCGGCTGCTGTTTCCATCGCCTCCATCATGCACAGCATCACGACGGACGCCGGACCCGACGCGATACCCTTAACTTCATAACCCAGCGTCGCTGTGGCGCTGCGGCGGATGTCGATGCCAAAGCTCTTGCCGGTCGTCTGCCGCCACACCCCGTCGGCGGCCCGCAGGAACACCGGCAGGAAGCCGTCTGCTGCGGCAGCGTCTTCAGGAGCGATGGCATATGTCGCATCATCAGACCGGTCGGTCACCTCGATCAGCCAGTCATACTGCTGCAACAGCGCGACCAAGATCCTGCTGACCATGCTGACACTGACGGCATCAGTCATGCGAAGCGCCTCCGCTTCCAGGCAGGGATCGCCGGACGACGGCGTCCAATTATCCAGCGCCGGATGATCCTCCAGGCGATCGGCGGTGTGAGGCCGCACCACTCGAGCACGGCGAAAAAGGCGATCCCGACGAGAGCGATGTAGAAGGTAAGCCAGGACCAGTGCAGGAAGAAGATTCCTGCTGGCAGGAGTGCCCGAGCGTCCACGATATAGAGCCGCACCGGCAACATGGTGTTCCGCCACATCAGGAGACATCCTTCATGAGCTGACCAGCGACGGCTTCGGTGATGCGCCGCTCCACGACCGCACGCCGGATGGCCGATGGATAGGACTCGCCCTTGGTCTCGATTGCTTCTCGAGTGAGCGATGGCCAAGTGCTGGGATCGGTGTCGAGGAAGCGGTTACGCAAGGTGGCGTCGACCACGAGGAACTCGCGAATCGCGGTCCGGCGGCCGTCCGTCGATGGGGCCAGACGCTGATTGACCAGAAGCCGCAAGGATTGCGCGATGGCGATCGTCAGCGAACTGCGCTCGTATGGCGGGCACAGGCTGACCATGCGTTGCATGCTCAGGGGAACGTCGTTTGCGTGAAGCGTAGAGGTCAGCACGTGGCCGGAGATTGCCGCCTGTACGGCCGCTCGCATGGTGGCTTCATCCCGACACTCACCGACCACGATATCGGTCGGCTCCTTGCGCATACACGCCCGAATGAACTCGTCGAAGGTCTCAACGTCGCGTGGGATCTCGCACTGCGACATCGTCCCCGCGGGCATCGCAACCTTGTCGTACAGGAACTCGACCGGGGCCGCGCCCTCGATGATATCGCAGTTCCCGTTCGGGTCCTCGAGCTTCTCGCGGATCATGCCGCCGATCAGCGTACTCTTCCCGGAGCCCGTCGCCCCGGCGATCATCACCATACCGTTGCCCGGCCGATAGCTGTCGGTGATGCCCTGTTCGACCAACTGTTCCGCAAGGCGGGGCGCCAGCCGTGGGATTGGCCGCAGCACGATGTCGATGCCGCCGGTGCCCTTGCCCTGCACGCCGATGGCGTTGACCCGGAAGCGCAGGCGGGTATGCCGATCGGGCTGGACCTCGTAGGCGACGTCGATGGGGTGGCCGCCTTTAATGCGTGCGACGCCCTCCCCGCTGTAAAGGCGGTTCACGGCGATCTCGACCTCGTCCGCCCCAAGCGGCCGGCTCGTCACCTTGCGGATGCGGCCGTGCACCCGAAGCGCCAGGAGGTGGTTCGACTGCAGGTTGATGCGGGAGGCTTCCAGCTCGGTCGCCCAGAGCAGAAGCCGATCGAGCCCCTCGTCTGTCAGCTTCTCGTGCTGTTCCGGCCAAAGGCCATCCGTCACGATGCGGCTGATCTGGTTCATGGCGTCAGCCGGAGTGGACCGCCACCTTCCTCGCTCGGCAGATCCGTCGTCCCGCCGGTCCAATGCCGGCGGTTGGGGTCCAGGCCTGGCTGGTTCTTGATGCGGATCTGGGTATCCCCGACGCGCATCTGATCACGGCCACCATCGACCGACCTGTGGGAGAACGTAACCTCCGGCGCCTCGACCAGGCCAGCTCGCAGCAACACGCGGTAGCGAGCCATGCCCACCATATCCCGCTCAAGGCGGCCGAGATCGGACAGGAAGATCTCGACGGCCTGCTTCTCTCCGTCTGCCCAGCCCTCCGCGACCCACTTGTCCCAGTAGATTACCTCCTCGTCGGAGCGCGGCCGCAGATCATCGGGGGGTGGAGTAGGCTTGGCCCAGCTGCGCACCAGATACGTCCGCCAATTCGGCGGCGCGGAGGCGAGCGACGCCTCGCGCGTGATCTCGTAGACATGACCGCTCTCGCGCGCGACCTGACCACCGTCCCCGAGCGCGAAGGCCATCTGTGCTTCCGTCACCACGGGCGGCCGCATCAGGGTCTGGCCGCCACCGACGGGGAGGACCAGGGAACGGAAGTCGTAGGTCGAATCGAGTTGCGCCTCGTAGCGCCGCAGCATCTCGTTCAACGCGAAGGATCGGGCAGCCAGGCCCCCGCGGGCCCCGAACGAGATGGCGGATTGGCGGAGCGCCTCGCCACGCAGGCCGCTCAGCCCCTTGTCGGGGTTGAAGCCCGGCCGCGACGCCTGCAATGCCTCGAGCGACGGTGGCGCATCACCGCCGACGATGTCAGGCATCGTGGTGGCGCCGGTGATCGGGGTGTCGATCGGCGCAGCCAGCCGACCGGCCGCGACATCGACCGCACCTGGTGTGGGGAATGGCGGCACAGCGACATCTTGCAGGGTGGCCGCAGGATCGGCCGCCCGGACACCATGGAGGCTGGCGGTGGATAGGATGGTGGCGATCGCCAGCACCTGCCGAAACGCGTGGGAGCTAGACATGGTGATCGACCCTTACCAGGTGGTGGTAGGGATCCACGGTGACCATCGCGCGCGACCCGGCCGATGCGCCAAGCGCCTCGAACATCTCGAGCACCGTCGCGTCCGTCCGGGTTACCGTGACAACGATCGGTTGCGGGTTCTTCGGCTTGATCGCGACGAACCTGTAGCCGATCCTATCGGCAAGGGCTTGTGCGCCCTTGTCGATCGGGCCGCTCCAGCCCCAGTTCATCGGCTGCTGCAGCTCAGCCGGCGCGACCCCCTGCGCGGACGCCTGGGTGACGTTCATGCTGCCAAGGTGACTCAGGTCGACGTCGACATGCTCCATGCTGCGCTGGAGCGCCAGCTCGGCGTTCGGCATCCCTGTGGTCTCCACCGTCGGAGCGGGTGTTCCGTCAGCGCACGCGGAGAGCAGGCCAAGACATCCAAGCCCGATCCCCAGATGGAAGCGCCTGCGCACCATGATGTTCTCCCTACCAATGGGAGAAAGGCTATGCGGGGCCGATGTAAGTGAGTGCCTCCCTGGACCGATGTTGGAAGCCATTGTCGGCTGTCAGGAGCGGGATGCACGGTCGACCTAAGGCTTGGGATGAAGCAATCGCTATTCGGCCGCCTCATTCATGGTCGAGGCATCACGATCGGCCACCGCGAAGCGGCGCAACATGAGGCCGAGGCCTCGACCGTCCGTGAGCTCATCCGTCAACGTCTCGATGACGCTGGCCTCCGCGTTGACGTCACCCTGCCCCCGCTTGAGCCGCTCGTCCTTGCGACGGTCGATCTCGTCACGTGCCGTGCCCTTTGGAAAGACGCGAGCCAGGCGCTTGCGTGCCTCGACCGGCCCGACGCGCTCGTAAAGACGATTTCGCAGAGCAACGTCGTTCGGCGTCGTGCTGAGTGCCCACAGTTCCACGGGGCCGAGGCTGTTCACCAGCATCTGCTCGTAGACCACGTTGTTGACGTTCATGATGGCCATGAATGGCGCACCGCTGCCGTCCCGCATCGGGCCATTGAGCCTAGTGCGAACGACCTGCGCGGACGCTGGCGACAGGCGGAAGCGACGGATGATTGCCTCCTTCTCCGGCTCGTCACCCGCCCCGCAGATGAAGCGTCCGGTCGACTGACCGATCAGGTCGTCGCCGAAGTCGTCGAGCTTCTGGCTCGACAGGCCGAGGTGCAAGTTGTGCTTGGCGCCTTCCCGTCGATCGAGCTCGACCTGAGCCCGAACGTAGGGACTGCCGGAGGTTCGGTGATACTCGTCATACTCGAGCCGCTTGAGCGTCTCGTAGAACTCGGTGATCCGATGACGGTGATATTCGAGGACCAAGTCTGGCATCATCGGGATATACTTTGGCCTCAGGAAGAAGTTCTTTGCCAGGATATGACGCCCGAGCAGGTACATCAGCTCGGTCTGCCTGTCCGCGTCCGGGCTGCCGGTCGGGGCGACGCCCTCGAGATCCAGGACGATGACCCTGGCCAACCCGAAGTCGAGCGTGGTCGGCTTGTTCAGGGTTGGATATTGCTTGATGAGAGCGGTGATGTAGCGCTCGAACAGCTCGGGCACATTCTCCTCTGTCCCTGCCTTCACCGCTTTGAACATATCCCGGACCTTGTTGACCCGGACGACGCTCATCAGGTCCTGCAGTAGCGGCATGGCATGCCGCTGTGCGCGCTCGGCAAGCGACCACTCCTGAACGCGGCACAGCTCGTCGACCACCTCCCACCAGACCGGCTCCTCCTCGTGAAGCATGATGCCATGCCGCCTAAGGGCAAGATCGACCGTTGGCTCCAGGCCGCGCTGGTAGCTCTTCGGCGTGACGTTCGGGCCTGCGTCGGCGAACATGCGATACGCCTCGTCCACCACGAAGCCGACCAGGTGGGACATGCCCTCGAATGGGACGTTGCTGCCGATCGGCAGGCATCCAAGCGACAGGAAGTTCAGGAGAAACTCCCGCTCGAGGGGCAGCGGTGTCCGGCAGCCGAGCTGGGTATCGAATACGTTGAACTCGTAGCCAGGCTGGAGCTGCATGCCGACATAGAGTGCCAGATGGCGCAGATGCTCCGGAAGCGCATCGCGCAGCATCGTGACCAGTCCCTTGGCCGATGGGCCGATGTCCAGCTTCCCGATCAGGGGGAAGCGCACGCCGCGGGATGTCTGCGCGGCCGAGCTGAGGCACAACCCTAGCAGGATGGTGTTCGACAGCACCGACTTGCCGTAGCGGGACGGTCCGACGAACAGGTCGACCGTGTGCGTACGCTTCGAACCGGTCGGGTCGTACGGGAACATGCGGCCATCGGGCGAGCGGAACAGGACGGAGCCCTGCGACCATGGTGAGGTCGGCCGGCTCCAGGGCATCATGCGCAGCACGTCGGCCAGCGGAGCCGCTGCCGCCGGTGCGGTGGAGCCAAGGGCGAGGCCAGGAACGGTGCTCATGGTGCCCTCGAGCGGATCGCCCGAGATTGTCCCAGCCTGGCAGTTGCCCCAGGTCTCGATCCCCTGCGCGAGCGTGGAGGCTTGCCGCCGCAGCCGCGGCGTCTGACCGACCGGCGCCCAGGTCGCGAAGCTCGTGCGCAGCTTCACGGCCACGTCGGTCTGGTTGTTGCGCATCATCTGCAGGGCGTCGAAGGCATTGCGGACATCGCGGGCACCCTGCGAGAAGGCCAGCACACTGGCGCCGAGCTTCTTCATCCACATCATGTTCTGGCCGCCGCTCTCCACCAGCATGAGCATTCGCCAGGGCACATGGCTTTCGGCCATACGGGCCATCAGGTCCGAGAAGGGCTTGGCGTCCTCCGGACCGCGGGTCATGTCGACCGGAGCCCATTCGTGCTCGCCAATCTCAACCCGCTGCCCACCGTTGGTGACGGCATCGGCTCGGAAGATCTGGTCGGCGACCGGTGGCCACAATAGCAGCCCGGCGTCACCCTTCTCCCCATCTTCCGGCAACATCGGCCTGACATCGCAGCCCGGCAGGCTGGGGGTCCAGCCGCTGCCCGTGGTCTCCGGATAGAGGGCTTCTCGGATCGTCACGAGCGCCTGATCCGGCTTGACCCGCTCGACGCTGACCTCCTGCGTCTGGAAGGCGCTGATCACTCGCCGCACGAACGCCTCATGCCGGGTCGCAAGGATCTCGTTCAATCTGAAGGGGTTCTGCGCGTCACCGACGGAAGGAGCGCCCCGGCCGGCCGCCGCCTGCTCGGCCCCGGCCTGCTTGGCTTCCTCTCGCGTCATGACGCTCTTCTTGGTCCAAAGACCAAAATAGCAGGCTTCCGAGCGCATCATTCTGGGCCAGATGCGGGAACGCTCGGCAAAGATGTCGGAGAGGTCAGCGTTATGGCCTTCAGCCATCACGCGGCACCCCTCGAGGTTGCGCTCGATCTCTGCGCCGGCGAGGGATGGGTCACAGGTGAACCAGGCCTGGATGGCATGCCCCGGCCCCTCGAACGAAGTAGAGAGTTCCATCCGGAGGATCTCCGAGATCCGTTCGACATCCGCACGCATCGTCATGCGGCAGAGCCCGTGCATCCGAACCAAGGTCACATAGGCACCGCGTTTGGTCACCAGATGATCGCCGACGGCGGTCTCAATGTCGCAGAACGCGGTGATGGACTGGCGCAGTGACAGGGAAAGGCTGGCGAGGCCCTTGCCCACGAAACCAAGCATGGACGATCTCCTCGCTAGGAGGCGGGCCTGGCCCACGCCTCGAGAATGTCGGGATAGATGTCGAGGCCGCCCTGAAGATGCCGGCCGAGATGAAGAAGTCGCAGACCGCCCAGCCGGCTGGCCCGGGCCGGGGCCGGCTCGTGCGGCATCATCTGCAGCACCGCGGCAAAATCCCGCGGCGAGGCCGACCCGATGCGGCGCTCGGCCTCCAGGCCCTGGGCCCGGAGCGCGTTGTAGGCCTCATGGGCTGCGCGGGCATCCGGGCTGCCGGATCGCAGCCAAGGCTTGGGGAAGGCCGGCTGGCCGTTGCGGTGAAGCGTCAGGTGGATGGCGCGAGCTATCTGGTTCAGGCCGGCTTGGCTAGTCTCCGGCAGCCAGATGACGGCGAGCTCGTGCTCGATCGCCGGCCGGTGCAGGTGCTGCACCATCCTGCAGAGATGGCAGGCCGTGACGAGGTTGTCGCGGCACCAATTGTCGTGGTCGCCGTCGAGGTGGAAGACGTCATGACTGGCGCTTGCGATCAGGCTGCAGAACCGACAGGCGTGATCGTCACGACTGAAAACCGCGACACGCTCGTCCTCCCGCCCGCCCGGCAGATCCTCCGCCGCATAGGCGGAGGCGTGGGCAGACGGGATGAGCGGGAGGAGAGCACCCACGGCTACTGGTTGAACTGCATCTGTGCGGCGGTGCCGGTGTTGGTGGGCCCGGTCCCGGAGACGGTCTGCGAGGAGTAGGTGCCGATCGCGCTGGCGCTCAGGAAGGCGCCGCCCATGAGGACGGACGCGATCGCGTAGCCCAGCTTGTGCGGCCCGTTGGGGTTCTTGTTGTGCTGCCAGAAGGTGTAGGCTGCCGCCAGGAGGCAGAAGCCGCCGGCGATGTAGCCGATCAGCTCCAGCACGTAGCCGCCGCCCTGACCCAGATCGGTCGATGCGGCGGTCATGCGGCCGCCGAGGGTGTTCTGGGCGAACGCGCCCCTGGCGACGGCGAGGACGGGAAGGATGGCGGCACCAGCGACGCTCGCCCGGCGGCTCAACGTCATGGGGATACGGGCGGGAAGGGTGGTGAGGCGGAGAAGCTTGCGGTTGCGCTTCACGGGATGGCTCCTGTTGGTGCGAGGGCGTATCCCTCGGCAGCAACCTTCGCCGTGGCGGATGAAAGTCGGATCAGCGGATCGCCATGGTTCTCAGGTGGTCCAATAGGCGACGACCTCGGTGGCGATCGTCTGCGCGTTCATCACGCAGAGGCCGAAGAACATCATGATCGCGCACGCGCGCGGATGGGTTCGGCCATTGCCGTCGTTTGCAGCCTTGAGCGCCATGACACCCAGCAGGACGATGAGGGCGCCGTAGCTCTCGAAGAAGATGTTGAAGGTCTTGATGATGTTGACCAGGGTCTCCTGCGGACTTGCACCGAGGAGGGTCGCGCCATCGACCGTCGGCGCCGTGTAGCTGGTCAACCCCGTGACGCTCACGGTCACGCCGCCACCGCCGAAGGTGTTGGTGGCCAGCGTCAGCATCCGGTCGAACGACAGGAGTGCTGCCGCAACGAACAGCGTTACGGCGGGGACCCACGGTCGGAACTGGTGCTTGTTGCCGGGCCGGCCGAGCTGCCAGAAGCCCCAGAACGAGGCGAGCAGGAAGCCGCCGCCGAACAGGTAGCAGACCAGGGGCACCAGGACCGAGATGCAATAGCCGATGTCGTCGGCGAAGTTGATGAACCCCTGCATGTCAGCGGATCACGCCCCGATCGGTGCGTACCTCCCAGCCGATCCCCCGCTGCGCGATCGACAGGATGTTCCCGAGCCCGGGAATGCTGTCGCCGACGGCAACCTGCAGGATCCCGGGCTCATCCAGGCCGGGCGAGTTGACCTGCAGCACTGCAAGGCCTGGCGAGGCAGCCTGGATGCGGAAGGCGCTCAGGTTCCGCAGCGGTGCCGCCGGCCTTGCCGCCATTAAGGGTGGAGATGGCAGGGATGCAGACGATGATGAAGACCGGGGCAGCGTCTTGGCCTCGGTTGCCGGATTTGGCGCAGGTGTCGTGCCAGCCGCTGCCGCCCCGTCCACGGATGCATGAGCCTCCTCGAGCGACAATCGCTGATCGAGGTCGGAAAGCCTGTCGCCGGTGACCTTGCTGAAGGCTTCGAGTTGACGCTCGCGTGCCATGTTCTCCACGCGGAGGTCGCGAACCAGCGCGCCGAGCCGTGTCACCATCTGCAGGACGTCTGCCTGCTGTTGCCGGCTCATCGGCTTGATATCGGCTCCAGCCAGAACCTGGGTCGGGTCGGTGACGACCACCGGGGGCGCGGCGGGGGGTTTTGAGCTCGAGACCTGGATTGGTGCTGCGTGCACCGCCGTCGGGTGCGTGGTGACTGGAGGCGAGGTCTTTTGAGCACCGGCCTGCAGCGCCATGACGCTCCTCATGTCGTCCTGCGCACCTGGGATGACGGGATGCGGGTGACCCACCTGCGTCTTCGTGAGGATGATCGGCCGACTTGCAGGAGCCTGGAGCGTGCCGGGTGCTGGACGGTCGAGCGCCAGCGGCGCCAAGGCAGGCTGGCGATGATGGACGAAGGTCAGGCTCGTCGCCACGCTGAGAACGGCCACGACGGCGATGGCCGCCACGGCCAGGCGTGGCCCACCTCTCCTCGCGCCCGGTCGTGACGCAGGTTCGATACCCTGGACGCCGGAGGCGACAGCCTCGGGATCGACCGGCTCGCTGGGTGGACCCTCACCAGGCAGCAGGACGCGAGGAGCATGGTCGACCGGTGGCCGCGGCGGAACATGGATCGCCGCACTCACGGGTGCGGCAGGGCCGTCCTCGCTCGGCAGGTCAGCGGCAGCGGCATCATCGCGCCCATCGAGATGCGCGAGGTGAGAGATATGCGTGTCCATGCGTCACCCAATGCGTGATGGCTCTGGACCGGAGCATGGAGGTCGTGCCTGTAAATGACTTGAGATGCTCGACTGAGCTATGGGCTGTTATCGAGCAGGTCGTCGAGGAAGATGACACCGACGTTCGCGCCGGCGGCGAGGGTCACCGTCGGACCGGCTGGCGCCATCTTCTGGAGGATCTGGCCAGCCTGCTGACCGGCCGTGCCTGCCGCGACACCAAAGATCTGACCAGTGTTCAGGTGCGTGAACGCCGTGACGCCGCCCAGGGCGCTGACCTGCGAGGTCGTGTTCGACTCGGCGATCGCCTGCCCGAGGCCTTGCACGAAGGCGGCGGCGACAGGGAGTGCGAAACGAGCGACGTAATGCTGATCGACCGAGCTGGCGACGGCCGTTTCCATGCTGTCCGGCGCGATCACCAGCGCGCTGATCCGCTCCTGCTGTCCGTTGGCCAGCGTCAGGCTCTGGAGCACCACGACCAAGCGGTTCCCCTTCGTCTGGAAGGACCCGATCATCTCGTCTCCGGCGATCGGGCCGGACTCGGCGGTGACCACCACCGGTCCATTCTGATCGGAGCTGACGGCAAGCTTGTTGACCCCGTAGATGCCCTTGCCCGCACTGATGAGGACCCGTTTCGGAAGCTGCCGCGCCATCGTCGGATCGTCACCGGATGTGCCGGGCAACATCGTCCTGTTCGCGGCGTCATGCACGGGCCGGCCGTCGTTTCCCGTCTGCCCCGCCGGATCGGTGGTCGTCGACGGAGGTTCGACGACCTCGACCGCGGGCATGACGCTGCCCATGCTCTCGAAGAGGCCCCGCATCGCGGCGCCGTACACCTTCACCTGGTTCTGGTCGATCTTCGGAGCCTGTACGGTCGAGACGATCGGGATCGCCGGAGCGGGCTGGGATGCCTCGAAAGGATTTGCCTGGGAGGAAGGCGGGCGAACGGCGGCCAGCGCCGGCTGAGAGGCAAGCGCCATTGCCTGCGGCGCTGCCACGGGCGCCTCGATATGCCCGGCCATCGCGGACACGTAGGACTTGCCTTGGTCCTGCGCCCGGGCGTTCTCGAACTGCGACTGCTCCCTCACATCCCGCTCATACTCGGGATTACTGTGTACACCGCCGGGAAGCGCATTGGCATGCGGAGGGGCGGCCACCGTCGTGGTGGCTGCCTTCTGATGCTCCGCCAGAAGCATTGCGGCCGATCCACCGAGTACCACGACCGCCACGGCGCCGATGCCGGCGATGCGGCGTGGCCCGGCGCCGTTCGCCCCGCTGAACACGCCCTTGAAGGGGATCTTCGGCATGCCGATCACTCCGAAAGGTGAGCCGAAACCGTATGGTCGTCGGCGGAGAGGAGGACGATGGGCGTGTTCGGGAGGGCATAGATCGAGGTGCCCTCCTCGCTCGCGGAGCTCGTCCATTCGGGGGAGATCAGCGTGTATCGGGTCCGTAGGTAGACATGGTCGCCGAGCCGCCAGGCCCGGACCTCGTCCGGCGAGACGCCGGAGACCTGCAGCGGCACGGCTCCGGCCGGGGGTGCCCCATCGAGCATGGCCATGAGGTAGGGAGAGCCGGTCTCGGGCGTATCCTGGCGCGTCAGGATCTGCTCCTTGGCCTGCGGTCCGCGGTTGCCGATGCGAACCGTCAGGTCCGCGTCATACCGCCCGTGGCCACTGATGATCATGAACGCGATCGGCTTGGGAGCGCCCACCAGCGTCACCAGGACCCCACCGCGGGAGTATTGGGCCATCGGCGTGATCTGCAGCACGTTGGAGCCCTTGACCGGAACCGAAACGTCGAGGCCAACCGCCCGGACGGCGGGGGCGCCGCCGCCGCCGCCGTTCTTCCCGCTGGGGCTGCTGTTGAGGTCCCATGCGATCGGCCACGGCTCCCCGGTCGCGTCGACGAAGGTGATCGCCGAGGGAAAGCCTTGGACGGTCTGGACGATGTTCGTGACGCCACCCGGCCCGAGGGTGACGTTGGTTGACCGGCTGACCGGTGCGACGAACGTGGACGGATCGTCGACGCGCGCGGCGGCCCGCTGCGCTTGATCATACCGATGCTCGAGCTCGGTGATCATGCCGGGCGTCAGCGGGATGCCGCCTTCACCCTCCGCGGCCGCCTGGAAGGCGGGATCCCTGGCCGAGTGCGGTGCGGTGTCCGGGCCGGCGGACGGCGTCTGGGCCCAGGCCGTACCCGTGGCGGCGCATGCCGCAAAAGCGGCTGCAAGGAAGGCGCTCTTCGACACGACGGTTTCCTCAGGCAGGGGGTAGGTTGATCTGGTCGATCATGATCCCGTCGGGGTGCATCGGGTCCGGGGTCCTGACCACGCGCACGGTCACCATGAGATGCTGGTTCAGCGTGGAGTTCTCGTTCTCATAGGTGACCAGGAGCGGGAACTGGACCTCGAACTCGTAGATGTTCCCCACGAGTCCGCGGTTGTGGATGATGGGCGCCCGCTCCGGCACGGCGGACATGACGAGCCGAGCCTGCTTCAGCTTGTCGAAGTTTCCAGACGCGATGAAGGCGGCCCCGTAGTTGTTCCAGCCACGTATGCTGAAGTGCTGGGCCGCATCGGACATCTGCTTCGGGAAGTGTCGGAAGTCGAGGCTGAAGGCCGCCACGACCGAATTGGCGGTCCAGGTCGCCAGGTCCGCATCGCTCATGACCGGCTCATCGAGCGGCTGAACCTCACGAGGCGTGCCCTTGCCGTCCGTGTAGAAGTAGTGGTTCACCGAGGGGTGGTGTCCGGCCCAGACGAGGTTTCCCATCAGCACGGCTATGGCCAACGACTGGACGACGATCACCATGAAGCCCTTGCGGGACAGGTCTCGGACGAAGTCGATATCGGTCAGCCTGCGATCGACGGCGGCGGATTGGTTTCTCATCCCGTTATGATCCTCCGCGTCCTTGAAAGTATCGTTCCAGGCTTGGTGGGTGGACCAGGCGCTAATGGGCGGAACCGAAGGCGGTGGCGCTGCAGAGGTCGCGGAAACCCACCGACTTGCGGGTCATCGGGGAATAGCGTTGGCCTCTCGTTCCAAAGAAGACATCCTTGGAGATTGAGCAGGTCAGCTCGACTGCCTGACGAGCGATCTCCGGATTGGATGGGCGGGCGGGGTCGAATTGATCCGAGAGTCCCTTCTTGTCCCGACGGGGGAGGCCAAGGCGTGAGCAGGCCGTGCTCAGGGCCGCCGCCGTCATGGTCAGTCCGAAATCGCGGACGATGCCTCGGGTGGTCTGGCCGTTGACCCAGCGATCGCGGATGGAAAGCTTGAGGGTCCGGTCCAAGCGCTGACGCTTCTCGGTTCGCCTGGACCAGGGCTCCCACTTCGTCGGTTCCGAGGTCAGGAGGGCCCTCTCGCGCTTGTACAACCCGAGGCGGCGTGCCTTGCCCCGGACCGCATTCTCAGTCCGGTTCAGGAGCTTCGACATGAGGATGGCACTGTAGTTCTGGCCCCAGAACCGGATCAGGGCGCGGGTTTCGCGGTCTGCCCAACCGGACTTCCCGATCTTGCGACTTGTCCGCTCCGGCGGACGGCTCATCGAGAGTACCGCTAGCCGCTCATCGAGCTCGTCATGATCGATCTCGAGAAGAACACAGATGACCGCCGGCGTGATGCGCCTAGCGACCATGCCTGACAGGACCCGCTCCGTGAGCGGTACGACTTCATGAAGGGATCGCGCCGTGTCCGCGCCTGAGTTCGCCCCGTCGAGGCTGCGCGGCCATGAGATCCTTGATCCGACGCAGCTGTCAGCCGCGGTGCCGCTGTAGGTCAACATTCCCCGCCCTCTTGGTGTATCGCGCCGCGAAACTAGCGGCAGCGATTCCAACGGGGCAATATGAAGTAGACGCAGGCGTCATTTACATATCTCGGCTTAACTCCCTGATTTGGTTAAACAGGGGTTAATCGAGATCTCACTCTATGGCACCTCTATCTCTCATTAAAACTTCTCCATGTTATTCGGTTTCAGGAAACCCGCCCGTCGGAATGAGACGCTGTAGAATGAGTTCCACAAAGCGGGGAACGTGAGACCAGCGGATCGGGACGTCGCCAATCTCCGCCAGCGTGTCCATCAAGGCCGCCTGCAGGCACGCGGCGAAGGCCTGCGCGGATGCAGGCGTCAGTGGGGCCTCGTCTTTCTTTGGTAGAAGGTCCACGAGATCGACCTGCAGGATGCTCGCCAGCCGGTAGAGGTGACTGAGGGTCAGACGGCGGCGCCCGGTCTCCATCGCCGAGAAGGCGGTTGGATGGATCTCCATGAGCCGGGCGATGTCTCGAGCTTTGTAGCCATGCTCCATCCGGAACTTGGAGATGAGCAGGCCGATGCTCCGCTCGAGCTCGATCGCCTTGGCCTCGTCGATAGCTCGCTCAGTCGGCAGCGGCTTGAAGGCGTCCTTGTAAAGGGTGTAGCTGCCCCCCGTCCCTTCCGGCCGCCCTCCCTTTCCCTTCTTCTTCGTATGACCGTTCTGGGCCGAGGCGGCATCGGGATCATCATGGGGCGGTCTTGCGCGCGGCCTGCCTAGCTTCTTCCCGGTGGCGCTGTAACCCTGCCGTCCCTCGGATGGGCCGCCGGCGCCGTCGGTGGTCATATGACCGTTCGTTCCGGTCGCGCCAGACGCTGCCTCCTGCCTCTTCATGGCGTGCGATCCCTGCCGGAAGCGTCCACGGGTTGGTCAGACTTCATTCTCGTTTACATCCATCGGGTCGAGTCTCGGCAGGGATGAGGAGCGGACCATGTGGCGTTTGTGCAACGTTACCCTAGCCGTTCTCTTAGTCAGCTCCGCGCGGGCGCACGCCGAATTCTCCCTCTCCAATGGCTCCCGAGACCTGGCGCGCCGATCCACCGGGATTGATGGCGTACGGCCGGGCGACGCCGCAAGTCTCGCTGTGGGCGCGACACCGATACCCCTCCCCGCTCCCGCCACCGCCCTGGCGAGGGGCTTCGGGGTGACGATACCGCTCGATTTTGCTGTCCGGCAGATCGTTCCGCCCGATGTCTCAGTACGTTACGCGTCGGATGTGAGCAGGACCGCGCTCGTCTCGTGGAAGGGCGGTCGACCCTGGCCTACCGTCCTGCTCGCCGCCGTCCGCCCGCTGGGCTTGCACATCCATGCGACAAGACGCTCGGTCGCCATCCTGAGATAGTCCACGTCACTCACATCCTGCCCGTTGATGCTGGTGTCAACGAGACAGGAGACCCCCTATGCCCGACCTTCGGTATGCCGCCGTGCAGGCCTGGTTACGGGAGCATGCCGCCGTCGCGGCCGCAGGCTCGGCAACCGCCGGTGCGCCGTATCATGGTGACCAGCTTTCATCCAAGGTGGTCGAGCTTGGCGACGTCCTGGGCGGTCTCTTGGCAGGGCCGGGATTGCCGGTGTCGAGCGGTTCTGAGCCATCTTCTGCCAGCTCGCTTCGGCTTGTCCTGGCATACCTGCATCCGGCCATCCGACTTCGGGTGCTGGCATGTCTCGAGGCATCCAACGATCCCGGCGGCGCGCAACACCTGAAGGCCTGCTTCACGGCGGACCATGATGGCCATGGTGACCTGAACCGCCTGACGGTGGACGAGTTCGGACGTCTCGAGACCATCGAGAGGATCTTCGCGCCCAGTCGACTGAGCCGGCTGGCTGCTGCGTGTGGCCAGGCTGACCTGGGAGCGCTGCCGGGATGAGAAGACCGATCACCCTGCGTCGGGCGGCAGCCGGAGTGCTGGTGTTCATGATGAACACGTCCCCGTTTGGCAATGCCAGGGCCGACGAGAATGCTGGATGCACCGCGCTGGCACAGGCATCCGCGGCCGGTCTGGCTGCGGCGGTCAGTGCGGACGACCAGACCATCAAGGCACCACAGAGCGTCACGGAGCTGTCCTGCCTCAACAACTTCTTCAGTGGCATCGGCCTCAACGTCATCACGAGTTTGCTTGACCCCACCCAGCTGCTGAAGAATGTGGAAGGTCAGATCTGCAACTCGGTCAACTCGGCCTGGCAGAGCGCCATAGGATCCGCGCAGTGTGGCCTCACGGTCACCGGGTTCAACACGAACTTTGGCCTGGACCTGGGCGGAGGAACGTTCTGCCCGAAGCTCAGCTTCGGCGGTGGCGGAACGTCGCTTGGCTCGATCGGGACGACGGCGGCTGGCAACACCGGGCTCTACCTCAACGGAACCACGCAACTTCCGACGGGATACTCTCCCGTCAGCCAGCCGTAGAGGCCGGGATGCGAAAGTCTCTTCTGGGGTCCACGGCCGCGGCCTTCATCGCGGGCGGGGTGCTCTTCAACGCAGCTCCTGCCCGTGCCGACTTCTTCGACAGCGCTGGCATCATCGCCGCAATCTCAGCACTGCAAAAGGCGACCCAGAACCTGTTCGCGAGCCTCGGGACGCAGCTCACCCAGAGCTTCGAATCCAACATGACGAACCTCGGGAACGTCGTGAATGCCCAGCTTGGGAGCGGCTTCACGCAGATCAGCAACTACCAGAAGGCTCAGATCGGCGCGGTCCAGCAGATAGCCGACGCATCGAACATGATAAATGCAAGAACCGCGCGTGATATCCGCAATGCTCAGCTTCGCGACCAGCATTCCGTCAACCTGCAAGACTGTGCGGCACTGGATGGAGGACAGTCCACCGTCGTCGCCGCGACGAATGCCCAGGCGGTGCAGGCGGCTGTAGGAAGATTGAAGGATCGGCGTACACGCGCCGAGCCGGAGACGCCGTCATGGGTAGGGCAGGCTCAGGGGACCCAGGCCGCAAACCAGAACCACTACTCCCGCTATTGCTCGCCGGCTGAGCAGCAGGCCGGCCTGTGCGGTGGTGTCACATCCGACCTGCAGGATGCCGATCAGGACGTTGGGAGCCTGACCGGCGAATACACCTATGCCGGCCAGGACAAGATAGACGCGGCGAACGATTATCTTACGAACCTTCTGCAGCCGGTTGCGCCTGCAGCCCTGAGAGGATCGTCGCTGACATCCGCCGCCGGACAGGATGCGATCCTCAAGCGACGGGGCTACAACGCGCAGATGTCCCTCGCTCAGGATGTCGGCGGAGACGTGCTTGGCTGGCATGCCGCGACCGTCCAGCTGACCCAGGCGCAGCAGCAGGAGATGGCCAACGAGGGCCTGACGGCGACACCGACCGGCTCGGAGGAACAGGCGATCGATCTCGAAGTCAGGCGCCGCTTCAGCGGCGTCCAGTGGCACGCAAATCTTCAGGCGATCGGGGAAAAGGGCGTCCTCGTCGAGATCGCCACCGAGCTGGCCTTGAGTAACTACCTGTCCTGGCAGAGCTTCCAGCTTGCGCAGAAGACGGCCCTCGTTGATGCGGCCATCCTCTCCAACCAGGCGGACGGCCGACTGAAGACCCCGATCACGATGCCAACCGCGACCGTGCAGTAGGTTGTTCATGAACTTCAACGACACGATTGGATAGTAGCGACATGGCCCAGGATAGTGCGTCCGATCGGCCTCCCGTGGCCGAGAACCTGCCTGCGCTGGCTCGCAACCTCCATGACTTTCTTCCCAAGATCCAGAACCTCGATCGTGGTCTCGCGAGGGGGATCGACGTCATCGGTCGGGAGCTGGCCAATGGAGAGGACCCCGTGGACGTGAAGGTCCGGACGCAGGTCGCGTTCGCCGTGCAGGATACGGAGCGCCACCTGGGTCAAGGTGCCGTACCCATGACCGCGCAGCTGCGGCAGGAGATGACCGAACGGGCCACAACCGTACCGGGCCTCCAGGACGAGCGGATGGAGCGGCTCCTCAAGACGACGGAAGGCCTGGACGACCGCCGTCTCGTGCGTGACATCAGGCAAGCAGCGATGTCCATGGGTAGCGCTGGTGGTGGCTCTGCCCCGTCCGCCACGAATGACAAGCACGTCGAGGAGCTGGAGCGGCGCGCCGGCATCACGGCGGTATCATCCCCAGCATCGAATGATGCAGCGCCACCTCGCCCCAATTTTGGTCGGCCTCGTGTCGGGCTATCCGGATCGGCCTCGGCATCGGTCGAACCATCCGCTCCGCCGGCGGCGGCGATGGGCGCGGTCGGCAACGCAGATGGCGCGCAACCGGCAGGGCCGCCGGCACCGCGTCGCCAGGGGCCCGGTTCAGATGAGCCGCCCCCGCACCCAGGCCCGGCGGAAGCCCAGCCTGTAGATAGGGTCGCCCCTGTCGCCCAGGCGTCTGGTAGGCGCGATCAAGCTGTCCCAGCCGTCGAGGAGCCAGTCCTGGGCCGGCCCGGTCATCCGGACCCTATGCCGTCGCCCATAAGGGAGGCGCCACGTTCGAGGCCGCCCCTGGGACAGGTGGAGCCTGCGGCCAGGCAGTCAGCCCTGGAGGCCGAGCCGCAAGGGAGCGCTGCGGCTGCCACCATCCGCGATCCACAGCCGGCAGCGCCGGGAGCCATGAGGGACCGGGTGCATTCGGTGCCTTCCCCTGGCGATGCCTCACGCTCGACCCTATCCCCTCCCCAGGTCCAGGAAGGCGCCGAGCGTCCTTCGGCCAACCCTACGATGATGAACGGGACACCTGCGGCTCAGCCTCGCGGCGGCAGGGTCACGTTGCTCCACAGGCTTGCCGCTAGCGCACAACGCTCATCCGACGTGCTGCCGGCCCAGCATTACGTGCCGTTCGGAGGTCGCGTCTCAGCACAGAGGGCGACCGGTGAGGACAGGCGTGCGGATCGACTACTCACGCAGGCCGAGACGGCTGGTCGTAATGCCGTTGAAGCGCTCGAGACCTTCAGGACAGGCGTCGGCCGCACCTTCATGAACAAGGTCGAGGCGGCGGCCGAGAAGGAGCCTGGCGGGGTCCCCGCCGTGCTGCAGGAGATGCGTGAGGGCGGCAAGCATGCGAGCTTGCGGCAGGAGCTGGACAAGAAGCTCAAGACCGATACCGCCTTTGCCAGCTCATATGGCAAGGCGGCCAATGCCTTGGGTAATTACGGAGAGGCCCGGATCGCCGTCGCGGATCGCCTCAAGTCGAAGAACTTGAGCTCGCAGGTGGCCGATGAGCGTCTGCAGCGGACAGATGTGGCGCTTGGCGAGGAAGCGGCACGGATACCAGGGCGGGCACAGGGAAAGAGCGCGCTCGAGGAGTTGGCGGAGAAGGCCGCGGCCATGTTGCAGAAGGCGGTCGACAAGGTCACGTCGATGTTTCGTAAGCCAGAGGAGGCGGTAGCCCAGCAGCAGTCGCGGCCGACGCCGAGCATGTCGATCTCCTGATCCCACTTACAGGTCAGTGTCGCATCCTCGCCGCGTGATCACTCGCGGGGATGCGATGCGCTCTATCCGGTTCCTTGTTCCGGTTGCCCTGCTCCTCTGGAGCATGGCCGCGGCGCACGCTGAGAACGCCGTGGGCAATCCCCCGACCTGGTCCTCGCTCAGCGCGGGCGACGACTGGGCGGCGACGGTGCTGAACAGCATCTTTCCCTCGACCTCGCAAACCGGCGACGCTTCGATTGGCACCGAGCAGACGGTGATCGGCCAGCTCCTTGGCGAGTTGACCGGCTTCGTCATGATCCTGGCGGCCGCGTTCGTCGGCTACACGACCATCCTGCAGATCCATCGAGCCGCGGAGAGCGGTCGGGTCCTGGGCAACTCCATGTCGTCCTGGGTTCCGGTCAGGCTGGCCTTCGCGCTGATCATGATGTTCCCGGTCTCCAGTGGGTTCAGCGCCGGTCAGCGTGGCGTGGTGCTCGTCGCGACGTGGGGGATCGGCATGGCGCGCGGTGCCTACACCTACGCCATCCAATCCGTCGGCCCTGATGCCGTGCCGATCGCGCAGCCCATGATACCCGGGACCAAGACGATCGTCGCCGGCCTCATGCAGGCCGAGCTCTGCAGCGCCCTGATCAACCAGGCGTCGAACAACCCGAACATGGTGCCGACGCCCAGCCCGATCGTCTCGCCCGAAGATCCGGAGACTGGATCGGCCGGCTATGTCTCCTGGTCCTACTCCCTGGCCGCGGGTAACGGCGCCGACAAGCCTGCCTGCGGCAGCGTATCGGTCCGGGGGGTCACCACCGGCGCGAACTTCAAGGGCGCCTCGGTCGATATGGCGGGGACCCAGCGGGCCATCCTGACCTATATCATCGGGTCCGACATACGACCGCAGATGCAGCAGCTCGCACAGCAGCTCTGGTCGGACAGGAACGCGAATGACCTCACCGCCATGTACTCCATCCTGACCACGGCCTCGGCGGACTACACCCAGCAGCTTACGACGGCGGCCACCAGCCTGACCAACAACCTGCGGAGCCAGTTCGGCACGACGGTGAACGCCCGCAATGGGTCGACCTGGGACAACACGACGACGAATGCCACCCAGCTGTCAGCCCTCGGCTGGACTTCGGCCGGCGCCTATTACCTCGAGATCGCCAAGCTCAACGGCTTGACGCTCTCGATCCTGACCGCAACGCCTCAAGTCTCGGAGCCAAGCTACAGCGGGCTTGGTGAGGGACTCTCGAATGATCTGGCTCCGCTCGTGCAGGCCGCCCTCGGCTTCAACGACCAGTTGATGAACTACGTGACCGTCAAGGATGGCCAGGACGTGCCGGGGGGCACGCCGGACCTGTATAGCGGCGCCACCCCTGGGGCGGACGGGACCAGCCTGCTCGAGCAGCTGATCCGCAAGCTGCACCTGGATGAGCGGCTCCTGAATGGCGTCATGACCGCACTGGCACCCAGCCAGTCCCTCTGGTACGACCCCTTCGTCGCGCTGAGCCACCTTGGTCACCTGCTCATCGCGGCCGCATTGGGCGCCATGGGCCTGGCAGGCTTGCTGTCGTCGACCACCGGAACGGCAGGGGCCTTCGTGGGAAGCCTGATGACGGGCAATCTCGCCGGCGCCGCAGCCGCCGTCGGCGGACACGCCCTGATGGGCTTCTTCGGCACGCCGATCTTCTACGGGTGCATGGCGCTCCTGATCCCCGGCATCACCCTCGCCTTCATCTTGCCGATGGTCCCCTACGCCTATTGGGTAGCAGGCGTGGCCGGCTGGCTCATCCTGGTCTGTGAGGCGGTCGTCGCAGTGCCGCTGTGGATGTTTGCGCACCTGACGTTCCAGGGAGACGGGCTGCACGGGAAGGGGTTCGAAGGCTATTCGATGCTCTTCAACATCCTCTTCAGGCCAATCCTCATGCTCCTCGGCCTCTTCTTTGGCTACTACATCTTTGTGGCGATGTCCGGTCTGGTGACACAGAGCTTCGGGATCGCGGCCGGTTTCGTCATGATGAATGGCTCCCTGCTCACCAACCTGATCGGGATCGTCGTCCTCTGCTGCATGTACGTGCTGTTTCAGATTTCCGTCGCGATGATGTCGTTCCGCATGATCTCCCTGTTCCCCCACCATGTCGTACGTTGGGTCGGAATGATGGCGGCGAACCGGGTAGACATGGGCAACTTCGCGTCCGAGGTTGGGATTGCTGGCCTAGCCAACACGAGCCGGGCTATCCAGAACGGACTCGGCACGATGGGTAACCAGATCGGTCATGGGAATGGTCGTGGTGGGACGGGACATCGTCCGGGCACTGAGCCAGCGGCCGAGGGCTCAACCGAGCAGAGAACCTCGGACCGCACCCTCCAGCTGGCGTCCAGTGTGATACCGCCTGCGCGCGAATGAGGGCAAAGGGCAGTGGCGGGTCCGGTCGCGGAGCTAGGCACCCGTCGCTACCCAAGATGCATGCCATGATCCTGGCCAAGCCGTGAGTTTGGTCTGGATCGATGTGCTGCTAGACAGGCAGTTCTCATCGCGATGAGCCTGATCAAGCCGACGTTCTAGACTTTCATCCGGCTCCCTCCATCCTGCGTCCGCAATAAGGGAGGCACGGGATGAAGATCGCGATCAAGGGAACGGCCCTCGGGCTGCTTGCTGTCCTTACGGCATGTGGAAGCGGAGGCAACATCAAAACCGCCGCGGACTATGGTGCTCCCAATCCGCCGGCGGTCCGATACCCGACCTATCAAGCCTACGCTGCCTATGGCCAGACGCCTGCCATATGGCATCCTCCGGTAATTGACCGGAGCGGTACGATCGTGAGCCCAACCGAGCCTGCTACATCGTGGGACCGACCAGACTATGAGGGCGCAGTTTGGGCACAGCGTGCCGGTCCCTCGGCGTATGGCGGACCGGCTGGCACTTTCTGAGGTGCTCACATTATCTCGACGCTGATCATCGCCCGGGAATGAACACGAACTGACCGGTCTGGGCACGCTTGACGTGGCACGGCTTCTCGAAATACGGCCGGTCACTTTCCGAGGTCATACCTTCCTGTACCCAGCCATGAACACCCTTGGCGGTTTCCATAGGAACCCAACCGCTGGATGCTGCGCCGTCCTGGGCCAGGAAGCCCATGCTTATGTAGCCTAGCATTCGAGAGTGTATGGATGGCCCCGCATAGACGACGGGGTTGCCTCCTACTGTATAGCGGCAACTCAAGCCGGAGCTGTTGCCAGAAGCGTAACCCGTGGTCGGTAGTATCTGCGCCTTGGCAGTTGGTTCAAACGCGATCAGGAGGACCGTGAGGACGCCCGGGACTGGGAATAGGGTGTATCTCATCTGGGCTTATCCTCGAGAGGCGTTTTGGCCGGCACAGGCGCGACTTTCATACACGGCATGGAGGATGGGGCACAGCAAGGAGAGAGTCATGCGCCCCATCATCCTGAGCGTCGCGCTCGTCACGATGCCGATCACTGCCCAGGCTGCTCCGCAGTGTGCCGTAGCAGACCCCACGTTGGACGACAGGATGGTCGTACCCCTTCCCCCGGTCGGTCACATCGGCGATGCGGTGCCGAAAGTCGATCCTGATAGCTTGACCATCCCGGATGCTCCGGCGCTACGGCATATCCGGGCTGCCGGAGCGACGCTGACCGAGCTCGGCGTCTCCCATGGCCTCCGGACCGTCTTCGCGCGGCATGGGTCCAAGTTCCAGGTGTTCTACGTGACCCCGGATGGCCAGGCCGTTGTTGGCGGTGTGATGTGGGATGCTTCCGGGAGGAACGTGACGCGTCAGCAGGTCGCGTCCATACCCGGTGCGATCCCGACCGTCACCATCGGTCCAAACGTGCCATCCCATGCAGTCCCGGGAGATGCCCCTGGTGTTGGAACGGCCAGAGGTTCAGCCCTGGTGAGGGCCGCGGAAGGCACCGCCTATGGCACCCTTGGATCGCCCACGGCTCCAAGGTTGTGGATGTTCATCGACCCGATGTGCAGCTTTTCCATTCGTGCGATGGATGCGCTAAGGCCCTACGTCGCGGGCGGTCGCGTTCAGCTGGCGGTCATTCCCGTATCCGTCCTCGACTACGAGGATCATGGGAAGAGCACCAACGCCGCCCGGCTGATGCTCAGCCAGCCGACGCGCGGCATGGTGCAGGCCTGGCAGGATCACCAGCTGACCGGCAGCCCCGACCCGGCAGCGATCGTCAAGCTAGCCTCCAACATGGCGACAGCCGACGCCCTACACCTGAAAGGTACACCTACCTTCGTTTGGCGGAGGGCTGACGGAACAGAAGGAATGAGTGCCGGCGTTCCACCTGACCTCGACACCCTCCTCGCTTCGATCTCGAGCTAGATTGTGTCGATCGAGGGAAACGAGGTTCCGAAAGTCCGGGGTTCCCTCCGGCGCGGCATCACTGCTGCCTTCGGTGATCCGCGACAGGCGGCTGGTGTCCCTCAGATCAAGCGGAACTGGCAGGCCATCAGACAGCTGGCTGTCCTGATAGCTCAGGGACCACAACCAGACCCTCGAGTACGGGTGTCCGTCGATCGCCGGCTCGACGTCATGGAGATGGCAATTGCTGCTGGCGTGACCGTTGATGCAGTTGAATATCGGCTTGGAGTTCGGCTCAAGCAGACCAGACAGGCTGTGTTCTGCTACATGGGCGCAGCAACTCTGCTTTGGGTTGGTTGGTTCTATGAGGCTTTCACTGCTCCGCGTGCCTACGCACATCTTCTCGCCGTCATAGGCCTCGTAGCTGTCACATCATGTTTCGCTTTAGGGGCTTTCTACAACGCGCTCGTGAACTGGCAAATCCGGACCCGTCGCTTGGGCACCGCACGGGAGTTTCTCGCGACCACGGAGAGCTGGTGGCCGTCGTAGCGATCTATCGCCCGGCCAGCGCAGCGGCATGAGCGAGATCGACGGGCAGCACCCTGCTTGCTTCCGCTCCTAGTCCGGTAAGGCGGCTGAGGAGGATCAGGTCGATCGGTCGTCGACCTGATCGCTCGTGAAGAACTCTGCGGTCACCAACGACACCTGATTGACTGGATCGAGGCTGGACAGCGGTCTCCGGAAGACTCAGGCTTCGCCTATGACCTGCCTGCTGTTCGTCCAGCCCTGACCCGCCGTCCTCTCCGCTCACACCAGCAACGCCTCGCCAACGTCGTGCGCGCGATCGCCGGCGGCGAGACCGACGCGCGCGACATCCTGGCCGCCGTCACGCCAGGCGGCGGCAAGTCGCTGCTGCCGGTGCTTGCCGCCCACACCCTGATCGGTGCCGGCCTGGTGGAGCGCGTCTGTTGGGTGGTGCCGCGCGACAGCCTGCGCCTGCAGGCCGAGGAGGCATTCGCCGACCCTACTTGGCGGCAGACGCTCGGTCACGCGCTGTCGGTGCGGGCGGCCGACAACACGCCAGACCCGAGCCGGGGCCTCGCCGGCTACGTCACGACCTATCAGGGCATCGCCGCCGCCTCCGACCTGCACCTGCGCGAGTTCACCCGCCATCGCACCCTGCTGGTGGTGGACGAGGTGCACCACCTGCCGGCACTGGGCGAGGTGGACCCGGTCGCCGCCCAGCAGGCCGAGCAGCTCGGCGAGGATCAGGCCAGTGCCTGGTCGGCCGCCCTGCTGCCGCTGCTCGAGTGTGCTGCCGTGCGGCTGCTGCTGTCCGGCACGCTGGAGCGGGCAGACGGCAGGGGGATCCTGTGGCTGCCCTACCGCAAGGGGCCCCGGGCACGGACGCGGGAGGTCGAGCTCGATGCGCTGGGCTGGGCGGTGATCGGCTACTCACGTGCCGAGGCGCTGCGCGAGCGCGCGGTGCTGCCGGTGACGTTCGGCGCCCTCGACGGCGAGGCCAGCTGGCGGGACGAGACCGGCATCGAGCTCGGGCCGCACCGGCTGGCCGGCAGCCATCCGGACGAGACCACACGGCCGGCGCTGTTCACGGCGCTGCGCACCGGCTTCGCCGAGGCGCTGCTGCGGGAGGCCTTCGTCGCCATCCGCAACCTGCGCGCCCAGCGCCGGCAGGAGCGCGGGCTTGAGCCGGGTGCCGCAGCCCGAGGCCTGGGTAAGCTGCTGGTGGTGGCCCCCGACCAGGCGGCGGCCCGGCACTACCTGGAGGTCGTGCGCGGCTGGATCCCAGCGGCGCAAGCAGGCGCGGTGGCGCAGCTTGCGACCTCCGACGCGCCCCGCGCGCACGAGGTGCTGGCCGCGTTCCGGCTTAGGCCGGAGCCATCAATCCTGGTGACAGTGGCGATGGCCTATGAAGGGCTGGATGCACCGGAGGTGGCCGTGGTCGCGGCGCTGACCCACATCCGGTCGCGGCCGTGGCTGGAGCAGATGGTGGCGCGCGCCACGCGAGTGGATCCGTACGCGGGACCTTACGAGGCGCAGCGGGCGCTGGTGTTCCATCCCGACGACCCTTTGTTCGCGCAGTTCCGCCGACGCATGGAGATCGAGCAGGGCACGCTGGCCCGGCGTCCTAAGGCCGGGCGGCCGCAGAGCAGCCTGCCGCTGTGGCTGCTGGACCAGCTCGGGCCGAAACCGGGCGTCGTGCCGCTGTCATCGAACGCGCTGGCGCTGCGCTATGACACGCTCAGGCCCGGGCCTGAGCTGGCGCTGCGCCGGCCGGAGCAGGAGGAGGCGCAGGCCGAGCTGCTGGACCCGCCCTCAGTGCTGGAGCGCCGGCTGCGGATCCGGCTGGGGGAGATGGTGTCGCGCCAGGCGGTGGAAGACGAGGCGGGACGCGCTGGGCTCCAAGGCGGCATTGCCGGCCCAGGGCTCGCGCACCGCTACAACGCCGTGCTCAAGCGCACCTGCGGCAACAAGAGCCGGGCGCAAATGACGCTAGCGGAGCTGGAAGCGGCCGCCGCCTGGCTGGAGCGGAATCGGCTGGTCGAGCACGTCGGCCTGCTGGAGGACGACCCGCGCTACGCCTGGACCCTGCGGCAGCGAGGCGAGTGGACGCCGCCAGTCGGCAAGCCAACCCGCGAGGCACGGCAGATACGAAAGGCTTGAGGGATGTTCGGGAGGGCCGCCGCTCGGCGGACACCATTTTGGCGGCGAGCAAGCGCGACCCGACCTATGGGCGTTGGACGATGCGATCGCCCACGACATGCTGGCGGTCGCACGTTCATCGCGGCCAACATGAATATCCCACTTCGTCTGGCCTGGGTGTGAAGTTCGAGGCGCCAGTGATCCAGTAGCGACCGCACTTGCTCGACCAGTCGGACCAGGGCGGCGTGTGATACCGGTTACGGGGACCGATAATGAGCCTGAGCGATGCGGCATATACCCCGGATGAACAAGCGGCGGGACGGAGGCCTGATCACCAGCGATCGCTGCTGGGCGCCCTCGCGCTCGACACGCTTTTGAGCAAGGGTGACATTGATCGCGACATTATGGACGCGGCAGCCGGCCGTAAACATCTGGCCGAGGGCGGCATACTGGACCTCGACGAGAACGGCCGTCGGCGCGTTGAAATCACATCCTGCCGCAGCCATCTGCCCCATTTTCGATCACGTCCAGAGACGGCCTCTAGGACTTTTCATGAACTGAGGTAGAAAGAACGTTTAGAATGGTTTCATGAAAAAGCTCGTCAGGTTTCTTGGTGTCGATCCAAGTCGAGCTGAAATGTACTGATTTCTTTGCAGCGGCAAGATCGATCTGGCAACTAGCAACAATTATTGCCATACTCTCAATCTTTGAGCAACCGACTCCTCGGAGGTAACCAACTATCTCGTCAACAGACCTTTTCTCATTGTATTGGCGCTTGCATTCTACTATCAGCTCCTGGCGTGTCACGGTAATTAGCTCCTAAACATCTGCTTGATAAACGCCCCTCACTATTGGAGGGCAATCCTATAAGGATCTATACCACGACCTTTTTACCTGAACCGCACTCCTAAATCGAGTTCTATGGAAGGCCCCCAAAGCTAGAGACCGCCAAGATTGCGCGTTATATTTACTACGCTGCCGGGATTGGCTCCGCTATAGCGGATCCCGGATAATGTCAAGGTTGTAAATCCATCTGCTGCGGCCTCTGCTGAAAAGGAATTTACCATTGATAGGACAGTACCCGTGCCAAGATTGACACTAGCACTTGAGTTTGGATAGACGGCAAGGTTGCCGATTGTCAGATTTGTACCGTTCACCGAAGCTTCGCCAAGAACGCCAACAGTGGTATCACCAAAATTGTAGCTTCGTTCTACCAGCATTCCATCTACAAAGACGTTGCCTGCAGCTACCCCTCCTTCTGCTCCAGCTTGTCCTGCACTCATGAATAGATCATTGATGCTTTGCCCAAGATTTTCGGCGTCGGCCACTGCCAAAGCCCCTTCGTCAAGGATGAACGCACCCAAGTCATATTCAGCAGTCGGAAGGCTAACGGGCGGTATTAAAGGGAATGGCAGCGGCGGGGTGGCGGGCGGTGCCATAGGCATCATTGCTGGTGGCGGAGGCATCATCGCCGGCGGTGCCGGCGCTGCCGGTGGTGCTGCCGGTGGTGCTGCCGGAGGCGTGCGTGTTGGCGCGTTTCCCCTGAAATAATTTGGATTTAGATTAGCGAAAGGATCGGATGGAGTAGATGGAGGATAGTAGTGTCCGATAACTGATATTTCTTCTGTGGGGTCAGGGGCGAGAGGGCCTGGGTCAATTCGCGGGCTATCCGTCCCCATTGGATCTGTGTTGTTAAGTGGATCCCCTCCGGTATATGCGTAGAGGTTGCGTCCTCCCCCGTATCCGATGGGATCTGTCTGGATGAAGCGTCCCATGGCCGGGTCGTAGGACCGGGTCTGGGTATGGTAGAGGTTGGTTTCGCTGTCCCAGCGGTATCCGGCGTAGCCGAAGGCGGTGCCGGACAGGCCGCCGGTCGACGCCCCGTAGGGCGTGTAGCCATACATGCCGGTGATCTGGTCCATCGAGCTGGTGCCGATCACCGAGCCGGTGCGGTCCATGTGGTTGAAGGTGAGGTTGCCCGCGCCGTCGACCACGGCCACGGGGGCGGTGTCCACCGCGCTATGCAGGTAGAAGTGCTGGATCTGGCCGCCGGAGAGCTCGAGCACCTCTTGGCCGGCGGCGTTCAGGATGTAGGTGGTCGTGGTGCCGTTCACGGTCTTGGAGATGCGGCGCCCGTCGGGGTCGTAGCCGTAGCTGGCGGTGGTCGAGCCATTGGTGGCGGTGACGATGCGGCCGTCGCCCTCGTTGTCGTAGGTGAAGGTCCGCACGCCGTCGGTGGTCAGGTTGCCGTTCTTGTCGAAGCAGCCCGACGACGCGGTCGGGCAGGGGGCCAGCAGCGGGCGGTTGGAGTTGTCGTAGCTCGTCGTAGTGGCAGACGCCGCGGTGGGGCGCAGCGTGTATTCGCCGCCGTCGAGCAGGGTGTCGGCGCTGGTGACGCGGTGGGTGTTGTCGTAGCCATAGTTCAGCTGGGCGACGTCGTTACCCAGCATGTGGGTGATCTGGGCGATGTCGTCGCCGAGCCCGTTGTTGTCGAAGCTCCAGCTGGACGACAGCGCCGAGGTGTTGGGCGCCTCGTTGTAGGTGCGCGCCACCACGCGGCCGAGCGCGTCGTACTGCTCGTTCCAGAAGGTGGTGCTCTGGCTCTGCACGTTGGCCATGCCGGCGAAGGCGATCGGGCGGTTGAGCGCGTCGTAGCCGACGAACTCGGTGCCGCCGCCCACCGCGCTGCCCGGCGCGACGTCGGCGGTGACCTGCATCGCGGTCATGTTGCCCGACGCGTCCCAGGTGTAGCCGATGGACCCGGCGTTCGGCTGGTTGGTGGTGAGCGGCCGGCCGGCGTTGTCGTAACTGTAGGTCCACGTGCCCGCCCCGTTGGCGAGCGCCGCGGTCAGGCGCCGGCCCAGGCTGTCGTAGGTGTAGGAGACCGACGGGTCGCCGGTCTTCTGGCTCAGGCGCTGCAGGTTGTCATAGGTGCCGGTGATGGTCTGGCCGGCCCGGTTCTGGAAGTAGTCCTGGTAGTTATTGACGGTGTAGGCTTTGGTCTCGACCGTGCCGTCTGGATAGGTCGTCAGGGCCGCGCGGTTGAAGCCGTCCGGGGTGAAGATCGTGCTGATGCAGCTGCCGGCGTTCCAGTAGCAGAAGGCCCCCACTGTGCCGTCGGGGTTGTAGGTCTCGTAGCTCTCGATCGGCTGCAGCGTGCTGGCGCTGGTTCCCTTGGAGATGGTGGTCGGGCGGCCGTCGGCATCGTAGGCGGTCGCCTGGATGTAGGCCCCTTGCGCGACCTGCGTCGTCCGCCCGGCCGCGTCGTAGGTGTAGCTGGTGGTGTCACCGGTCGGATCCAGGGTGGAGCTGAGCTCGCCCGCCAGGTCGTAGCTGTAGGTGGTGGTCCGCGTCGTCGGGGCCTGCGAGTTGTTGGTCCCGGCATAGGAGACCGGCTGCACCATTGAGGCGACCTGGCCGTTGGGGTCGTAGGTCACGGTCGAGGTGTAGGCGTTGCCCTGGGCATCGGGCGGCAGCGTGGTCTGCAGCGGCCGGCGGAGGTTGTCGTAGGAGTAGTAGGTGACGTTGCCCCGCGGGTCGGTGGTGTTGGAGACGTTGCCGATGCCGTCGTACGAGTACTTCGTCTGCAGGTTCAGGTGCCCGGACGCCGTGCTGTAGTCGACGGTGCTCGAGATCAGGTCCTCGTTGGCGTCGTAGGCCATCGACGTGACGGTGCCGTCGGGCATCGTCATGCTGATCGGCTTGCCGTAGCCGTCATAGCCCATCTGGTAGACCGGTGCGGCCGCCCCCGAGCTGGGCGCCGGCAGCCTCGCGGAGGCGACGGTGCCGTTGCTGTTCAGCGTGTAGGTCGTCGTGTTGCCGGCGTAGTCGGTGCTGCTCAGCAGCTCGTAGTAGGTCGGGTCGTAGGTGAAGAGCCGCGACCGGGCTGAAAGCTGCCCGCCGCTCGGATGGTAGTCGACGGCGCCTGGCTTGGGCGTGTCGGTGACCTCGGTGATGTCGGCGAAGCCGTCGTAGGCGTACTGGGTGCTGTCCTGCTCGGGCCGGATGACCGAGGTCAGCTCGTACTGGGAGTTGTAGGCGTACTGGGTCCCGTTGCCGACCGCATCGAAGCTGGCCCGCTCCAGCCCCCGCGGGTCGAAGTAGACGACGGTCGCGTCGCCCAGCGCGTCGTCGGTCTCCGAGCGGGTCCCGGCCAGGTAGTAGCCGGTGGTGTTGCGCAGCGCGTTCGTCGTGGTCTCGATGCGGTCGAGGCTGTCGTAGCCGATCGAGAAGGTGCTGGTGTTGTTGGTGCTGCTGCTCGCGGCCGGCGTCACGACGTGGATCAGGTGATTGCCGATGTCGTAGGTGTAGGTCGTCACAGCACCGGTCGCATCGACGACGCTGGTCAGGTTCCCGCTTGGGCCGCCGTTGGCCGCATAGCCGTACTGGACC
>CALMVO010000149.1 GCA_937873205.1 uncultured Acetobacteraceae bacterium
GCAAGGCCAGGGGCTCTGCCCCTGGACCCCGCCAAAGGCTCGCCTTTGGAAACCGGTTATCAGAATGGGATCCAAGGGCCGTCGTGCGTCAGCACGCTGCGCGTGACGCCCTCGGCGGGTCCAGGGCAGCGCCCTGGGCTTTCAGGCGCCTGCCCCTCCAATCCGCCGGGGACTGGCGCCGGCCCGCGCTTCGGGCTATGCAGCCTCCGCTGGACCCGTAGCTCAGCTGGATAGAGCGTCGCCCTCCGAAGGCGAAGGCCGAAGGTTCGAATCCTTTCGGGTCCGCCACAGCGTATGCCAGATCATTGCTTTGCCAAGTTAAGTGATGATTTTCCAAGCTTGGGAGCGGTCTAATAGCCGGCTCCGCGGAAACAGGAATCTTCTAGACTTGGTTGCATTTTACCGATGAGTTGAGGTTGAGCGGTGCATCTCGCGACCCCCAACAGCGTCTCGTGCCCAGCAATCACGACGATCTGACCGACGCCGCAGTATGGCTGCATTAGACCCGAGGGCGGCGGCGCAGGCATCTGGATCAGGTCGCTCAGAGGTCAACGCTGTGGGCCACCGGGAGGCTGGAAGCAGTGGCGGCCGGGCAATCAATAAACGACGGAACAAGTTATATTCCGAGCCTAACATCACTGAAATCTTTTATATACACGAGTGGACTGCGGTTGATGACCACGTTCGGCGTTTATGACTTTTTGTTGCGGTATATTAATCCATGGCAAACTGTTATAGGCACTTCTGTCGGATTTTTGGGCGTCTGGATTACGCTTATTAAAAATAATCACAACAACATCCGTCAGGAGCTGCTCAAGAGAGATCTGGACAGTGACGGGATACGAACTGCCTTAGATGCTGAGCTAAAGGACACTATAGGAAAAGCAAAAAAGCATCTAGATGAGATTATTCCAAACGACATTAGCCAAGCCAAAGGAACAACGCGTGTACCCGGACGATTTAAGACGCCAATATATGAGATTTTTGCGCCGTCAATTAAACTTTTGACGGAAGAAGAAATTCGTTCGCTTATCTCTTTCCGCAACCACATGACTGGAATGACCGACTCTCTCACACACGAATTTGAGGAAGGCAATGCAAGGCGGAGGAATGAACGGATTTCGCCATCGGATGACTATTTTATGGTAGATGTTCCGTCCCGAGAAAAGCTTCTTCGTGCAGTTCTAATCGGAATTGTTAAATCCGCGCAGATTGCTCAGCGGAACCTTGAGGAAAACCGTTTTTACGGTGATCCTCTCGTGACTAGACGCCAGAGATCAAAAAAGATTAAATAGATAGACAAGAAATTGATGCTGAAGAGAAGGATGAAGTAATCTCCAGATAAATTCATGCCTAGATCTTTTAACATGATCGTTTTGCAATAAGCAGGCTCCCACAAATCCATGGGAGGTTCTACCGAGCGACCCTTATGGTGTGGTCTTCCAGACGCGTCGGGTCGAAGAAAGGCCTGCTGTGACCGCGTTGTCCTTCTGGCTCGTCATGGACCAAGACCATCTCGTCGAGGCGCACACTCGCTTCGTGATCTGCTTGCAACTTAATCGGATACCTATCTAAAAAGCTTCCGGCTGCTAAATGCCTGCACCGAGATCGACGAAGCTTCGGGCCAGCGACGGGTGGTCCCGATCCGCCTCGGCGGGGACGAGCACGGCGACCAGGTGGTCGACCTGAGCCGCGATCTCCGGCACCGCGGTGATCTCCCACCAGGCCGGGCGGGTCAGGGGCCCCAGGGCGAAGAGCCACGTGGACGGACAGCCGTCGCGGCCGCACACCGCGCAGTCCGAGGTCTCGATGCCCAGACCGAGCTCGTCGGGGTGCACGAGGCCTCGCCGGCGCAGGCTGGCGAACAGGGGCATCCCGAGCGAGGCGAAGTCGCTGCGCGGCCCGGTACAGTTGATCAACCGGCTGGCCCGGAGCGTGCGCAGCCCGGACTGCCCGCGCGCTCGCACGTCCACCTCGATGCCGCCACCCTGCGACCGGCAGCCGACCATGCCGCCGGACCAGATCGTCAGGTCGCCGCCCCGCAGCGCGGCCTGCAGGCGGTCGGCGATCCGCGGCGCCAACCGATGGCGATGGGCGTCCCAATACGGCCGCACGTGCCGGAGGAAGCGGCGTCTCTCAGCTCGGCTCCATCCAGTCCAGATCCTGCTGGTCGAGGGCCGGACGGCATCGATCACGCGCTGCCAGGGGATGCCCCGTGCCATCGCCGCCGCCGCCGCAGCCCTGACCGATCGCATGAGGGCGAGCGGGCTGCGCGTCGCGTCCAGCTCGAGGAAGGGCGGCCAGGCGCCGCCGAACCGATGCTCGAGCGGGGTCAGGCCGCGTCGGGAGACCGCGTGGATCGGGCCGCGATGCCCGTCGTCCCTCAGCCTCAGGACGGTATCCACCATGGTGAGGCCGGTCCCGACCAGCACGATGCAGGCATCCCGGTCGGGGTCGTCGGGGGTGCCGGGGCTCCAGGGATCGGCGATGAAGGCCGGGTCGTCCCGCACCGGCGACCGCGGCGGCAGCGGCGCCTTCGGCGGCATGTTGCCGGTGGCGAGGATGATGGCGTCGGCCAGGAGCTCGCGTCCGTCCCGGAGCAGCACGCCCTGCCGGGGCAGCTCGAGCAGCGACACCGCCTCGCTGCGGATCACCTCGAGCCGCGACGGTCCCACGGCCGACGCCGCGACCCGCAAACGCTCCTCCAGGTAGTCGCCGAACAGCGCGCGCGGCACGAACGCGTCGGCCAGGCTCCCGGCGCTCTCCTCGAGGGCGACGCCCAGCTCGTCGTGCCTGCCGGCGAGCCACTGGCCCAGGCCAGGCGTCAATCCGACCTCCAGCCGCCCGACCGGCACGTTGAGGAGGTGACCTGGCGAACAGGCGCCATACGCCAGGCCTCGTCCGACCCGGCCCGAGCCCTCCACGAGCTGGACGTGCAGCGTCGCGTCGCGAGCGAGAAGCTTGAGCGCCGCAAGGGTTCCGCTGAATCCGGCGCCGATGACGATGATGCTCCTGGCCGCCGGGGCCTCGTTCAAATACGGCCCCGCTCCGATCTCCACGGCGGTCCGATGTTGGCCTGTCGCGCCGATCAAGCCCGGATCGCCGGGATCATGGGCGCAGTTCGGCCGAGCTCAACGGCAGGACGGTCGTGCATTTCAGCTGTTCCATCGCGAAGTTCGAGCTCACGTCGTAGAGGTTCATCAGGCGGATCAGCCGCCGATAGACCCGGTCGTAATGCGGGATGTCGGAGACGACGATCTTCAGCAGATAGTCGACCTTCCCGCTCATCCGGTAGAACTCGACGATTTCCGGAATGGCGCCGACCGCATCCGAGAAGCCTTTCAGCCACGACTCGGTGTGCTGGTTCGTCCGGATGCTGACGAAGACGGTCGTGCCCAGGTTCAGCTTCGCCGCGTCGAGCAGGGCGACGCGTTGCCTGACCACCCCCGCGACCTCCAGCATCTTCACCCTGCGCCAGCATGCATTGCTGGACAGCCCGACCAGATCCGCCAGCACGGCGATCGTATCGGTGGCGTCGTGCTGGAGACGATCCAGGATTCGAACGTCGATGGGATCGAGATCCGGCATTGCCGCGGCCTCCTGCGCTATTCGACCGCATGATGCCTTACTGGTGGGAAATCATCCACAACAGCGGCTTGGTCGCATGAGGCCGACGGCCGTTCACGAGACCGTCCGCCTCGACGTGCGCGCGCCAACCATGCGCTCGTGCAGTCGGCGGATCGCGTTGCTGCCGGTCCGGGTGAACAAGGCCGGGACGACGCCGTGCAGCAGGCAGGCCGACCCCGCCAAGATCATGGTCAGGCCGAAGGACGACGCCACGCGCAGATGCTGCAGATAGCTCTCGTCCACCGCCTCTGGATGATCCAGGAAGATCCTCTTCAGCATCACCGACCTCGCCAATCGCCTCGCATGCCGCGAGAATAATCCGATCGCCGGATGAATATTTCCCAAATGCCAGGCTGATTCGCGCTGTCCGTTGGGACGCTGTTCGATCGGGCGAGAGGCGGCCGAAGCTGCCATGCCACCGGACGCGATGCCCGGTCGCGCCGAGGCTCCTCGTATCCCGCGCCGGCGAGCGGGCTCGCCCGCTACGCCACCGTCACCCGCCGCCGGATGCCGTGCTCGCCGGGCCGCAGCCGCAGCAGCGCGCCCGCCAGCGGCTCCCGCCGGCGCTGCGCCTCGTCCAGCCCATCGCGGGCGCTGGTCACGTAGAGCGTGTCCAGCGCCGCGCCGCCGAAGGCGCACATGGTCGGCTGGCTGACCGGCAGCATCACGTCGCGGTCGTGCGCGCCGTCGGCGTGGAACCGCCGCAGCCGCCCGCCGCCATGCAGCGCGCACCAGTAGCCGCCCTCGGCATCCACCGCGGCGCCGTCCGGCAGCCCGTCCGCCCGGTCGACCGCGGCGAAGCGCTGCCGGTCCGACAGCCGCCCGTCCGGGCCGATCCCGTAGCGGTAGATCGCCTGCCGCATGCTGTGCGACAGGAACATGGCGCCGCCGTCCGCGGTCCAGGCCATGCCGTTGTGCAGCTCCGCGTGGTCGGGCTCGGGACGCAGCCCGCCCGCGGTCGTGAAGCTGTGCAGCGCCGCCGGCAGCGCCGGACCGCCCGGGCTCAGGGGATCGAACATGACGCCGATCCAGAACCGCCCGGACGGGTCGCAGCCGCCCTCGTTGAAGCGGTGCAGGGCGGGGTCGAAGGGCGGCGGCGCCAGCGGGGCGAGTGCCCCGGTCGCGAAATCCAGCCGGAACAGCCCGGTGCGCAGCGCCACCAGCGCCGCGTCCAGCCCGGGATAGAGCGCGAACCCGCCGAGATCGGCCGAGACCATCCAGCTCCGCTGCCGGCCGGTCCCCGGATCGTAGCGATGCAGCGCCGGCGCCTTCACGTCGATCCAGTAGAGCGCCGCCTCCTCCGCCGACCAGGTCGGCTGCTCGCCGATGGTCGCCCGGGCCTCCAGCACCGTCTCGACAGCGTCCATCGCAGCCAGCTCCTGGTCCGGGATCATGAAAAGACGCACACGCGGCAACGCGCGGCATCCCGATGCGTAGGCGGCGTCAGGCATGCCGGGCAAGCGCCGGCATCGACGCAGCCGCAAGCGGGGACCAGCGACATGAGCATGACCGTCAGCGAGTTCGTCTGGCACCGTCTCCGCGAGTGGGGCCTGAAGCGGGTCTACGGCTATCCCGGCGACGGGGTGGGCGGTCTCGACGTGGCGCTCGAGAAGGCGAAGACCACGGAGGGGCTCGAGTACGTCCAGGTCCGGCACGAGGAGATGGCGGCCTTCATGGCCTCCGCCCACGCCAAGTTTACCGGCGAGGTCGGGCTCTGCTACGCCACCTCCGGGCCCGGCGCGATCCACCTGCTGACCGGCCTCTACGACGCCAAGATGGACCACGTGCCTGTGGTGGCCATCGTCGGCCAGCAGGCCCGCACCGCGATCGGCGCGAACTACCAGCAGGAGGTCGACCTCCAGACGCTGTTCAAGGACGTCGCCAGCGAATTCGTCGCCACCGCCATGGTGCCCGAGCAGGTCCGCCAGCTGATCGACCGCGCCGTGCGCATCGCGTCGGCCACCCGCAGCGTCACCTGCGTCATCATCCCCAACGACCTGCAGCTGCTGGCCTACCAGGACCCGCCGCTGATCCACGGCACCACCCACACCGGCGTCGGCCACGCCGGCCCGGCGCGCACCCCGGACGCGGACGCGCTGCGCGATCTGGCCGCGGTGCTGAATGCCGGTTCCAAGGTCGCCATGCTGGTCGGCTCCGGGGCGCTGGCCGCCACCGACGAGCTGATCGCCGTCGCCGACCGGCTGCAGGCCGGCTGCGCCAAGGCCCTGCTCGGCAAGGCGGCGCTGCCCGACGACCTGCCCTGGGTCACCGGCGGCATCGGCCTGCTCGGCACCGCGCCCTCCTGGAACATGATGCAGGACTGCGACACGCTGCTGGTGGTCGGCTCCTCCTTCCCCTACAGCGAGTTCCTGCCCAAGCCCGGCACCGCGCGCGCGGTGCAGATCGACCTCGATCCCACCCGGCTCAGCCTGCGCTACCCGATGGAGGTGAACGTCGTCGGCGACAGCGCCACCGCGCTGCGGGCGCTGCTGCCGCTGCTGGAGCAGAAGAAGCCGGGCGCCTGGCGCAAGACCATCGCCAAGGACGTCGCCAAGTGGTGGGACCTGCTCGAGGCCCGCGCCATGGTCGAGGCCGAGCCGATCAACCCGCAGCGCATCTTCTGGGAGTGCTCGAAGCGGCTGCCGGACAACGTGATCATGACCGGCGACAGCGGCTCGGTTGCCAACTGGTATGGCCGCGACATCAAGATGCGCCGCGGCATGATGGGCTCGCTGTCGGGCAGCCTGGCCTCGCTCGGCGCCGCGACCCCCTACGCGGTCGCCGCCAAGATGGCGTTCCCCGACCGCGTCGTGCTGGCCTTCATCGGCGACGGCGCCATGCAGATGAACGGCCTCAACGTCATGATCACCATCTCCAAGTACTGGAAGCAGTGGTCCGACCCGCGGCTGGTCGTGATGGTGCTGAACAACCAGGACCTGAACCAGGTCACCTGGGAGGAGCGGGTGCAGCTCGGCGACGGCAAGACGGAATCCACCCAGTCGATCCCCGACTTCGCCTACCACACCTACGCCGGGCTGCTCGGCCTGAAGGGCATCCTGGTGCGCGAGCCGGACGAGGTCGGCCCGGCCTGGGACGAGGCCTTCGCCGCCGACCGCCCGGTGATCATGAACATCTACGCCGACCCCAACGTGCCGCCGCTGCCGCCGCACATCACCTTCAAGGACGCCAAGAACTTCCTCACCATGCTGCCGACCGAGCCCGAGCTCGGCAGCGTGGTCAAGAACAGCCTGAAGCAGGTGCTGGCCGGCGTGCTGCCGGGCAAGCACTGACGGTGCCGGGTGCGATGCGCGTCCGGGAAGTCCGGGCGCGCGCCTACACCGTGCCGACCGACGCCCCGGAGGCGGACGGCACCATCGAGTGGGACAGCACCACCATCGTGGTCGCCACCGTGCGCGCCGGTGACGCCGAGGGCATCGGCTACACCTACGCCGCCCCCGCCGCCGCGGCGGTGATCGCCGACACGCTGGCCGTCATCGTCCGCGACACCGACGCGATGGACCCGCCGCGCGCCCACGCCGCCATGCATCGCGCCGTGCGCAACCAGGGCCGGCCGGGCCTGTGCGCGACCGCCATATCCGCCGTGGACATCGCCCTGTGGGACCTGAAGGCGAGGCTGCTCGGCCTGCCGCTCGCAGCCCTGCTCGGCCGCGCCCGCGACGCCGTCACCGCCTACGGCAGCGGCGGCTTCACCTGCTACGACGACGCCCGCCTGGCCGGCCAGCTCGCCGCCTGGGTCGAGCGAGACGGCTGCGGCGCCGTCAAGATGAAGATCGGCGCCGATCCCGCCCGCGACCCCGCCCGCGCGGCCGTGGCGAAGGCGGCGATCGGCGACGCGCAGCTGTTCGTCGACGCCAACGGCGCCCTCGCGCCAAAGCAGGCGATCGCGCTCGCCGGCCGCCTCGCCGCCGAGCAGGACGTGCGCTGGTTCGAGGAGCCGGTCTCTTCCGACGACCTGGAAGGCCTGCGGCTGGTGCGCGAGCATGTGCCGATGGACGTCGCCGCCGGCGAATACGGCTACGAGCCGCATTATTTCCTGCGCCTGCTGGAGGCCGGCGCCGTGGACGTGCTGCAGGCCGACGCGACCCGCTGCGGCGGCGTCACCGGCTTCCTGCACGTGGCGTCGCTGTGCGTGGCGGTGGGCACCGACCTCTCCGCGCACTGCGCGCCGGCGCTGCACGCCCACCTCGGCTGCGCCGCCGCCCGCTTCCGCAACCTTGAATGGTTCCACGACCACGCCCGCATCGAGTCCATGCTGTTCGACGGCGCGCCGATGCTGGCGCACGGCCGCGTCGCCCCCGACCCGGATCGCCCGGGGCTCGGCCTTGCCCTGAAGGCGGCCGACGCCGAGCGCTACGCCGTCTCCCGGAGTTCCTGATGCCCGACACCGACCGCACCGCCGTCGCCACCTCCGGCATCGCGCTGCTGGGCCTAGCCTCGATCGGCGCCGCGCACGTGGCGACCTGGGCCGGTCGGCGGTGGCGACCGCCCGTCGTGCAGGCCCGGCTGCCCGCCCCGCTCGGCCGCGCCGCCGCCATCCGCGCCGCCCGGCGCCTGAACCGCGCCGCCGGCGTCCTCGCCGCCTCGGTGCTGGCCGCCACCGCGGGCGCGCACTATCGGGGCTCGTTCCAGCACCGGGCGATGTTCACCCCGCTGGTCACCGCCAGCCTCTCGCTCGCGGTAAGCGCGCACGGCACCGCCGACCGCCGCCCGTCCGCGCACCGCGGCCGCGATGGCGTCTATGTGCTGGCGGCCCTCACCGGCGTGGTCGGCACCGGCTTCCATCTCTACAACGTCGCCAGCCGCCAGGGCGGCCTCTCCTGGCAGAACCTGTTCTACGCCGCTCCGCTGGGCGCCCCTGCGGCGCTGAGCCTGTCCGGAGCGCTGGGCTTCCTCGCCGAGCGGGTGCGCGACACCGCCGCCGGCGAGCAGCCGATGGTCGCTGGCCTGCCGCTCGGCCGCGTCGTCGCCGGCGTCACCAGCGCCGGCCTGATGGGCACGGTGGCCGAGGCCGGGCTGCTGCACTTCCGCGGCGCCTTCAACAGCCCGGCGATGTACGTGCCGATCGCCCTGCCGCCGGTCGCCGCCGCCCTGCTCGGCAACGCCGCCCTGGGCGCCTCGGGCCGCCGCCGCCGCTGGGTCCGCCTGTCGCTGCGCCTCACCACGATCATGGGCTTCGTCGGCGCCGCCTTCCACGTCCGCGGCGTCGCCCGCCAGATGGGCGGCTGGCGCAACTGGCGGCAGAACGTGCTGAACGGGCCGCCGATCCCGGCACCCCCCTCCTTCACCGGCCTGGCCATGGCGGGCCTCGCCGCGCTCGGCCTGCTCGAGGATCACCCCGATGACTGACAGCCCCGCCGGCCGCTATCCCGGCTACGACGTGATGGACAAGCGCGACACCCAGTCCTGGGACCAGGTGACCCGCGACGTCATCGACCGCCGGCTGGCGGTGCCCCGCGAGCCGCGCTTCTTCACCGCGGCGGAGTGGGAGACGCTGGGCGCGTTGTGCGCCCGCATCATGCCGCAGCCGGACGACCGGCCGCCGATCCCGCTGCCGGCCTACGTGGACGCCAAGATCACCGAGCGCCACCAGGACGGCTACCGCTACGCCACCCTGCCGCCGCAGGGCGAGGCCTGGCGCCGCGGTCTCGCCGCCCTCGACGCCGAGGCGGAGGAGGTGCACGCCACCCGCTACCACGCCCTGGACCCCGACCGGCAGGACGCGCTGATCGCCCGCATGCAGGCGGGCGAGCTCACCTTGCCCGCCTGGGACGGCATGCCCTGCAAGACCTTCTTCGAGCACCGCGTGCTCGGAGACATCACCCACGCCTACTACGCGCATCCGGTGTCCTGGAACGAGCTCGGCTTCGGCGGCCCGGCCAGCCCGCGCGGCTACGTGCGCATGCAGCTCGACCGCCGCGACCCCTGGGAGGCCGCCGAGGCCCACCCGGGCGAGGAAGACCGCGCGCTGCGCGAGAACCGCCATGTCGTCTAACCCGTCCAGCGATCCCCTCGCGGCGCCTCGCGCCACCGGCGGCCGCGCGCCCGACGTGTTCAAGGTCGGCGGCTGGGTGCCGATGCGACAGTTCGACGAGGACGAGCCGGTCGACTTCGTCGTGGTCGGCACCGGCGCCGGCGGCGGCCCGCTGATCGCCGGCCTGGCCGAGGGCGGCTTCTCCGTCGTCGGCATGGATGCCGGCCCCTGGTTCCGCCCGCTGGAGGAGTTCGCCTCCGACGAGACCGAGCAGAACAAGCTCTACTGGACCGACGAGCGCGTCGTCGACGGCGCCAACCCGATGGTCATGGGCGGCAAGAACAGCGGCAAGGCGGTGGGCGGCAGCACCGTGCACTTCGCGATGGTCTCGCTGCGCTTCCGGCCCGAATGGTTCAAGAGCCGCACCACGCTGGGCTACGGCGCCGACTGGCCGCTCGATTGGCGCGAGATGTGGGACTATTACGGCCGCGCCGAGCGGGCTCTCAGCATCTCCGGCCCGATCAGCTACCCGTGGGGCCCGAAGCGCCCGCGCTACCCCTACCGCTCGCACGAGCTGAACGGCGCCGCCGAGCTGCTCGGCCGCGGCGCCGAGGCGATGGGCTACCGCTGGACGCCGACCCCGCTCGCCACCGTCTCCGCCCCGCACGGCCACTCGCACCCCTGCGTCTATCGCGGCTTCTGCCGCTTCGGCTGCTCCACCAACGCCAAGCAGAGCCAGCTCGTCACCTTCATCCCCCGCGCGCTGAAGGCGGGCGCCGAGATCCGCGATCTCGCCATGGTCGGCCGTATCGAAGTGGGCGCCGACGGCCGCGCGACCGGCGTGCACTACATGCGGGACGGGAAGTGGCGGTTCCAGCGCGCCCGCAACGTCGTGGTGTCCGGCTACGCGATCGAGACGCCGCGCCTGCTGCTGGCTTCCGCCACCGACCGCCACCCTGACGGCCTCGCCAACAGCTCGGGCCTCGTCGGCAAGAACCTCATGACCCAGTCCAACCAGGCCGTGTTCGGCACGATGGACAACGAGGTGCGCTGGAACAAGGGCCCGCCCTCGCTCTCCATCACCGAGCACTGGAACTACGACGACGCCAAGGATTTCCACGGCGGCTACTGCTGGATGGCGCAGGGCCCGATGCCGATCGAGTGGGTGACGATCCAGACCGGCTCGCGCGGCCTATGGGGCCAGCGCCTTCGCGACGAGATGGAGAAGTACAACCACAGCGTCGGCCTGAAGATGGTCGGCGAGATGCTGCCCGACGAGCGCAACCGGGTCACCCTGCACGACGACACCGACCAGTACGGCCTGCGCGTCGCCCGCGTCACCTACGGCTGGAGCGACAACGACAAGGCGCTGATCCAGCACGCGCTGGGCCAGATGCAGACCAGCCTGGAAGCGGTCGGCGCCCGCGACGTGTTCCGCCAGGAGAACGACACCAACCATCTCGGCGGTACGGCCCGCATGGGGTTCGACCGCCAGACCAGCGTCGTCGATGCGGATTGCCGCAGCTGGGACATCCCCAACCTCTGGGTCTGCGACGGCTCGGTCTTCCCGACCGTGGGCGGCGTCAACCCGCATCTGACCATCACCGCCATCGCCATGCGCACCGCCGACCGCATCCGCGCCATGGCCGCCGATGGTACCCTGAACCACCCCCGCCGGGCGGCTTAACGTCAGGGTTCTGCTCCTGGACCTCGCCAAAGGCTCGCCTGTTGGAAACCACTTTATGAATGGGTTCCAAGGGCCGCGGCCCTTGGCGGGTCCAGGGCAGAGCCCTGGCCTTCCCTACCCGAGAAACCCCACGATCCGCTCCGCCTCCCGCACCACCGGCTCAGCGATCGCCCGCGCCCGCGCGGCCCCGTCCCGCAGTACCCCATCCAGGTGCGCGGGATCGCCCAGCAGCCGACCCGCCTCGCCGGCGATCGGCGCCACCGTCGCCACCACCCGCGCCGTCAGCGCCTCCTTGAACACGCCGAATCCCTGGCCGCCATGCTCCGCCAGCACCGCGGCCACGCTGCGACCCGACAGCGCCGCCATGATCGCCACCAGGTTGCGCGCCTCCGGACGTCCCTCCAGCCCCGCCGCCTCCGACGGCAGCGGCGGCGCATCGGTCCGCGCCCGCCTGATCTTCAGCGCGATGGCGTCGGCATCGTCGGTGAGGTTGATCCGGCTCTGGTCCGACGGGTCCGATTTGGACATCTTCCGGCCGCCGTCCCGCAGGCTCATCACCCGCGCCGCCTCCGGCGGCACCAGCGCCTCCACGGTCGGGAAGAACGTCACCCCGTAATCGTGGTTGAACTTCTGGGCGATGTCGTTCGCCAGCTCCAGGTGCTGCCGCTGGTCGTCCCCCACCGGCACCCGCGTCGCGTGGTAGGCCAGGATGTCGGCCGCCATCAGCGTCGGATAGACGTAGAGCCCCGCCGACGCCGCCTCGCGGTCCTTGCCCGCCTTGTCCTTGAACTGCGTCATCCGGTTCAGCCAGCCGACGCGGGCGACGCAGTTGAAGATCCAGGCCAGCCGCGCGTGCGCGCTCACCGCCGACTGGTTGAACAGGATGTGCCGGTCCGCATCGATGCCGGCCGCGAGCAGGATCGCCGCCTGGGTCCGGGTCTGCGACCGCAGCGCGTCCGGGTCCTGGAAGGTGGTGATCGCGTGCAGGTCCACCAGGCAGTACAGGCACGCGTGCCCCTCCTGCAGCGCCACCCAGTTGCGGATGGCGCCGAGATAGTTGCCGAGGGTGGGCACGCCGGACGGCGCGATGCCGGAGAAGATGCGCTGCATCCCGCCTTGTCCGGCCGGGGCGGCCGGCCGGTCAAGCCCGACGCCCGCCCGCGCCCGCGACCCCCCGACTGTTGCGAACACGTGAACGCGAGAGGCCCCATGAGCCCGTGTTAGCCGTGTGCGATCGGGTTGGGCCCAGGCTATCACGGAGAGGGGCCGAGGTGCCTGGACAGAGGCTGGACTTGATGCGGAACCATCGAAACGATGTGCCGGACCCCGCCATCGCCTCGCCTGCCCCAAGCGCCGGCGCTCCGGTCGACAGCCCGGCGCTGCTGGCCGCGATCGAGCGCCTGGCCGCGGCCCGCGGCCGCCCCGAGGCCGTCCGCCTGCTGAACGAGGCCGGCCCCGCCGCCATCGGCTGCGACGCCGTCGCCCTGCTGCTGCGCGAGGCCGACCCCCTCCGCAGCGCCCCCGGCCATCTCCGCATCGCCCCGGGCGACGGCCCCGCCGCCGCCCTGCTCCACGAGGCCGGCCTGGCCCACCTGGCGATCGCCCAGCGCCGCTGCCTGCTGATCCAC
>CALMVO010000150.1 GCA_937873205.1 uncultured Acetobacteraceae bacterium
GGTCCAGGGGCAAGGCCCCTGGCCTTTTTTGCACAAGACCGGGCCGCTCCGTCTCGATCCACCGCATCAGCTTGCCCACCCCATCCCGCCACCCGAGCGGCGCCGCCAGTCCCAGCACCTCCCGCGCACGCCGCGTATCGGCGACGAAGTAGCGCTGGTCGCCGGTCCGCCAGGGATGCAGCGTGCGCTGCACGCGTCGGCCGGTCTGACGCTCGATCTCCTCGATCAGCATCAGCAGCGTGATGGCGTTGTCGGCGCCACCGCCCAGGTTGAACGCCTGGCCGGCGACGGAGGGCGCATGATCCCGGGTGGCAAGGTAGGCCGCGACCGCGTCGCCCACTTCCAGCACGTCGCGCACCTGGCGGCCGTCGCCATACAGGCTGAGCGGCCGGTCCTGCAGCGCCGAGAGCAGGAAGTGCGCGAGCCAGCCCTGGTCCTCGGTGCCGAGCTGGCGCGGCCCGTAGATGCAGCTCATCCGCAGCACCACCATCGGCAGCGCGAACGAGCGCGCGTAGTCCAGCACGTACTGGTCGGCCGCCCCCTTGGAGCAGCCATACGGAGTGTGAAACGAGAGCGGCCGTGCCTCATCGATGCCGTGCGCGCGGAGGGCCGGGTCGATCGGCAGGTAGGCGTCGCCATTGTGCGACAGCGGGATGTCGGCGAGATCGCCGTAAACCTTGTTGGTGCTGGCGAACACCAGCGGCACCGGAACCGGCCGCTGTCGCAGCGCCTCCAGCAGGTTGAGCGTGCCGCGCAGGTTGACCTCGAAATCCGCCACCGGGTCGAGCAGGCTGGTGGTGACGGCGACCTGGCCGGCCAGGTGGAACACGCTCGACGCCTCGCGGGCGGCGTCGGCGACCGCGGCGCCGTCGCGTAGGTCGGCGATCGCCACCGAGATCCGGGCACGGTGACGGCGCCGCAGCCAGTGCAGGTTCTCCTCGACGCCGGGCCGCGCCAGGCTGTCCAGGACCAGCACGTCCTCGCCGCCCTGGGCGAGCCGATCGGCCAGGTTGCTGCCGATGAAGCCGGCACCCCCGGTCACCAACGCCGGGCGGATCCCGGCCAGCGCCGGCCGCGGCAACCCGGCCGCCGCCACCGCGCGCACGGCTTGCACCCCGCCCTCGGCCAGCAGCCGGCCGAGCAGCTTCGGCGCGCCGGCCTCCGTGTAGAGGCCGAAATGGTAGTGCCGCTCGTCGAAGTGCGGCCCCTCCTGCACCGCGACGTCGGCGGCAACGTCCTGCAGCCCGTACCAGTAGGTGCGCGCCACCGGCAGGTCGAGCAGTTCGACGAAGCGGCTGAGCTGCGCGAACGGATCGTGCCGCCAGGTCGAGTAGCCGGTCTCGGTGATCCACAGCTCGAGGGCCGGGTTGAACGCCCGCACCGTCTCGCCGACCGCGTCGACCAGCGCCGGCCAGCCGCGCCAGGAGCGTGCCTCGCTGTCCCAGGTACCTGGAAACCCGTGCAGCCCGACCGCGTCCAGCACGCCGAGCAGGCCGCGCTCGCCCATCAGTCGCAGCCAGTTGAGGTCGGCCGGGCAGGGGCCGCCCAGCACCGCCTTCAGGCCGCGCCGCTGCACCCAGTAGGCGGCGGCGCCGGCCATCTCGCAGAACAGCAGCCAGTCCTGGTCCTGCTGCCAGTCCCAGTCGAGCAGGTTATTGGGCTCGTTCCACAGCTCGACCGCCGGGAACAGCCCGTCGAAGCGGGTGATCAGGTGATCGATGAAGTCGGCGTAGGACCGGAGGTCGCGCGGCGGCCCGTTGGCGCGGCCGGTGCGGGACAGGCTGGGCGGCGTGAAGTGCACGCAGGGCAGCAGCTCGACCGCGCGGGCCAGCCGCGGCACCAGCCAGCCATACCAGTCGGCGCCGCCGGGAGCGACGTATTCGGCCCACGAAATGTGCGTGCGCAGCCGGCCGACGCCAAGCGCCGCCATCCGTTCCAGGCTGGCCTCGACGCGCGCATGCTCGCCCGGCCGGAACCACTCGACCAGCCCGAGCGGCGAGCCTTCGGTCATGCCACCAGCCCGCGCGCTTCCAGCTCCAGCCTCGCTTCCTGGACCCGGTCGGTCGCCTGCTGGCGGCGTACCCACTCCATCTGCTCCGGCAGCGCGTTGGCGAAGGTGCGCACCGGCTCGAAGCCCAGCACGGCACGGGCCAGGGTGATGTCGGAGAAGCAGTGCCGGATGTCGCCGGAACGCGCCTTGCCGACCAGCTCCGGCTCGAGGTGACCCAGATCCATCGCCGCCGCCGCCGCCCTTGCCACCTCGGCGATCGACACGTCGATGCCGCTGCCGATGTTGAACACCTGACCTGCCGCCGCCGGATGATCGAGGGAGAGCAGGAACGCCTGCACCACGTCGTCCACGTGCACGAAGTCGCGCCGCTGCAGCCCGTCCTCGAACACCAGCGGCCGCTCGCGGTGCAGCAGCCGCGAGGCAAAGATCGCCAGCACCCCGGTATAGGGGTTGGAGAGCGCCTGGCCCGGGCCGTAGACGTTGAACATCCGCAGCGCCACGCCCTCGATGCCATAGGCGGCGGGCGCGCAGAGCACCATGCGCTCCTGCATGTACTTGGTGATCGCGTAGACCGAGGCCAGGCGGGTGGCCTTCCACTCCGGCGTCGCCGCCGGGATCAGCGCCTGCCCGTCCGGCCCGACCGGGTCCCAGCCGACGCCGGGCGCGCGGGCCGGCCGCATCACGTCCTGCATCGCCGTGCCGTCGGCGGTAACATAGAGCCCCTCGCCATAGACCGACATCGACGACGCCACCACGACGCGCTTCACCGGATGCTCGATCAGCGCCTGGCACAGCACCGCGGTGCCGAGATCGTTCACCGAGACGTAGCGCTCGATCAGGTACATGCTCTGGCCGACGCCGACATCGGCGGCGAGGTGGATCACCTTGTCGATGCCGATCAGCGCCCGGCCGAGCGCGTCGGGGTCGCGGATGTCGGCCTGCACCAGCTCGACGCCGTCCGGCACGGATTCCGGCGTGGCGCCGTGCGGATGCACCTGCTCGATCAGGCTGTCATAGACCCGCACCTGATCGCCGCGGGCGAGCAGCGCCCGCGCCACGTGGCGGCCGATGAAGCCGGCGCCCCCGGTGACCAGTATCCGCTCCGCCATCCCGATCCGCCTCCCGTCGCCTCCCCCATCATCAGGAAGAAGAAGCCTCCCGGCAATGGCGACGGCGTCTAGAGCATCATCCGGTCGAACGGACTCGTTCGAACGGATAAAGGTGCTCGTCAAAACAACAAGCTAGAGGATGATCCGTGAGCCCAAGCGATCGGATCATCCTCTAGTAATAATGCAGCGTGACCGCGATCGCGGCGTCCGCCATGCCCACGCGCAGTGCGCACGATCCGAACGAGGGCGGTCCGAACCCCGGCTTCGGATCGCGGGAGAAGCCCATTCCACCGCGGGGAATGCCGAACAGCCCGCGGCGCAGATGGCCGAGATCGGTCTCGTCCTGATAGGCGGCAACGGCGTACACACCCGGCCGTACGTCCGGGATGGTCGCGACGACGGTGCCCGGACGCGCCGACACGATCGCGTTATAGACGCAACGCTCGTGCAGGAATTCGGCGCGCTCGCATACGCCGATGCGGACATGGCCGAGGCCGCTGCGCACGCCCTGCACCGAGACGCTGAGCGTGGCCGCTCGTCCCGCCGTCGGCAGCAGGGCAATGGCGAGGGCGGCGACCAGGTGGCCGGCCCGGGTCATGCGGGCGCGTAGCTCCGGCCGCGCCAGGTCGCCGGCCGGCCCGACCGCGCGCGGGCCAGTGCCATCCACTGCAGCCCCAACAGCGTCAGCACCCCCGCCGGATGCGCCGTCGCGCCGCGCAGGCTTTGCCGGAAGCGGCGCGCCAGCAGGGCGCGCAGCGCCACGTTGCACAGCACCGCCGCCAGCGCCGGCGGGCTCGGCGCCAGCAGCATCAGCGCCGCCGGCAGCACGTGGCCGCCGCCAAGCAGCACGGTCCAGACCGGCAACGCGCGGCGGCTCGCCATGCCCTCGGTCGCGTTCTTCGACAACCCCTCCCAGAGGTCGCGTCGGTTCCCGTACATGCGGCAGGTGGCGATCGCGGTGGCGTCGAACAGGCCGGTGGCCAGCCCGTGGCGGCGGAAGGCGCGGGGCAGGGTGAGCCCGTCATGCAGCGAGGCGCGGATCGCCTGGTGGCCGCCCATGGCGCGGTAGCCGTCCCGCCTGGCGATGAAGAGCTGCCCGCAGCCGGCGGCGAAGCGCGGATCGACCTGGCCGACGTCGAAGACCTGCGGTCGGTAGCCGAACAGCAGCAGGTGGATCAGCGGCAGCAGCAGCCGCTCCGACCAGCTCCCGGTGATCTGTCGCGGCACCCCGCTGGCCAGCGCCACGTCCGGGTTGGCCTGCATGTACCCCGCCATGCGCGACACCGCATCGGGCGCCAACCGCACGTCGGCATCGACGAACACCAGCAGCGGATGCCGCGCCTCGGCGCCGAGCCGCGCGCAGGCATGCTGCTTGCCCGACCAGCCGGCCGGCAGCGCGCCGCTGCCGGCGACCACGCGCAGGCGCGGGTCGGCGATCGCCGCCAGGATCTCCGGCGTGGCGTCGGTGGAGCCGTCGTCCAGCACCAGCAGCTCGAGTTCGACGTCGACGCTGGCCAGCACGCAGCCGACGGCGTCCGCGATGTTGCCGGCCTCGTCGCGAGCCGGGATCAGCACCGAGACCGCCGGCCGCGTTGTCGCTGCCAGGGGGGTGCGCAGCCGGCGCAGGTTGCCGACCGCCACCACAAGCGGCAGGGCGGCCAGCCCCAGCGCCACCCAGCCAGCCGCGATTCGGATCACGCCTCCTCGCCGTGCGAGGCGACGAACCGGCGTCCCGAGGCCCAGCTGCGCATCCGGCGCCAGCCGTCATAGGCCAGGCCGGTGCCGGTGCTGCCACGCAGCAGTCGGGTGAAGCGGGCGGGGTCGCGCGCCTGCGCGTCCTCGGCCAGCCGGTCCATGGTCTCGGTGAGGGCTGCCTCCAGGTGCCGCGTCCAGTCGGCCGGCCGGATGAAGCGGTCGCCCACGAGCGGCGTGCCGAAGCGGATCAGAAGCTCGGGCCGGCTTTCGTTCCAGAACGCGTACTCGAGTGCCAGCGGCACCAGCACGGCGTCCGGCACCACCGCAGCCAGGTGCGCGATGCCGGGACGCAGCCGGACCGGGCGCACCCGCGGGTCGGTGAAGTCGCCCTCGGCGGTGATCCACATCATGAACCGGCCGGCCGGCCCGCCCGGATCGCCCAGCACCCGGCGCGACACCGACAGGAAGCGGCGGGCGCCGGTGGCAGTATGCTTGTCGATCCCGAAGATGCCGAGCCGGCGGAAGAAGCCGTATCGGACCAGCGCCTCGTCATCCATCGGCCCGAAGCCGGGCCGGCCGCGGAACCGCATGTCGGCCAGCAGGATGTAGACCGCCGGATCCCACCAGGACGGATGGTTGCCGAACACGATCAGCGGCCGGTCGGCCGGCAACGTCGCGGTATCGGTGCCGGACAGACGGATGGCGCGGAACCGTCGCCCGGCCGACCAGCGCAGGTAAAGCGCGAACAGCCGGAACAGAGGTTCCGACCGGGCAGCGACCGGGTCGTCCGGTGTCAGGCGCTCAGCCTCGCGTCCGGGTCGTTGCGCCGCATGTCCTGGTCGAGGCTGTCGGCGGCGATCCAGCCCGACATCATCACCATCGGCATCCCCGGTCCCGGGTGGGCGGCGCCGCCGGCCAGATACAGCCCGGGCAGGTCGCGCGAGCGGTTGCCGGGCTTGAAGGCGCCGACGAAGCGGCCGTGGCTGGCCAGCCCGTAGATGGCGCCGTCCAGCACCCGGTAGCGCTCGTGGATGTCGGCCGGCGTCAGGATGCGCTCGACCCGGATGCGGGACTCCAGGTCCTTCAGGCCGGCCGTGCGCGCCAGCTTGTCGAGGATGACGCGGCGGTAGCCCGGCAGCATCGCGGTCCAGTCGTGGTGCGGCCGCAGATAGGGCGTGTGCACCAGTACGTAGAGCGCCTCGCCGCCGGGCGGTGCCACGCCGGGCTCGGTGCGGGAGGGTGCGGCGACGTAGCAGGTCGGATCGGGCGCCGGCTCGCCCTTCTTGTAGATGAAGTCGAACTCCTCCTCCGGATCGCGCGAGAAGACGAAATCGTGGTGCAGCAGGTGGTCGTAGGCGCGGTCGAGGCCGAGATACATCACCACGCCGGAGCAGGCGGCCTCGCGCTTGCGGCGCCGCGTGAAGCTGCGGTCGGCGGCCCCGCCGACCAGCTCGCGATAGGTGCGCACGCTGTCCATGTTCGACACGACGGCAGAGAGCGGCACCGTCTCGCCCGCCTCCGTGACGACGCCGTCCGCGCGTCCGCCGCTCTGGGTGATGCGCGCGATCCCGGTGCCGAGCCGGATGTCGACGCCGAGCCGTTCGGCCAGCGCGGTCAGCGCGTCCGGCACCGCGCGTGTGCCGCCCATCGGATACCAGATCCCCTCCTGCACCTGCATGTGCGCGATGCTGCACAGCACCGCCGGCGCCAGGTAGGGCGAGGAGCCGACATACTGCGTGAAATGGTCCAGCATCTGCGACACCCGCTCGTCGCCGATGCGCTTCCTGATCTCGCGCGCCACCGTCGAGCCCATGCGCAGGCTCATGACGTCGCGCAACGTCGTCAGGTCCATGTTCTTCTTCAGGTCCATCGTGTCGCCGATATCCTCGACCGACCGCCAGAAGAAGAACTTCTTGCTGACCTCATGCAGCTTCTCGCTCATGGCGAGGAAGTCGACGTAGCCCTGCTCGGTGCCGGCCTCGCCCGCGCCCGAGAAGCCGCGCAGGCGCAGGGCCATGGCGGCGATGTCCTCGTCGAGGTCGAGCACGGCGCCATCCTCGAAGAAGCAGCGCCATTGCGGGTCGAGCCGGCGCAGATCGAGCCGATCGGCCATCCTCTCGTCCGCCTCGGAGAAGATGCGCGCCAGGACCGAGGGCACGGTCAAGATGGTCGGCCCCATGTCGAAGCGGTAGCCGTCCTCCTCGTACAGCGCCGCCTTGCCGCCGAGCCAATCGTTCTTCTCGAACAGCACCACCTTGTGGCCGCGCGCGGCCAGGGTGCAGGCGGCGGCGAGCCCGCCCAGGCCCGAGCCGATGACGCCGACGGGATCGGTCATGCGACGCCTCCTTCGAGAACCTGTTGCATCGGCGCGCCGTCGGTGCCGGTCCATTCCATCTCGGCGCCGACCGGGCGCAGCCCCAGATCCTCCGCCAGCAGCCGCGAGCTGATCCTGGCCCCCTCGAAGATCACCGGCAGCCCGCTGCCCGGATGGGTGCCGCCGCCAACCAGGTAGACCCCGTCCAGGTCCTCGAAGCGGTTGTGCGGCCGGAACTGCAGCATCTGCGTCAGCGAGTGGGCGAGGTTGAACACCGCCCCCCGGTGCACGGCGTGGTCGGTGTCCCAGTCCGGCGGCGTGATCATCTTCTCGTAGACGATGCGGCGCTCGATGTCGGGCACACCGGCGCGCGCCAGCCGGTCCAGGATCAGCCGCCGGAACCGGGGGCCGGCCTCGGCCCAATCGATGCCGCCGTCGCGCTCGTGGCCGACCGGGACAAGTACATAGAGAGTGGAATGGTTCGGGGGGGCCAGCGCCGGGTCGGTGATGCAGGCGTTCTGGATGTAGAAGCAGGGCTCGCCGGGCGGCACCCGGCCCTCCTCGACGTCGGCCAGCGTGCGGGCATAATCGTGTGACAGGTAGATCGTGTGGTGCGCCAGTTCCGGGAGCCGCCCCTCGATGCCCAGATAGAGCATGAAGGTGGAGCAGGAGAGCTTCGCCTTGGCGATGCGGCGGTCGGTCCAGCGCCGGCGCAGATCCTGCGGCACCAGGTGCGCCATCGCGTGCAGGAAGTCGGCGTTCATCACCACGGCATCGGCGCGGGTGTCGCCCGCATCGGTGCGGACGCCCACCGCGCGGCGACCCTCGAACTTCAGCTCGCGCACCGGTTCGCCGAGCCGGAACACCACGCCCATCTGCCGCGCCGCATCGGCCATCGCCCGCATGACGGCGCCGTGGCCGCCGCGCGGATGGTAGATGCCGAACTCGTATTCCATGAACGCCAGGATGGTAAACAGGCTGGGACACCGATACGGCGACATGCCGAGGTACTTGCTCTGGAACGAGAAGCCGAGCCGCACCCGCGGATCCTTGAACCAGCGCTTGAGGTCGCTGTCGACCGACCGCGTCGGCCGCAGCATCCGCAGCGCCTTCAGCACATCCGGCTTCAGCAGGTCGGCGAAGCTGTTGAACGGGCTCTCCAGCACCGGTCGGAAAGCCGCCAGCTTGGCTCGGTTGTCGGCCATGAAGGCCGGGATCATCGCCGCATCCTCGGGGCAGAGCTCGGCCACCGAGCGCTGCAGCCGCGCGATGTCGCTGCTGGCGGTGATGCGGCCGGCATCCTCGAAGATCACGTCGTAGTGGGTGTCGAGCCGGATCAGCTCGACCGCATCCTCCAGACGCCGGCCGCAGCTGGCGAAGATGTCGGCCAGCACGCGCGGATAGAGGAAGAAGGTCGGCCCGATATCGAAGTGGAACCGGCCCTGCGCCGTCGGCGCCTCGATCGTCCCGGATCTGCCACCGACAGTGGCGTGTCGTTCGAAGACTGTGACCTCGGCTCCAGCGTTGGAAAGCAGCATCGCCGCTGCAAGGCCGCCGGGACCGGCACCTATGATTGAGACGGACCTGTTCATCTGCCCTAAAGCCTTACATGCTTCTCCGGCACGCACCAGCCGTGCGGCCCGCTTCAGACCGGGTTTTCCGGTCACATGCCTGGCAACATCGTTCCAGCCCAGCAGGGGTCGCCCATGCCGGAGTTCCGGTCCCTCTACCGCCACGGCTTCGCCCGCGTCGCCGCCTGCACGCAGCCGGTGACGCTCGCCGACCCGCTCGCCAATGCCGAGGCTACACTGGCATTCGGCCGGGAACTGGCGGAGGACGGCGTCGTGTTGGCGGTGTTCCCCGAGCTCGGCCTGTCCGGCTACGCGATCGACGACCTCCGGCTGCAGGACGCGCTGCTGGACGCGGTCGAGCTGGCGCTGACCCGTCTCATGGAGCAGGGCGGCGACCTGCTGCCGGTCCTGGCGGTCGGCGCCCCCCTGCGCCATCGCGGCGCGCTGTTCAATTGCGCCGTGGTGCTGCACCGGGGCCGCATCCTGGGCGTGGTGCCGAAATCCTACCTGCCGAACTACCGCGAGTTCTACGAGGCGCGGCAGTTCGCCCCCGGTGTGGGCCGCGTCGGCGAGACGATCGCCGTGGCCGGGGTGCGGGCGCCGTTCGGCACCGACCTGCTGTTCGAGGTGGACGACATGCCGGGCTTCGTGCTCGGCGTGGAGATCTGCGAGGATCTCTGGGTGCCGCTGCCGCCCAGCACGCGGGCGGCGCTGGCCGGCGCCACGGTGATCGCCAACCTTTCGGCGAGCAACATCACCATCGGCAAGGCCGAGACCAGGCGGCTGCTGTGCCAGTCGCAGTCGGCGCGGGCCCTCTGCGCCTACGTCTACGCCGCCGCCGGCGAGGGAGAATCCACCAACGACGTCGCCTGGGACGGCCAGGTTTCGATCTTCGAGGCCGGAGCGCCCCTGGCCGAGACCGCGCGCTTTCCGTCCGGCGCCCAGGCGGCGGTGGCCGACCTCGACCTCGACCTGCTGCGCCAGGAGCGCGCCAGGATGAACACCTTCGACGCCAACCGCGCGGCGTCGGACGTCACCCCCTATCGCCGCGTCGGCTTCGCGCTGTCGCCGCCGGATCGCGATTTCGGGCTGCGCCGGCCGCTGGAGCGGTTCCCGTTCGTGCCCGCCGACCCGGCCCGGCTGAGCCAGGACTGCTACGAGGCCTACACCATCCAGGTCACCGCGCTGATGCAGCGCATGCGCGCGATCGGCGTGCGCCGCCTGGTGATCGGCGTCTCCGGTGGCCTCGACTCGACGCAGGCGCTGATCGTGGCCGCGCACGCGGTGGACCGGCTCGGCTTCGGCCGCGACGCCATCCTCGCCTACACCATGCCGGGCTTCGGCACCGGCGAGGGGACGAGGCGAAACGCGCTCGCCCTGATGGCCGCCCTGGGCGTCACCGCCACCGAGCTCGACATCCGGCCGACCGCCACCCTGATGCTGCGCGAGATGGGCCACCCGTTCGGACGCGGCGAGCCGGTGCACGACGTCACCTTCGAGAACGTGCAGGCGGGGCTCCGCACCGACTACCTGTTCCGGCTCGCCAACCAGCACGGTGGCATCGTGGTCGGCACCGGCGACCTGTCCGAGCTCGGGCTCGGCTGGTGCACCTATGGCGTCGGCGACCAGATGTCGCACTACAACGTCAACGCGGGCGTGCCCAAGACGCTGATCCAGCACCTGATCCGCTGGGTGATCGCCTCCGCGCAGTTCGAGCCGCCGGTCCTGCGCACGCTGGGCGCCATCCTCGATACCGAGATCTCCCCCGAGCTGGTGCCGGCCGGCGAGGGGAGCGCGCCGCAGAGCACCGAGGCCGCCATCGGCCCCTACGCGCTGCAGGACTTCACCCTGTTCCACCTGCTGCGCTACGGCTTCCGTCCGTCCAAGGTGGCTTATCTGGCGCTGATGGCCTGGGAGGATGCCGGCCGCGGCGACTGGCCGCCCGGCTTCCCGGAGGCTGGCCGCGTCGCCTACGATCTGCCGGCGATCCGGCACTGGATGGGGGTGTTCCTGCAGCGGTTCTTCGGCTTCGCCCAGTTCAAGCGCAGCGCCGCGCCGAACGGCCCCAAGCTGTCGGCCGGCGGCGCGCTGTCGCCGCGCGGCGACTGGCGCGCGCCCTCCGACGCCAGCGCCCGCGCCTGGCTGGACGAGCTGCGCCGCAACGTTCCCGAATAGGGCGTCGACTAGAGGATGATCCGATCGCTTAGGCTCACGGATCATCCTCTAGCTTGTTGTTTTGACGAGCATCTTTATCCGATCGAACGAGTCCGTTCGATCGGATGATGCTCTAGCCGCCAGCCCCGCGGCCAGCCGTTACCGCTCCTAGAGGATGATCCGATCGCTTAGGCTCACGGATCATCCTCTAGCTTGTTGTTTGACGGGCATCTTTATCCGATCGAACGAGTCCGTTCGATCGGATGATGCTCTAGGAAAGGCTGGGCTCTGCCCAGACCCGTCAAGGCCCGAGGCCCTTGGAACCCGATCCATCAAGCAAGAGGATTCTCAAGGCTCCGCCTCGAGCGGGTCCGGGGCGGAGCCCTGGCGTCAGCCCAGGCGCGCCAGCTCCCGCTCGACGATCGCCGCATACAAGGCGCCGCCGGTCGGGATCGCCGCGTCATTGAAGTCGTAGCCCGGGTGGTGCAGCGGAGCGCTGTCGCCGTTGCCGACGTTTATGTAGGCGCCCGGCACCGCCTCCATCATGAAGGCGAAGTCCTCCGATCCCATGACCGGGTCCTGGTTGCGCTCGACCGCGGCCTCGCCGACCAGGCTCGCCGCCGCGTCGGCCAGCGCGGTGGCATGCGCGGGATCGTTCACCAGCGGCGCGAAGATGGTGCGGATCTCGAGCGTGGCGGCAGCACCCAGCCCGACGGCGACGCCCTCGGCCACCCGGCGCATGGCCTGCTCGATCAGCGTCAGCGTCCCGGTGCGGAAGGCGCGCGTGGTGCCGCGGATACGGACCGCGTCGGGGATGACGTTGTAGGCCTGGCCGCCCTCGATCGCGCAGCAGCTCAGCACCGCCGCCTCCGATGCCGGCACGGTGCGCGCCACCACCGACTGCAGCGCGCTCACGACGTGGGCCGCCGCCAGCACCGGGTCCACCCCCGCCTCCGGCCGCGCCGCATGGGTGCCGCTGCCGGTGATGACGAGGTCGAAGAAGGTGCCGCCCGCCATCATCGGACCCGGCCGGATCGCGTACCGGCCGAGCGCCAGCCCGGGGCGGTTGTGCATGCCGAACACCGCCCGGCAGGGGAACCGGTCGAATAGTCCGTCGGCCAGCATCGCCTGCGCGCCGCCGATCCCCTCTTCCGCCGGCTGGAAGATAAAGTGGACGGTGCCATCGAACCGCCGGGTCTCGGCCAGATAGCGGGCCGCGCCCAGCAGCATGGTGGTGTGGCCGTCGTGCCCGCACGCGTGCATGACCCCGGACGTGCCGGAGGCGTAACGGGCGCCGGTGGCCTCGTGGATCGGCAGCGCGTCCATGTCGGCGCGCAGCCCGATCGCGCCGCCGTTGCCGTCGCCCGGGCCCGCGCGCAGCACGCCGACCACGCCGGTACGCCCGACCCCGCGATGCGCCTCGATGCCCCATGACTCCAGCAGGCCGGCCACGATCCCCGCCGTGCGGTGCTCCTCGAAGCCCAGCTCCGGATGCGCGTGCAGGTCCCGGCGCACCGCCGTCAGCATGTCGTGGTAGCCGCGGATATGCTCGATCGCCGTTGCCATGCCCGACCTCCCTGTCCCGTCCCAACTGCAGTCTGGAGGCACCCGCCGGGCGGGACCAGCCCCGTCCTCGCCGGGTCGTGCGGCGCTTGCTATAGCCGTGCCATGCTTCCGATCGTCCCTGGCGACGTCCTGCCGCAGCTGGTCATCCTGGGGCAGGTGCTGCTGATCGACCTGGTGCTGGCCGGCGACAACGCCGTCGTGGTGGGCATGGCGGTGGCCGGCCTGCCGCCGCGGCAGCGCCGCCGCGCCATCCTGGGCGGCATCGCGGCGGCGGCGCTGATCCGGATCGGGCTCGCCCTGGTGGCGCTGCGGCTGCTGGCGGTGGTGGGCCTGACCCTGGCCGGCGGGCTGCTGCTGCTCTGGGTGTGCTGGCGCATGTATCGCGAGCTACGGCCGCGCCGGCGCGGCGGTGCCGCGTCCCCCGTGCCTCCAAAGACGCTGCGCGCCGCCATGGCGCAGATCGTGCTGGCCGACCTGTCGATGAGCCTCGACAACGTGCTCGGCGTGGCCGGCGCCGCGCACGGCCATCCGGTGCTGCTGGCGGTCGGGCTGGTGATCTCGGTGGCGATGATGGCGCTGGCCGCCAGCCTGATCGCCCGCCTGCTGGAGCGCCATCGCTGGCTCGCCTGGGTCGGGCTGGCGGTCGTCGTGTTCGTGGCCTGCCGGCTGATCTGGGACGGCTCGAACGACGTGCTGCGGCGGCTGCCCTGGGCGGTCGTCTAGCCGTCGGCGCCGACCTTGGGCGCCACGGTGTCGGCGACCTCCTTGGTCTTGTCGGCCGGCAGCAGCTTCATCGTCAGGATGAAGGCGGACAGGCCAAGACAGACCACGTTCTGGGTGATGATCGCCCACTGACCCTTCAGGATCCCGTAGAGCAGCCAGGTGGCGAATCCGGTCACGGTGATGACGTACATGCGCAGCGAGATCGCGTCGCTGTTGCGCGAGCGGATGATGCCCCATGCCTGCGGCACGTAGCTGATCATGGACAGCGAGGCGGCGAACAGGCTGACGGCGGTGACGGCGTTCATCTGCGGGTCCCGGATGGACGAGGCGGCGTCGCATGCGGGAGGAAGCCTGGCCGCACGCGGACTAGTGGGTGCAGCGCGGGGCGGGGTGTCCGGTTCAGGCTTGTTGCGCCGGGCGCCCTATCCCGGGCGCCGGAGCCAGGCGGCGGTGTCCGCCAGCCCGTCCTCCCAGGCGACCCGCGGCCGCCATCCGGTCGCCTGCCGCAGCCTCGCGCTGTCCAGCACGTTGACGGCGACGTCGGCCCGGCGCGGCGGCCGCACGTCCAGCACCGGCCGGCGGCCGACCACCCGGGCGGCGTCCTCGATCACCGACAGCACGCTGCGCCCGACGCCGCTGCCGACGTTGCAGAGCGTCGGCCCGTCGCCGAAGCCCATCGTCAGCATCGCCGACACCACGTCGGCCACGTGGATGTAGTCGCGCACCACGGCGCCGTCGCCCCAGACCGGGATCGCGGCCCCGGTCAGCAGCCGGTGCAGCACCGCGGCGACCAGACCCTGCTCGCGCAGCGGATGCTGGTGCGGCCCATAGGCGTTGGCGATCCGCAGCACGCGGCTGTCCAGGCCGTGCAGGTGCCGGTACAGCGCCAGGTACTTCTCGACCGTGAGCTTGCCGATGCCGTAGGCCGAGATCGGGTCGGTGGCGGCCGTCTCCGCAATCGGGTCGGGTCCGCTCGGCCCATACACGGTGCCGCCGGAGGAGGCGAACACCAGCCGCCGCACCCCGGCCCGCAGGCAGGCCTCGAGCAGTCGCACCTTCGGGGGCAGCCCGTCCGCCACGATCTCGGCCGGGTTGCGGTTCGAGCTGTCGGGTAGCCCGGCGCCGATCAGGTCGAACACGTGCGTGCGGCCGGCGACCAGCGAGTCCGGGTCGGCCAATGCCTCGATGCTGCCCTGCCGCCAGTTGAGCCCGGCCAGCGTCGGCGGTGGGGTGCTGCGACCGAAGCCGGTCACCCGAACCCCGAGCCCGACCAGCGCCGTGCACAGATTGGTGCCGATGAAGCCGCCGGCACCCAGCACCAGGCAGGCGGCGTCGGGCGGCGGGAGCGCGGTCGGGGCCGGGCTCAGGACCGCAGCCGGGAGTCGCGCATGCGCAGCCGCAGCCAAGGATGGCGGGTCTCCACGAACTCCACCATCGCGCGCTTGTTCGCGTCCCGCTCGGTGATGGCGTTGACCATCGAGCCGGCGTGCACGCGGTAGTCAGCCAGCTCGTCCGGCACCGCCAGGCCGAACTGGCCCAGCTCGACCAGCCGGCACCACAGGCTGAAATCCTCCCAGCCCATGGCGTCGCGCCGCACGTAGTAGCCGCCGGCCGCCGCCCAGGCCCATTTCGCCACCATCGCCATCGCGTCGATGTAGTTGCCGGACGCGAGCCGGTGCGGGTCGAACGAGTCGGTGCCGGTCAGCGCGTCGCTGCCGCCGAACTGCCGGATCGTAGGATAGGCGAAGGCGGCCAGGGGCTCGGCCTCGAGCGCCTGCAGCAGCCGGGCGCAGGCCTCGGGCCGCAGCCGATTGTCGGAGTCGAGCACCATGATCCAGGGCGTCTCGGCCTCGCTGAACACCAGGTTACGGGCGCCGCCCAGCCCGGCGTTGCGGGCGGTGCGCAGGATTCGCAGCCGGTTGAAGCGCAGCCGGTTGCGCGCGGCCCAGTCCAGCAGCAGCGTCACTGAGCCGTCGCGCGAGCCGTCATCGACCACCACCAGGTCGATCGCGTCGAGCGTCTGCGCCGCGACCGAGTCCAGCGCCTCGCCGAGATGGGCCTCGTAGTTGTAGGACGTCATGCCGACCGTGACCTGCGCTTCGCCCAGCGTGTCGTGCGAGAACAGCACCTCGCCGTCCGGCACCTCGGGCGGCGGCGCGCCCAGGTAGGCGCCGCGGCGCAGCCCGAGCTCGGACGCCCGTGCGCCGGCGGCGCCGCCATCCAGCCCGGCGAGCAGCTGCCCCCACAGCTCGGCCAGCCGGCGCGGCCCGAACCGCCACAGCACGTCGTGATGGGCGTCACGGGCGATCCGAGTCCGCAAGGACGGGTCGCGCACCAGCATCAGCAGCGTGCGCTCCCAGTCCGCCGCGTCCGCGGGGAGGTAGCCGGTGACGCCGTGCGCCACCGCGGCGCGGAACGGCGCCGTCGGCGTGGCGACCAGGCATGCCCCGGCCAGCGCCGATTCGAAATACTTGAGCTCGCTCTTGGCCTCGCAGAACGGATTGCCCTGCTCCAGCGGACACAGCGAGACGTCGAAGCGGGCGAGCTCGTCGGGCAGGGCCGCCAGCGGCACCATGTCGCGCCACTCGACCCGGCCGGCCAGCGGCAAGAGGTCCGGGAACTCGTCCAGCAGCACCAGCCCCTGGCCGCTGGCCGGGTCGCGGAACAGCACCAGCACGGTCTCCGGGCAGGCCACCAGCACCCGCGCCACCGCGCCGGCGATGGTGGCGAAATCCTTCTGGTGGGTGCGGGTGCCGCCGGCATAGCCGAGCCGCACCCGCCCGTCCGGCACGCGCTCGGCCCGGAACCGCACCGCCCGCCGCGAGGCGCGCTCGGTGGCGGCGTCGTGGCTGTTCGGCAGCACGTGCACCACCGGATGCTGCCGGCCGATCGCCGCCGCCAGCGCCGCCGTGGTGGTGGTGGCGAGGTCGCAGTTGCCGAGCGTGCGCTGCATGGCCTGGAAGTAGGACCGTCCCTCCGCCTCGGTGACGAAAGTGGTGCGGATGCCGTCGATGATCTCAGCCACCGCCAGCGCCGGCAAGACGATCAGGTCGTCGATGTCGAACGCGACCCGGGTGCCGGCGGCGTGCGCCAGCCCGATCAGCGTCTGCACGTGCCCGCTCCACCCCGCCCGCCAGAGCACCACCAGGTCGGCGGCGGCCAGGTTGTCCGGGTTCACGTCGAAGATCTCGACCGCCTCCGCCGCGTAGCCGGCGGCAACGCAGGCGGCGGCGGCGCGCGCGGTGCGATACGCCGCCCCCGGCGTGCCCGGCTCGCCCGCCACGAACAGCACGCGCCGGATGCGCCGCCAGCGCGAACCGATCGCCACCGTCGGCTGCGGCGTCTCCGCGGCTGCCGGTGCCGGCAGCGCGAGCGGCCCCGGCGGCTCCAGCTCCGGCTCCGGCATCGGCTCCGGCATCGGATCGGGCATCGACGACGGCACAACCGTGCCCGCGACCGGCCGGATCGGGTCCGCGACGATCGCCAGTAATGCAGGGTCCGGTTCTGGCGGCGTTGCATCCGTCGGCGCTATCGTTGGCGGCGGCGCCACCATGGTCGGAACCAGACCGTTCAGGCCGCGCAGGACCCGGGTCAGGCGCCAGGACCGCGAGCCCAGGACCCGCGCCAGTTCGCCATCGCGTTCCGCCAGCCGCTCGCCCGTCCGCGCCAGCTCCGCCCGCAGCGCCAGGACCTGCCGCCCGAGCTGCCGATGGTTCCGGTCGGCATCTTCCTGTTGTGCCTGCGCCGCGGCGTCCGCGGCCCGCGACGAGCGCTCCGCCGCCAGCGCCGCCTCTCGCGCCGCGGCACCCGCCTCGATCAGCGCCGCGCGGGCGGCCCCCAGCTCCCGCAGCGCCTGTTCCAGCCGCGTCGCGGCATCCGCGGATCGCGCCGTCGCGTCGACGGCCTCTGCCTGCCGGCGCTGCGCCTCCTGGCCCAGCCGGTGCCGGTCGGCCTTGGCGTGCGCCCGCGCGTCGCGCAGCCGCTCGAGCCGCACCCCCCGCCCCAGCAGCCGCGCCGCCGCCGCCCCGGCCGCCGCCGCCGCGTGCTCCGCCTGCAGGCTCCGCAGCGCCCGGTCGAGGTCGGCGGCTCCCTCGACTTGCGCGGCCAGCACCATCCGCTCGCGGCCGTCTCGCTCGTGCCGCGCCTCCGCCTCCCAGCGCCCGCCCAGGAGCGCGAAGCGGCCGCGCAGCCGTGCCGTGGAGGCGGCATCGCCGGACGCGCGGAACAGCGGCTCGAGTGGCGCCGGCGCGGCACCCGGCGCCAGCACGCCCAGCCCCTGCCCGTGCGGGAACTCGAAGCTCGGATGGCGGGCGGCGAGCTCGGCCCAGAATCGCCATGGCCCAGCCTCGTCCTCGCGGCGGCTGGCGCCGTGCAGCAGCACCACGGCCTGCGGCGACAGCTTCGGCAGCCAGTCGGCGTAATCCTGCGCCACGTCCGCTGGCCGCCGCAGCCCGTCCAGGTGGAGGAGCTCGACGCTGCCGTCGGCGAATCGCGGCAGCGCCGCCCCGGCATCCATCCGCAGCAGCCGCGAGAAGGCGCCGTAGCGCCCGTCATGGAACGGTCGCAGCGTCTCCAGCATTGCCTCGTCCGCACCGTCCCATTGGTCGACCCCGAAGCAGCGTGTCGGCAGCCCGCCGGCCAGCACCGCCTCGCAGAATCCCGCATAGGCGAGCCCGGTCCCGGTGCCGAGCTCGACCAGCAGCCCCGGCCGCAGCGCCGCTGCGAGCCAGGACGCGAACGGCAGGTGCGCGTGCCAGGGATCGTCGAGCCCGAGCCGGACCGGCCGCGAGAACACGCCGTCGAGTGCGGGGTCGAGCAGGGCGACGAGGCCATGGTCCGGTCCTGGGCGCGGACCGGAGGGTCGTGTCGGGTCGGACGTCTGGCCGGCACACATGGGGGTGGCGTGACGCAGCGCAGGGCCGGCGTCAATCGTCGTCGCCCGGACAAGACGAAATGCCGGTTCCGCATTTCGTTTCTGTGACAGCCCTGCGTATAGGGCGGTCATCAGGCGCCGACACGCGGTTGATTACGTGTTTTTTGTGCTACGAGTCTCGGATATGGCTGAAATGACCTGCGGATCGAGAGTTCACCCGTCTCTCATTCACCATTAAGTCACATGGCGCAGCTCGTTTCTGGTTGCACTGCGGCATAACTGGCGGTATCACTCGATGGCACGCGTTGGTCAGGGATGGGGGCGGGGTGCCTCGATCCTGAAATAGGGGACGTATCCATGGCTGGTGGTATAGTTACGGTTGTTGGCGCCGGAGGCACCCACGTCAGTGTCACCGTAAACGGTGGCGGCGCCTTTACCCTTGCGCAGGCCTATGCGTCGGCGGTGAACAGCGCGACGTCGCTGTTCGCGAGCTCTGGATCGACCGGCGGGACGGTGACGCCGGCGGGCGGCTCCGCGGTGAACGAGTTCGTGGCGACCACGGGCGGCTACTACGCCTTCCCGTCGGGCTACGACCACTTCGTCACCCAGACGACCTCGGCCGTCACCATCGACGCGACCGCTGCGACCTCCGCCCAGTCGCTCAACACGCTGGTCGGCACCGGCGGGGCGACCTACCTGGCCGGCAATGAGACCAACAGCACGTTCATCGCCGGCGGCGGCAACAACGTGTTCATCAATTCGGGCACCGGCACCTACAACATCGCGACCAGCGACGGCAACGACACCATCTTCTCTGGTTCGGGCGCGACCTCCATTCAGGCCGGCACCGGCAACAACTTCGTCAGCCTCGGGTCCGGGTCCGACACCGTCACCTCGACCGGCATCGACAAGATCTTCGCCGGGTCGGGCTCCGATACGGTCAACCTGACGGCGAGTGCGTCCACCGTATACGGCAGTTCCGGCTTCCTCACGGTGAACGACACCGGGACCGGAAATTCGATCAGCGGCGGCACCGGGATGGCCTCCATCATCGGTGGCACCGACGGCTCCTACACGCTGAGCGGCACCTCGACGGTCTTCGGCGGCACGGGCGATACCATCAGCGCATCCGGCAACACGACCGTGTTCGCGGGTGCGGGCAACCTGCTGGTCAACGACACCGGAAGCTCCTCCCTGTTCTTCGTGGGCTCGACCGGATCTGCGACCGTCAACGCAGGGTCGGCCAGCGCGCTGGTGTTCGGCGTCAACGGCACGAACCTCACCTACTCCGGTGGTGGCATCGTTGTGGCCGGCGTCGGCAACGAGACCCTCAACGGATCTGGAAGCACCCAGGGCTTCGAGGGCTTCGTCTCGAACATCGACTCGAACAAGGCGACGGGCGTCAGCATCGCCGGTGGCTCCGGTGCCGACACGCTGGTGGCCGGTCTCGGCACGCAGACGCTGTCCGGCGGCGCGGGCGCCAACTTGTTCGTGCTGGCGAAGAACGGCACGTCCGACACGGCCAATCCGAGCGGTGCGAACATCACCATCAGCGACTTCGGCAGCTCCACGAGCAACCTGGTTGGGCTGTTCGGCTATGGTGCGGGAGAGGTCGCCACGGCTCTCGGCACCGCCGCGAACGTTGCGGGCGGCGTGCAGATCACGCTCGGCGATGGCTCGAAGGTCACGTTCACCGGCCTCACCACCACGACCCTCAACCACAACAGCTTCTTCGGCGGCTGACGCTGCCTCTACCGGGCCCTTGGGCCCGGACGACAACCGTGCAAGAAACCGGGCCTCTGGCCCGGTTTTTTTTTGGCTTCCGGCTGTTCGCGATGGACCCCATGGACGGCATCCCGACTCGCCCCCCGATACCTCCCGACGACACGCCGGAGGCTGTCCTGCGCCGGCTTCAGGCCGAATTAGACGACACGAGGGCGCTGCTCGACGCGACGCGGGCCAGCCTACGGCTGCAGGGGATGCGCGCGTCGGGACTGCAGGCCGGTCTTGACGGCGCCTTTCATCGCATGAACCAGCTGCTGCGATCCGTCTCCTGGCGCGTGACGTCGCCGCTGCGCACGACCCGGGCCCTGGCCGCCGGACGGTTGCCGAACGGCTACGGCTTCCGGCAGGCGGCGCTGCACGTCGCCGAGATCGCGCGCGACGATGGCCTCCCTGGCCTAGCCCGCCTGCTCCGCCGCACCTTGCCGCTGCCGGCGATCCGGCGCCGCCGGCCGGCCCCCGCCGTCTCGCCCGACGCCGACGGCGCGCCGCATCCCTACGCCGCGCCGATCCTGCCGAACGCGCCGCTCGTGCTCAGGCCGCAGATCCTGATCGTGGCCGAGCTCAGCATCCCGCAATGCGCCAAGTACCGGGTCTGGCAGAGGCAGGAGCTGCTCGAGAGCCTGGGCTGGCGTTGCCGCGTGCTGAGCTGGCGCGAGCTGGGCGACGTCATCACCGCGCTGCAGCTCTGCACCGAGGTCATCTTCTACCGCGTGCCGGGCGAGCCGCCGGTGCTGGCCCTGCTGGAGGAGGCGAGGCGGCTTGGGCTCGATCCCTGGTGGGAGGTGGACGACCTCATCTTCGACGAGCCGCTCTATCGCCTGAACAGCAACCTCGCCACCCTCGACCGGCCGCTCCGCCGCCAGGTGCTGGCCGGCGTCCGCCTGTACCGCCGCGCCATGCTGGCGTGCCGCCGCACCATCGCCTCGACCGAGCGCCTGGCCGAGGCGATGCGCGACGCCGGGATCGCCGAGACGCTGGTGATCGAGAACGCGCTCGACTCCGAGACGCTGCAGGCGGCGGCGGCACTGCGGGCGGAACGGGACCGGCGTCCGGACGACCTCGACCGCGCGGTCACCATCGTCTACGGCTCCGGCACCAAGACCCACGACGCCGACTTCGCGGTCGCGGGCCCGGCCATCCTCACCCTGCTGCGGCGTCACCCCGGGCTCCGCCTGCGCATCGTCGGCGACCTCACCCTGCCGGACGGCTTCGACGCGGTACTATCGCAGGTGGACGAGATCGCCGGCACCGACTACCGCGCCTATCTTGGGCTGCTGGCCGACGCCGACATCGCGATCGCCCCGCTCGAGGACACGGTGTTCAACGATGCCAAGAGCAACATCAAGTTCCAGGAGGCGGCGATCCTGGGAGTCCCGTCGGTCTGCTCGCCGCGGCAGACCTTTCGCGACGTCGTGGCGGCGAACGAGAATGGGTTGCTTGCCGCTACCGCCGCCGAGTGGGAGGAGGCGCTGGAGCGGCTGGTGCTGGACCCGTCGCTGCGCCGCAGGCTGGGACAGCGCGCCCTGGAGGACGTGCTGGAGCGCTATGCGCCGGAGCGGATCGCGCGCCTGCAGGTGGCCGCCGTCGCCGGCCGGCCGGTTACGCGGCCGCGAGACCGGCTGCGCGTGCTCGCCGCCAACATCTTCTTCGCGCCGCAGAGCTTCGGCGGCGCCACTGTCGTGGCGCAGGAGATGGCAGCTCGGCTGCAGGCGGCGGACGATCTCGAGCTGTGCGCGTTCACCTCGCGGCCCTCGTTGCCGGACCGTCCGGGCTCGCTGCTGCGCTATGACTGGCAGGGCATACCGGTGTTCGCCAGCAGCCTGTCGCCGCCCAGCGACCAGGTGGTGCAGCTCGACAACCCGGCGATGGTCGAGACCTTCGGGCTGCTGCTCGACGCGCTGCAGCCGGACATGGTGCACGCCCACTCGATCCAGGGCTTCGGCGCGCCGATCCTGCGGCTGTGCCAGGAGCGCGGCATCCCCTACGTGGTGACGCTGCACGACGCCTGGTGGCTCTGCGACCGCCAGTTCATGGTCCGCGCCGACAACCGCTACTGCCACCAGACCCGGATCGATCTCCGCGTCTGCCAGAACTGCGTCCCGCACGCGCGCCATCTCGACCTGCGCATGCGGATCATGATGGGCGCGCTGGCCGGCGCCAGCCTGCTGCTCTCGCCGAGCGAGTCGCATCGGCGCCTCTACCTCGCCAACGGCATCGAGCCTGAGCGGATCCGCGTCAACCGCAACGGCATCCGCCTGCCGCAGCGCCCGCACCGGGTGCGCGTGCCGGGCAGCCGGGTGCGGTTCGGGTTCGTTGCGGGTGCGGAGGCGATCAAGGGGTTCCAGCTGATCAGGGAGACGTTCGAGAGCCTGGAGCTGTCCGATTGGGAGCTGGTGCTGGTCGACAACACGCTGAACCTCGGCTTCCGTTCGATCGACGTGCGGCACTGGAAGGTTGCCGGCACCGTTACCGTGGTGCCGGCCTACACCCAGGACGGTCTCGACGACTTCTTCGACCGCCTCGACGTCCTGCTGTTCCCGTCGCAATGGAAGGAGAGCTTCGGCCTCAGCGTGCGCGAGGCGCTGGCCCGCGACGTTTGGGTGATCGCGACCGAGGATGGCGGCCAGGCCGACGAGATCGAGGACGGCACCAACGGCCGGCTGATCCCGATGGACGGCAGGGCGGACGGGCTGACCGACGCCGTGACCGAGCTGCTGCTGGCGCCGCAGCGGCTCGACGGCTACCGCAATCCGCGGGCCGGCCGGATTGCCTCCTACGACAGCCAGGCGGTCGAGCTCGCGGCGCTGTTGCGCTCAGTGGTCAGACCCGCCGCACCCCGCCCCGCCACGCCGGTATCGGCAGCGACTCCGGCCAGTCCCGGCTGATCAGCGCCTGCAGCAGGCGCATCCGCAGGCTCTGGCGCGGCATGGGCGCCGCGTACATCCCCCCGTCGCCCAGATGCGCGTCGATCGCCGAGACCGGCAGCAGCGTCTGCGCCGTCACCATGCGGCGCCAATGGCCGATCCAAGCGATCGCCGTCGGGTTGTCGCGCAGCAGCTCGATCTTGATGAATGGCACCGCACCCGACCGCAGCACCGACAGGAAGTCGAGATGCATGGCGTTGCCCGGCACCAGCCGGCGCAGCCGTCCGGTTGGCTGCCGCCAGCGCGCGTCCCAGCGCAGGCCTTCGGCGCGGATCGCGGCGCCGAGTCCGAGCTCGCCGTGGACGATCACCTCCGGCTTGGTCATGGCGACGAACGGCAGATGCCGCACGCGGGCGATGGCGGGTGCGGCGTAGGCGGCGGCCGTGAAGCACAGGAACCAGGACTGCAGGTGCCAGGCCCCTTCCCGCGACTCCACCATGCCCCAGACGTCGGCGGCGCCGGACGACATCGTAGCGAAGATCGGCGTCAGTGGCTGCAACGGACCAAAGACGCTGTCGTTGGCAAGCAGGATGGTGTCGGCGCCGACGGCGCAGCCCGCGGCGTCTAGGTCCGCCCACGCGCCGAAATCGAGGCCGCGATTGAGGCGGAAATGCGGAACGACGCCCAGCCGGTCGAGCAGCTTGCGATCCGCATCGTGCAGCCGGTCCATGCCGGAAAGCGCGATGTGGGTGGAAAAACCGCTCCGGTGCAGCTCATGCAGATAATGTGCGACGTGTGGAGCGATCCGTCCCCCGAGGTCGTAATGGGCGAACAGGCAGACACGTCTGTCTTGCTTTTGCACGATCGGTAACCTGCAGGTAATCTCACGGCCAGTAATCGAGATCAGTGGACGCGACGCCAGCCTTGCAGTGCTGTCAAGGCAGGATGCCGACCCGGGATTGTCTTAGCACTTGGCGCCGGCGGGATTATCGGGCTAGAAGCCGTTACGGCATCGGGTCGCACAGAAACTTCACGACTGGGCCTTCGATGTCCCGGCAATTCCAACAGGAGCACCCCTTTTCTATGAGCAAGGCCTTCATTGCGAGCGTCATCCAGGATTCCGTCGAGTGCACGGGCGTCGCCGCCAACCAGGCGGCGGCGGACCTGATCGCCGCGATCGTGCGCGAGATGAAGAAGGAGGGCGGGTTCACCCTGCCGTCGTTCGGCACCTTCACGGTGCGCAAGACCAAGGCGCGCAAGGCACTCAACCCGCGCACCGGCGAGCCGGTGAAGGTGAAGGCCGGCAAGACGGTGCGTTTCAAGGCGAGCCCGAATCTCAAGAAAGCAGTCTGACCAAGGTTTCGTCCGGTTCTGGCTCGCCGGTCTCGTCCGGCCGAGCCAGTGTCCGCGGCGGACCATGAATGCTCGCCTGATCTCGAGATCCTTCGTCACGTGCGCAGCGTCTCGTCGCGGACGGTGAGATGATGGGCTTGGCTGGGGCGGGAGGATTCGAACCTCCGCATGGCGGAATCAAAATCCGCTGCCTTACCACTTGGCGACGCCCCAATCGGCGGCGGCCCTAGATAGGATCAGCCGTCACCGCGGTAAAGGGCCGCCGGCGGGACCGTGCCGGCCAGCTTCTCACATCATCGGGTCGACCACGCCCGGATCCGGTTCCGGCACGTCCGCCGGCGTGACGTCCACGACGTCCTCGCCGGCCGGCTCCCGACTCAGCATGCGGCCCAGCCGTTCGGCACGGTCGAGCGCCTTGTCGAGGGCCGCCATCGTCGTGGACAGGTCGGCGCTGTCATCGCCGTCCCAGGCCCGCACCGTCTGCAGCCAGACCGCCACCAGCCCGCCCGCCCGCACCCGGCCCATCAGCCCGGTGGTGTCGACGCCGGCGGCCTGCGCCACCCAATCCATGCTGACGGCGGTGGCATTGCCCAGCACCAGCGCCAGCAGCGGATCGAGCGGCAGCGCCCGCAGCACCGCGCGGACCCCGCCGCGATATTGCTGCAGCACGTCGATCCGGCGCATCAACAGGTCGAACAGCCTCTCGCGTATGCTGCCCGCCGAGCCGTCATCGACCAGCGCCGCCCGGTCGGCCAGCATGCCGAGGCGCAACAGCACCGTGGCGGGCACCGGGAACCGCATCCGCGCCTCGTCGAGCGGCAGCCCGGCCGCCCGTGCCGCCTCGGCCACCGCGACGCCGCGCCAGCCCACCGCCTCGGCGCGGGCCATGGCGGCCTGGATGAGAGCGGAGTCGAATTGTCCCTGGTCCATGGTCGCCATCCCGATCTGGCCGCCCGCCCTATGTCGTACGCCGCATGCCCCGGGGGATGGGCGAGGCGGCGTCAGCTTGCAAGGGCCCGCGAGCGTGTTGTCCCCGCCGCCACCGCCCGGCGCAGGAGGTCGGGCCAGGCGGCTTCGTCCATCAGCACCGCGAGCGCGGCTTCGGTGGTGCCGGCGGGACTGGTGACTGCGCGCCGCAGCGACGCCGCATCCTCGTCCGATGCGGCCAGCAACGCGCCGGCGCCTGCCACGGTCTCCCGCGCCAGCCGGCGGGCGAGGGCCGGCGGCAGCCCCTGCGCCGCGCCGGCCTGCTCCAGCAGCTCGGCCAACAGGAACACGTAGGCGGGCCCGCTGCCGGAGACCGCGGTGACCGGGTCGAGCAGCGCCTCGTCCTCGGTCCAGGCCAGGCTGCCGGCCGCCTGCAGCAGCCGCGTACACAGCGCCCGCCGCGTCGCGTCGACGCCGGGCTCCGCGACCGCCACCGAGATGCCGCGGCCGATCGCGGCCGGGGTGTTGGGCATCGCGCGCACGATGGCCCCGGCGTCCGGCAGCGCCGTGCGCAGGTTAACAAGCGTGCGTCCGGCCATGATCGACAGCACGGTCGCCTCCCGCGTCCACGGTGCCACCGCCTGCATCGCCTGGTCGGCTCGCTGCGGCTTCACCGCCAGCACCACCGCGGCCGGTCGAAAATCCTCCGGCAGCGCCGAGATGTCGGCCACCGCGTGATGCGGTCCCGGCGGCGCGGTCCCGGCCGGATCGATCACCATCGAGGGCGACAGCCCGTCCGCCTGCCAGCCGGCCAGCAGCGCGCTGCCCATGCGGCCGCAGCCGACCAGGAGGATGGGGGGAATCAAGCCTGTCATCAGGGAAGGCCAGGGGCTCTGCCCCTGGACCCCGCCAAGGGCGGAGCCCTTGGAACCCGATTCTCAAGTGAGGGAGTCCAAAGGCTCCGCCTCTGGTGGGGTCCAGGGGCGAAGCCCTTGGCCTTCATCTCATTACGCCTCGCCGGCGCATTCCAGCATCGCGCACTCCAGCGCTTCGGTCGGCGACTTGCCGCCCCAGAGCACGAACTGGAACGCCGGATAGAACCGCTCGCACTCGGTGAGCGCGATGTCGATCATGTCCTCCAGGCTCTCCACGGAGGCACCCGGTGCGCCGCGCAGCAGCACCGAGTGACGGAACAGCGGCATGCCATCGTCCGGGTCCATGCCGAAATGGCCGATCCACAGCCGCTCGTTGGCCAGCGCCAGCAGCTCGAACAGGTTGCGGCGCTGCGCGCTCGGGACCTTGAGGTCGAACGCGCAGGTGAAGTGCATGGCGCTGATCTCGCGCGACCAGGAAAAGTAGAGCCCGTAGTCGCACCATTTGCCGGGCGCTTCGGCCGCCATCTCGGTGTCGGTGCGGCGGTCGAACGCCCATTCGTAGCCGCCGACGATCTGTTCCATGACGTCGAGCGGGTTGGTGGCGAGCTGCGGGGTGTGCTGATCGAGAGCAGGCATGCGGGGCTCCCCCATCGGAAGGGTGTCCGGCCGAGCCGGGCCCTTCGTGTCTGCAAATCCGGCGCCACCCCGTCGGCGCGCCGCGCGGCGAGGGGTCGAGCCCCAAAACGAGCGTATGGGCAGCACCGCAGGCCCGCAAGGGAGCGGCATGCCGACGACAGGCGCCTTGGGACCGCCTCAGCCCGCGTCGGACAACAGCCCGTCGAGCGGCGGCGGACCGCCCGGTGCGCCCTCGCCGCCATGGTGCTCCTTCATGACGTCGACCGGAGCGGCGCGGCCCTCGAGGGAGGCGACTCGGGCCTCCAGCAGAGCGAGGCGGGAGTCGGCGGCCTCCTGGGCGTTGCGGGCGTTGGCGGCGAGCTCGCTCACCGCCTCGAACTCCTCGCGCCGGACCAGCGACAACCGCTCCAGCGCCTCGTCGATGCGGGCGCGGACCAGGGCACCGAGCTCGTCGCCAATGCCGGCGATGGCGGAGAAGGCGCCGCCGGCGACACCGGCGAAATCGTCGAACAGACGGGACCGTTCAGCCATGATGCTGTACTCCGTTGCGGCCGCCGGCATGATCCGCCACGGCTCGCTCCAGTATGGCACGGTGTCCCGCGGCTTGCATCGCCCGGCGGTTGGCTCCGGACGGCCCGGCTGCCTATAAGCGCGGCATGATCCTGCTCACCGGCGGCGCCGGCTTCATCGGCTCGTGCCTGCATGCGGCGCTGCGCGCGCGCGGGCACCGGACGATCGTGGTCGACCGCCTGGGCCAGGACGGCAAGTGGCGCAACCTCGCCTCACATCCGCCGGAGCGCCTGCTGGCGCCGGACGAGCTGGAGGGCTTCCTCGCCGCTGCACCCAGGCTCGACGCGGTGATCCACCTGGGTGCCGTCAGCGAGACCACCGCCCGCGACGGCGACCTCGTGTGGCGGACCAACGTGGCGCTGTCGCAGGCGTTGTGGAGTTGGTGCGCGGCGCAGGGCGTGCCGTTCCTCTATGCCTCGTCCGCCGCCACCTACGGCGCCGCCGACGGCGAGGGCGGCTTTTCCGACGATCCCGCCCGCCTGGCGGCACTGCGCCCGCTCAACCTCTACGGCTGGTCGAAGCACGCCTTCGACCTGTGGGTGCAGCGGCAGCTGGCGGACGGCCTGGCCGCGCCGCCGCGTTGGGCCGGATCCAAGTTCTTCAACGTTTACGGTCCGAACGAATACCACAAGGGGCCGATGATCTCGGTGGTGAAGACCAAGCACGACGAGGTCGCGGCGGGCGGCCCGGCCCGGCTGTTCCGCTCCGACCGCCAGGGGCTCGCCGACGGGATGCAGGCGCGCGACTTCGTCTGGGTCGGCGACGTGGTGGACGTGCTGCTGTGGCTGCTGGACACGCCGCGCGCGAACGGGCTGTTCAACCTCGGCACCGGCACCGCGCGCACCTATCTCGACCTCGCCCACGCGGTCTGCGACGCGGCCGGCGCTCCCCGCCGCATCGCGTTCGTGGACATGCCGGACTCGTTGCGCGGCCAATACCAGTCCCATACCTGCGCCGATCTCGGCCGGCTACGCGCCGCCGGCTACGACGGCCAGTTCACGCCGCTCGAGGAGGGGGTGCGGCGCTACGTGGCGCGGCTCCGCTCCGCCGACCCCTATCTCTGACCATCGGGAAGACCACGATGCTGCCGGTTCTGGTATTCCCCGATTTCAGTCCCGTGCTGGTGCAGCTGGGGCCGCTGGTGATCCGCTGGTACGCGCTGGCCTACATCGTGGCGTTGGTGATCGGTTGGCGCGTCATGCGCCGCATCGCCGTGCAGGCGCCGGCGGTGGCGACGCCGCTGCAGGTGGACGATTTCCTGACCTGGGCTACGCTCGGCGTCGTGCTCGGCGGCCGGCTCGGCTACGTGCTGTTCTACCAGCCCGGCCTCTACCTCTCGCATCCGGCGGCGATCCTGGAGCTGTGGCACGGCGGCATGAGCTTCCATGGCGGCATGTTGGGCGTCGTGGTGGCGCTGATCGTCTATACGCGCCGCCAGGGCCTGAGCCTGCTCGGCTTCGCCGACCGGCTCGCCGCCGTGGTGCCGATCGGGCTCGGGCTCGGGCGCGTCGCCAACTTCGTCAACGGCGAGCTGTGGGGCCGTCCGGCGCCGCCCTGGCTGCCGTGGGCGATGATCTTCCCGCGCGTCGACGATATCCCCCGCCATCCGAGCGAGCTGTACGAGGCGCTGCTGGAGGGCGTGCTGCTGCTGGGCGTGATGCTGCTGCTGGCGGCGCGGCTGCGGGTGCGCGAGCGTGCCGGGCTGCTGACCGGCTGCTTCCTGCTCGGCTACGCCTGTCTGCGCGCGTTCGCCGAGCATTTCCGCCAGCCGGACGCGTTCCTGAACTACCTGGCGTTCGGCACCACGATGGGCCAGCTGCTCTGCATCCCGATGGGCCTCGCCGGCCTGGGCCTCATCGCCTACGCGCGCCGCGGCCCGGTGCTGGCGCCGATGGCATTGCCCGACCCCGCGTGACGGCGCCCGCCGAGCGCCTCGACCGCTTCATGGCGCGCGCCAACGCGGCCTACTACGCCACCCGCGACCCGTTCGCCGACTTCGCCACCGCGCCCGAGATCTCGCAGGCGTTCGGGGAGATCCTGGGTGCCTGGGCGGCGGTGGCGTGGCGGGCGATGGGCGCGCCCGACCCGGTGCTGCTGGTCGAGGCTGGCCCGGGCCGCGGCACGCTGCTGGCCGATGCGCTGCGCCTGGTGGCCCGGGTGGCGCCGGACTTCGCCGCGTCGTTGCGGCTGCACCTGGTCGAGACCTCGCCGCGGCTGCGCGCCATCCAGGCGGCAGCACTCCCCGGTCATGCGGTCACGTGGCACGACCGCATCGAGGATGTGCCGGTTGGCCCGCTGATCCTCCTCGCAAACGAGTTCCTGGACGCGCTGCCGATCCGCCAGCTGGTCCGCACCGGAACCGGTTGGAGCGAGCGCCACGTCGAGGCCGGCGGCTTCGCGCTGCGGGACGGCGCGCCGCCGCCAGCGCCGCTGGACGGCCGCGCGGTGGCGCCGGGCGAGGTGCTGGAGCTCTGCGAGCCGGCGCTCGCGGTGGTGCGGCACCTGTCGGACCGCCTGGCGCGGGAGCCGGGTGCGGCCCTGTTCCTCGACTACGGTCCCGATCGGCCCGGCAACGGCGACACGCTGCAGGCGCTGCGGGATGGGCGCCCGGCTGATCCGCTGGCCAACCCCGGCAGCGCCGACCTCACCGCCCACGTCGACTTCCCGGCGCTGCGCGACGTCGCCCTGTCCTGCGGCGCCGCGGTGCGGGGACCGGTCGGGCAGGGCGCCTTCCTGTCCGAGCTCGGTCTGTTCGCGCGCACCGAGCGGCTGGCCCGCGACCGTTCGCCGGCTGAGGCGCGGGCGCTGGTCGATGCCGCCCACCGGCTGGCCGCCCCCGACCGCATGGGGCGGCTGTTCAAGGCGATGGCGCTGTGCCACCCGTCGCTGGCGAGCCTGCCCGGCTTCGCGACGGAGATCCCATGAGCGAGTCGGCCCCAATCTCCGCCGCGCCGGTCTTCCTGCGCAGCGAGACGCTGGCGCCGCTGCCGCACGGGTTCTTTACCCGCATCGGCGGCGTGTCGGAGGGGCGGTTCGCCAGCCTGAACTGCAGCGTGACCAGCGGCGACGATCCCGCGGCGCTGGCCGAGAACCGGCGCCGGGTCGCCGCCGCGATCGGCCTGGCGCCGGACCGCCTGCTGGGCGTGACCCAGGTGCACGGCATCGCCGTGGCGACCGTGACCGTGACCGGGCCGTGGCCATCGGGGCAGGGGCCGCGCGCCGACGCGCTGGTGACCGACCGGCCCGGCATCGGGCTCGGCATCATCACCGCCGATTGCGCGCCGGTGCTGCTGGCCGATCCGGCGGCGGGCGTGATCGGCGCCGCCCATGCCGGCTGGCGGGGTGCCGCCGCCGGCACGCTGGAGGCGGTGCTGGCCGCGATGACCGGCCTCGGCGCCGCCCTGGAGCGCGTCGTCGCGATCGTCGGGCCTTGCATCGGCCAGGCCAGCTATGAGGTGGGGCCGGAGGTGCGGGACGCCGTGCGCGCCTCCGGCGTCGCCGAACCGGATCGTCACTTCGCACCCGGCCTCGCCGATCGGCTGCAGTTCGACCTCGCCGGCTTCTGCGCGGCCCGCCTGCGTGAGGCCGGGGTCGGCACCGTGCGGACGATCGGCGCGGACACCTGCGCCGACCCCGCGCGGTTCTTCAGCCATCGCCGCCGCGTGCGCGAGGGCGGCGGCCCGATCGGCCACCAGATCTCGGCGATCGCCCTGCCGGCCGGTGCCCGATGAAAGCGACGCGCACGGTCGGCGCCCTGTTCGCCGTCGGGCTCCTCGCCGGCCTCGCGGCCTGCGGCGACCTGCCGCAGCCCTTCGCCGGCGACCCGGGTGCCAACGCGCTGCGGCTGGCTGCGGCGGCACCGCCCTCCCGGCTCGACATCCCGGTGCCGACCGCAGCCCTGCTGCCGGCGCCGCAGGCCGGTCTCTGGAGCCGGGCGCTGGCGGATTCGCTGCTGGGCAAGGAGGTGCCGGCGGTGGCGCAGCCGACCCGGCCAGGGGACTGGCACCTGGCCGTCACCGCTGCCCGCCAGGGCGACCAGGTGGTGCCGACCTACCGCGTCATCCGCCCGAACGGCGGCGTCGCCGCGGAGCAGCAGGGCGCCGCCATGCCGGCCGGCGACTGGTCCGGCGCCGACCCCGCCCGCCTCGCGGCCAATGCGGCACTGGCTGCGACGCAGGTCGACGCCATGCTGACCCGCATCCAGGCCGCCGCCGCCGAGGCCGATCCCAACAGCCTGCTCAACCGGCCCACCCTGATCTACTTCGCCGGCGTCACCGGCGCGCCCGGCGACGGGAACGCGGAGCTGAGCCAGGAACTCGCCGCCCGGCTGCCGGACGAGCACGACACGCTGCACACGACCGCCGCCGGCGCCGACTACGTGGTCGACGGCACCGTCGCGGTCTCCAAGCCGGACCGGGCGAACGACGGCGTGCAGCACGTCGAGATCGTCTGGACGGTGCGCAGCGCCAAAGGCCACGAGGCCGGGAAGGCGACGCAGCTGCACGACGTCCCCGCGCACTCGCTCGACGGCTACTGGGGCGATGTCGCCGTCGCCGCCGCCGCAGAGGCCGCCGGCGGCATCCACGAGGTGATCGCCAACAACGAGGGCCGGGCGCACGCCCCGCCGGCCGCCAGCGGCTCCTGATACCGGCAGGCCACGGTTTCGCTGCCATCTCGGCTCACGATGGCGTGACTCCGTGACAGTCCGGCGACCGATTGCTAGAACCCGGCCGGTTGCCGGAGCCCGCTTGATGAAGATCGTCGCCTGCAACAGCAATCGGCCGCTGGCCGAGGCGGTGGCCACCACGCTGGGCCTGCCGCTGTGCAAGGCCGTGGTGCGCCGCTTCGCTGACATGGAGATCTTCGTCGAGATCCAGGAGAACGTGCGCGGCGAGGACGTGTTCGTGGTGCAGAGCACCTGCTACCCGACCAACGACAACCTGATGGAACTGCTGATCATGATCGACACGCTGCGCCGGAGCTCGGCGCGGCGAATCACCGCGGTCATGCCGTATTTCGGCTATGCGCGGCAGGATCGGCGGCTGAACTCGCGCACGCCGATCAGCGCCAAGCTGGTCGCCAACCTCATCACCGAGGCCGGCGCCCACCGCGTGCTGACAATGGACCTGCACGCCGGCCAGATCCAGGGCTTCTTCGACATCCCGGTCGACAACCTGTTCGCCGCCCCGCTGTTCGCCCGCGACATCAAGGAGCGCTACGGCACCCGCGACCTGATGATCGTCTCGCCCGACGTCGGCGGCGTGGTGCGCGCGCGCCAGCTCGCCAAGCGGCTGAACGTCGACCTCGCCATCATCGACAAGCGGCGCGAGCGCGCCGGCTTGTCCGAGGTGATGAACGTGATCGGCGACGTGGGCCACCGTCACTGCGTGCTGGTCGACGACATCATCGACAGTGGCGGCACCTTCTGCAACGCCGCCGAGGCGCTGATCGCGCGCGGCGCCAGCTCGGTCGGTGCCTACGTCACCCACGGCGTGCTGACCGGCGGCGCGGTGTCCCGCGTCGCCTCGTCGCCGATCGAGATGATGACCATCACCGACAGCATCCTGGGCACCGAGGCGGTGCGTCTGGCGGCGAACGTGCGCCAGATCAGCATCGCCCAGCTCCTCGCCACCGCCATGCGCGCGGTCTCCGACGAGAGCTCGGTCAGCTCGCTGTTCGACTGAGGTGACCGCCCGGCTCGCCCTCCGCCCGTTCTGGTACCTGCGCCACGGCGAGACCGACTGGAACGCGCAGGGGCTGAGCCAGGGCCGCACCGACGTCGCGCTGAACGCCCGCGGCATCGCCCAGGCCGCCGCCGCCGCCGCCCTCATGGCCGAGCACGCGCACGACCATGCGCCGATCACCCGCATCGTTACCTCGCCGCTGGTCCGCGCCGCCCGCACCGCGGAGATCGTCGCCGATGCGTTGGCCAAGCGCGACGGCGTACGCCTGCCGCTGCTGACCGACCCGGAGCTCAAGGAGACCTGCTTTGGCGAGCAGGAAGGCCGCCCGATGGGCGACTGGTATGACGACTGGATCGCCGGTCACTACGTGCCGGCCGGCGCCGAGCCGTTCCAGGAGCTGGTGTCGCGCGCCGTCGCCGCCGTCGACCGCGCCACCGCGCCCGAAGGTGCGGCGCTGATCGTCTGCCACGGTGCCATGTTCCGGGCGCTGCGCATGGCGATGGGGCTGGCGGCCAACGTCCGGCTGCCGAACGCGGTGCCGCTGTGGCTGGCACCTGGCGCGCCCACCCCGCTGCCCTGGGCGCTGACCGAGGTCGGCCGGCAACCCTGAGCCGGCGCCCATCCGACTGCTTCCAGGCCTAGAGCGCCTAACGAAACCGGTTCCGGGGCGTTATGGAGGCATGGCCAGACCTCTTGTTCCCGATGATCTGTGGGCGGCGATCGCGCCGCTGCTGCCGCCTGAGCCGCCGAAACCCAAGGGTGGACGGCCGCGCCTGCCGGACCGGGCGGCGCTGACTGGCATCCTGTTCGTGCTGAAGTCGGGCCTGCCATGGGAGATGCTGCCCGCCGAGATGAGGTGAGGCTCTGGCATGAGCTGCTGGCGGCGCCTGCGTGACTGGCACGAGGCAGGAGTGTGGGCGGCCTTGCATCAGGTGCTGCTGGAGCGTCTTCACGCGGCAGGACAGCTCGACTGGCGCCGCGCCGCCCCTGGACAGCACGTCTGTGCAGGCAAAAAGGGGGTGCGGCGACCGGACCAAACCCGACGGATCGGGGCAGGCCAGGGAGCAAACGCCACATCGCCGTCGACGCCAGGGGCACGCCACTTGGTGTGCTGATCGGTCCAGCTAACCAGCACGACAGCCGCATGCTGGCGCCAACGCTGGATGCCGTCCCCCCGGTGAAGAGCGGAAGGCGCGGCCGACCGCGACGACGGCCCGGCAAGCTGCATGCCGACAAGGGCTACGACGACCGGCGCTGCCGCCAGGAGTGCCGTACCCGTGGCATCCGGTCCCGTATCGCCAGGCGTGGCATGGACAACGGCCAACGCCTCGGATGTCACCGCCGGGTGGTGGAACGCACGCACGCCTGGCTGAACCGTTTCCGGCGCCTGAGCGTCCGCTACGAACGCCGCGCCGATATCCACCTGGCCTTCAGCATCCTCGGCTGCGCCCTCGTCTGTCTCAACCAGATCAGACGGTTCTGTTAGACGCTCTTAGCCTAGTCGTCGCTCCGGCAGTTCCTGCTTTGGGCGATCTCGCTCCAGGGCGGCAACAAGCCCGAGGCGGTGGGCTCGGTCGGCTTCATCGCGCTGCCCGACTTCATCCGCGCCCTCAGCGAGCACCAGATCGCGCGGATCAGGTAGGCTCCAGGCGCGCCTCGCCGCGATCCTACTTCACCTCGATGTGGTAGCTGACACGCTCGGCCCGGCCGTTGGTGGCGATGATCTCCAGCTCCACCGCATCGTCGCCGACATAGTCCGGCGCGGACACGTACCATACGGCGGTTCCGTCGGCAGGCTGGGTGTTGCAGGCCGAATGCGCGTTGCTCGCCGGATAGTTGGGATAGTAGCGGCCGTGCTCGACGCTCGCCGTGCCGTGCGCCGGCAGCGACAGCAGGCGCACCGTCAGGTAGTCGTTCAGCGAGCAGTCCGGGTTGAGCGAGAACATCGTGGCGAGCCGGGTGCGCTTGCCGCTGGCGGCGATGAAGACCGGTGCCGGACGATGGATCAGCACGATCCGGCGCGGCGCCGCGCCGCCGCCGCCGCCGCCCGAGGCGGCCGCGGGGTTGGTGTTCGTGACGCAGCCGCCGAGCGAGGCGGCAACCATCAGCATGAGCAGGCGCATCGAGCACGTCCTTGGGATCAGGAACGCACTCCATAATCCCGATCCCGCGGTCGGCGCACCGGGGGGGCGCCCCATCCCCGGGGCGATGTGGCTTCGAAATGTAACGCCCTTGTCCAGCTCGCCGGATCGTTACGGCCTGAAACCCAATCGCAGCAGGTCGTGCGCCATGATCGCCAGCACCGAGATGATCGGGATCGCCATCTGCACCGGTCGCAGCCGCTCGAAGAACAGCGGCGCTCCGCCCCGCCTGGCCGCCAGCGGGTCCAGCACGGCCAGGCTGACATAGCCGAGCAGCAGCAGCACCCGCGCCACCTCCAGCGTCAGTGTCGCCAGCGCACCCACCCCCAGCACGAACAGCCACAGCATCGTGGCGATCTGCGCCACCTTAGGGCCGCCGGGCGTGCGGAAGCTCACCCCCCGCCGCACCCCGGCCAGGAAGCAGAGGATCGCCCCGGCCCACAGCACGGCGCCGCTTTCGGCGAGCGGGCCGAACGGGAACGGCAGCCACGCCAGCAGGGCGCCCGCCGCGATCGGCAGCATCGCCGAGAACGCCAGCAGCAGGCTCAGCGGCGGCGTATGCGCCGGCTCCCTCACCGTGAAGCTGCGGCCGTCATCGCTGGTCGGGTCGGTCATGGGCGGGCTTCTTTGTATTGGAAGAAAAAGGCCAGGGGCTCTGCCCCTGGACCCTGCCAAAGGCTCGCCTTTGGAAACCACTTAACAAAAAAGGGTTCCAAGGGCCTCGGCCCTTGGCGGGTCCAGGGCAGGGCCCTGGCCTTCATCCGGCAAGGCGAGGGGCAGTGGCGATCAGGGCGGCGCTGTAGGCGTGCTGCGGCGACGCGATCAGCGCGGCCGTGTCGGCCAGCTCGACGATGCGGCCGTCCTTCAGCACGGCGATACGGTCGGCGAGCCAGCTCACCGCCGCCAGGTCGTGGCTGATGATCACGTAGGCGACATGCTCGGTGCGGCTGAGGTCGCGCAGCAGCGTCAGCAGCATCGTCTGCGTCGAGACGTCGAGCGCCGAGGTCGGCTCGTCCAGCACGATGATCTCCGGCCGCGCCGCCAGCGCCCGCGCCACCGCCACGCGCTGCGCCTGCCCGCCCGAGACCTGGCCCGGCAGCCGGTCGGCCAGCGACGGGTCGAGCCCGACCTTTCGCAGCAGCGCCGACACCTCGCGCGCCAGCCGGCCGCGCTCGCGCACGCCGCCCAGCCGCAGCGGCTCGGCCAGGCAGTCGCCGATCCGCATCCGCGGGTTCAGCGACTCTCTAGGATCCTGGAACACCACCTGGATGCGCCGCCGCGCCCGCCGCAGCCCCGCCGCCGGCAGCCGCGCGATCGCCTCCCCATCCAGCAGGATGCTGCCCTCGAACCGCAGCATGTGCAGGATCGCCCGCCCCAGCGTCGACTTCCCCGAGCCGCTCTCGCCGACGATGCCCAGGCATTCGCCCCGCCGCAGCGTGAGCGACACCCCCGACAGCGACGGCGCCGCCGCGCCGTAGCGCACGCCCACTTCGTCGAGCGCCAGCAGCGGCGCCTGCCCGCTGCGGTCGGTCGCCGCCGCCGCATGCTCGGCTTCCAGCACCGGCATCGGCGGCGGATACAGGCAGGCCGCCGCCTCCTCCGCATCGCCGATCGCCGGCGGATAGCCGGCATCGCAGGGCGGCCGGTGATAGGCGCAGCGCGGCGCGAACCGGCAGCCCTGCGGCCGCGCGGACGGCTCGGGCAGCGTGCCCGGGATGCCGCGCAGGCTCGCCTGGCCGAGCCGCGGCACCGCGCCCAGCAGCGCCTGGCTGTACGGGTGACGCGGGTTGGCGAAGAACCGCCCGGCCTCGCCCCACTCCACCGCGCGGCCGGCGTAGAGCACCGCAAGCCGGTCGGCATGCTCCTGCACGATCGACAGGTCGCGGGTGATGAACAGCACGCCGAGCCGGTGCGTCCGCTGCAGCCGGGCCAGCAACGCCAGGATCTGCCGCGCCACCAGCGGGTCGAGCCCGGTGGTGGGCTCGTCGGCGATCAGCATCTTCGGATCGCAGGCCAGGGCCGCCGCGATCATCACCCGCTGCCGCTGCCCACCGGAGAACTGGTGCGGGAAGTCGCCGTGCCGCCGTGCCGGATCGGGGACGCCGACCTCGCCCAGCAGCTCGATCGCCCGCGCCCGGGCCTGCGCGCGCGAGCCGCCCCCATGCAGGAGATGCCCCTCCGCCACCTGGTCGCCGATCGTCATCGACGGGTTCAGCGCCGAGAGCGGGTTCTGGAACACCATGCCGATGCGGCCGCGCAGGTCCCGCATCCGCCGCTCGCCCTGTGCCAGCAGGTCCACGCCCTCGAACAGCGCCCGCCCGCTGGTGCGCGCGCCCGGCGGCAGCAGCCGCACCGCCGCCAGCGCCGCGATGGTCTTGCCCGATCCACTCTCGCCGACCAGCGCGGTCATCTCGCCCGGCCGCACCTCCAGGTCCAGCGCCTCCACCAGCTGCAGCCGCGTCCCGCCCGCAGCACCCCGCGGCGGCATCGAGACGCCGAGCCGCTCCAGCCGCAGCACCGGGTCCGTCACCGCGACCGGCCCTGCCGCGCCAGCAGGCCCTGGCCGATCAGCGACGCCGCCAGCAGGGACGCGAAGATCAGCAGCCCCGGCGGCAGGATCAGCCACCACGGATCCAGCGCCACGAGCTGCAGCGCCGATTCCAGCAGCCCGCCCCAGCTGGTCTGCGGCGGCTGCACGCCGAGCCCCAGGAACGACAGCGCCGAGAGCACCAGCACCATGTCGCCCGCGAGGAAGGTGAAGTTCACCACCAGGATCGGCGCCATCACCCGCAGCAGGTGCGTCGTGGCCACGTGCAGGAAGCCGCCGCCCATCTGCCGCGCCGCCTGCACGAACTCGCGGTCGCGCTGCGCCAGCGTCTCGTTACGCACCAGCCGCGCCAGCGGCGGCCACGAGATCAGCCCCAGCAGCAGGATCAGCGACGGCGTCGCCAGCTTCAGGATCGAGGCGAAGAAGATCAGCACCACCAGCCCCGGCAGCGCCAGGATCGCGTCCAGCAGCCGCATCATCACGCTGTCGAGCAGGCGCGGTCCGAGCCCCGCGACCAGGCCGTAGAGCAGCCCGGCCAGGAACGTCACGACCGCCGCCGGCACCGCCACCAGCAGCGTCGCCTGCCCGGCATTCAGCACGCGCGCCAGGTTGTCGCGGCCGATCTCGTCGCTGCCGAGCGGGAACGCCCCGCCCGGCGCGCTCAGCGTCGCCTCCGGATGCAGCGCATAGGGGCTGGCGGTGTAGGCGAGCGGCAGCAGGAAGCAGAGCGACGCGATCAGTCCCGCCAGCACCAGTCCGGTCGCCAGCATCCCGCCCGGCCGCCGCCGGACCCCGGCGCCGGCCAGGCGCGCCAGCCAGACCGCGGCGCTGCGCGGGGGCGCCGTCGCGACCAGATCAGGCATAGCGCGTGCGTGGGTCGAGCAGCCCGTTCACCAGGTCGGCCAGCAGGTTGCCCAGCACCGTCAGCACGCCGATCACCAGCACGATGCCGACGACCACCGGATAGTCCTGGGCGATTGCCGACTGCCACAGCAGCCAGCCCAGCCCCGGATAGGAGAACACCGTCTCGGTGATGACGCCGCCGGCGAAGATCGCGGGCAGCGACAGCCCCAGGATCGTCACCAGTGGCCGCAGCGCGTTGCGCAGCACGTGGCGCAGCAGGATGCGCGCAGGCGACGCGCCGCGGGCGGCGGCCGAGCGCACGTAGTCGCGGCCCAGCTCCTCGTGCACCGACTGCGCGAAATAGCGCGACAGCGTCGGCACCGTGAACAGGACGAGTGTGAGCGCCGGCAGCGCCAGGTGCGCCACCTCGGAGCCCAGCGTCTGCCGTTCCAGCCGGAGGTCGTCGAGCCCGCCGGCCGGAAACCAGCCGAGATCCATCGAGAACCACAGGATCAGCAATGTGCCGCTGAAGAAGGTCGGCACCGCATACAACGCCAGCTCGACCGCGCCGATCGCCTGTCCGCCGCGCCGGGCGTAGTGCACGCCGTGCGCCAGCCCCATTGCCAGCCCGATCAGCAGGCTGGCCGCCAGCGACACGATCTGCAGCGCCAACGTGTTGCGCTCGTAGGACAGCAGCATCTGCCCGACCGGCCGGCTGTAGATGTAGGAGTTGCCGAGGTCGCCGTGCGCCAGTCCCCACAGATAGCCGAGATATTGACGCCAGAGCGGCTGGTCGAGGCCGAGCACGTGGTTCACCGCCGCGATCGCCGCCGGCTTGGCTCCCTGGCCCAGGATCGAATAGGCCGGGCCGCCCGGCGTCAGGTGGATCAGCACGAAGGCGATGCTGACCAGGATCAGCAGCGACAGCAGCGCGGCGCCGAGCCGCGACCGCAGCGTGCGCAGCAGGCCCCTCATCAGCCGTGCGGCGGGGGCGGGGC
>CALMVO010000151.1 GCA_937873205.1 uncultured Acetobacteraceae bacterium
GGGTATGATCCGGCGAAGCGTAAGCGACGGCGGGGGTAGGAAGAACGTTCAGGAAGCTGGAATGCTTTGCTAGAAAAAGTTCAAGCAGAATCTTATAAACTCAACCTTATTCCGCGGACCACAAATCTACAGGTGAATGATATTCGAATCCACCACTTTCTGTCTTGATTAGTGCCCATCCCGTGATCTTGGTAAGACCATTCTTGGATACGGCTGGCAAAATATTATCGAAGTCGGTTTCGCTAACGAATAGACTTTGAACCTGGAGTCCAACACTCGTCACAGCAGGTCCTTTCAAGCTTACTCTCATCTTGGGAGCTCCTTCCAATATTATAACCGAGTTACTATTAGCCAACGCTCCACGTCCATTATCATCCAAAACAACTGAACGGCTAATTATGTCCCCAACATGCGCAAGAAGCCCAGCTTCTTGTAGTTTCATTAATCTATCGAGTTCCTCTCCTCCATTGGCCACTACTAATAGTATTCGACCCATGATCCTGCCTGCGACAGCCTGGAACATTTCAGCTGTCTTCTTATCCAATTCTGATAGAAAACGCAGTGTTGACAACGAGAAATTTCCAGACTCACGAAGTTCTCCCGCGAGAACACGACCCCATAATTGCCTTAAACGATCACTACTTGCCCGAGATGCGTATTCCGAAAAGATGTTCAGCCAGTCCTCATCTGGGCAATCAGCCGCAGCATCTCTAGGGGCCTCTGAATCATTCAAGAAGGCAATCGTTTCTTTGGCAACCGCCTCACAATTGGACTGCTTCTGATACGCTCTTCCTAAAATGCGACGCGTAGCTGCATCAATGGCATAATCATCGACTTTCAATCGCTCAACTACCTCAGTTTTGAGGTCAAGGACGGCTGCATTGCCGGCTGCTGCTTCAGCTCGAAGGCGACTGGACGTTTTCTCTAACCATGCAACTGGAACATCTAAAGCTGCGCCAATCAGATGAGTCAATGCAGTTATTGTCCCCTTCTTCATGGGATCAGGAATGTTTTGTGTGAGAACAGTCAGAGAACTAGCTAATGTCGCTGCATCCATGGCTTCGTCTCTCTCCTCCATCAGGATAACGTTATGTTTGAGTCGTTACCTATTGCATACACTTTGCTTATTAAAAAGTAAAGACCAAATCATCCGCTTTTCAGACTCGTCTATTATTCTGATTTATAATAGTTGTGTATGCATTCTCACTTATTAGAAAGTGGTCTTTAGATACTGGCTTCTAATAAAATCCATCCATTTCTATCTTGAGTTGACACTAAGGCTTGATCTTCTGACCTTTCTCAAGCCACTCTAAATGAGCTTTCACCGCCGGCCACTCGCCGGCGATGATGCTGTACACGCACGTATCCCGCAGCGTCCCGTTGCGCGCGATCATGTGGTTGCGCAGCACGCCGTCCAACTTCGCGCCGATCCGCTCGATCGCCCGCCGGCTCGGCTGGTTCAGCACGTGCGTGCGCAGCTCGACCGCGACGCAGCCCAGCGTCTCGAACGCGTGGGTCAGCAGCAGCCGCTTCGCGTCGGTGTTGAGCGCCGTCCGCTGCACGCCCTGTGCATACCAGGTCCAGCCGATCTCCACCCGCTTCACCACCGCGTCGATATGCCCGAAGCTGGTCATGCCGACGATGCGCTCGCTGCCCGACTGCACCACCGTGAACGGCAGCATGCTGCCGGCATCGCGCAACGCCAGCCGCTCGGCGATCGCAGCCTCCATCTCGTCCGGCTCCGGCACGCCGGTGAACCAGTGCCGCCACAGCGCACCGTCCGACGCCGCCGCCACCAGCGCATCGCGATGGTTGCGTTGCAGCGGCACCAGCGTGGCGTGCGGCCCCTTCAGGCGGACGGGGACGATCCATTCCATCGGCTGTTCCTCGCACGAGCAGAAGGCAAGGGGCTCTGCCCCTTGACCCCGTCAAAGGCTAGCCTTTGAAATCCATCTGTAGAAGATCGAGCCACGCCATGGCACTGACGTTCCGCACGGTCGATGTCTTCACCGATCGGATGTTCGGCGGCAACCCGCTCGCCGTCGTGCTGGGCGGGGACGGGCTCGAGACCGCACAGATGCAGGCGATCGCGCGCGAGTTCAACTACTCCGAAACCACCTTCGTCCTGCCCCCCGCCGACCCCGCCCACCACGCCCGCATCCGCATCTTCACGCCCGGCGGCGAGCTGCCGTTCGCCGGCCACCCCAACGTCGGCACCGCCTTCGTTCTGGCCGGCGAATGGGACGGCCCGCTCCCGGACAGCTTCCTGTTCGAGGAGGGCGCCGGCCTGGTGCCGGTCCGGCTGCTC
>CALMVO010000152.1 GCA_937873205.1 uncultured Acetobacteraceae bacterium
GACGAGCATCTTTATCCGATCGAACGAGTCCGTTCGATCGGATGATGCTCTAGCAGGCCGCGCATCTCGCCTCTTGCCTGGCGATGCCGACGTTCTTGCGCGTGCGGGCCCCGGCGGCGCCTCAGATCGGCCGGTCGCCGGCGACGGTCACGCGGTAGCCGGACCGCAGATCGGGGAAATAGTCCCAGATCGCCTGGTGCTGGGTGCAGCGGTTGTCCCAGAACGCGATCGAGCCCGCCTCCCAGCGGAAGCGCACCTGGAAGTCGGGATTCATGCAGTGCACGTAGAGGAAGCGGAGGATCGCCTCGCCTTCCGGCTTCGGCAGGCCGTCGATCTTGGTGACGTAGGAGGAGTTGACGAACAGGCTCCGGCCTCCCGTCGCCGGATGCGTCCGCACCACAGGATGGCTGTTGCACGGGAAGCGCTTGGTCGGATCGTCGGTCATCGGCCGGTAGACGTGCTCGGCGTCATGGGTCGCGGTGAGGCCCTCGAGATAGACCTTCATCCGCGGCGACAGCGCGTCATAGGCGGCATACATGCTGGCGAACACGGTGTCGCCGCCGTTCTCCGGCACCGTGTGCATGTAGAGGATGCTGCCCATCGGCGGTTCGGCATCGCAGCTGAGGTCGGTGTGCCAGGTCGCCGGCGACGTACTTCGAGTTGGCGTCACCGTGGATGGCGACGATCTCGGAATGATCGGGCAGGCCCGCCACCCCGGAATGGATCGCCAGCCGGCCGAACGCGAGGCCGAGACGCTTGTGCTCGTCGTGGCTAGCGTCTGGTCGCGGAAGACGATCACCTGGTGGCGCACCACATGACCCGACGCGGGCTGCAGGAGGCCGACTGGTTCATGGGCGACAGGCTGACGCTCGCCGAGCTCTCGCTGTTCCCGGCAATCGCGCTCAGCCGCGACATCGGCATCGACCACGAGGCCTGTCCGGCGCTGCGCCGCTGGATGCGGCGCGTGCGGGCTCTGCCCGGGTTCGTGACGATGCCGGGGATACTGGATTTTTACTAGAACGCAGCGGAGGGCAGGCCAGGGGCTTCGCCCCTGGACCCCACTGGGGCCGCGGGCCCCAGACCCCTTGCTGTCAGGTCTGGGCTCGGATCTCCTCCTCGCCGTTCTCGTGCAGCAGTTCGAGCAGGCGGCGGCGCATGATGAGGCCGGGCCGGTCGGAGGGCATGTGCGCCTCGATGCGCTGCGACACGTCCAGCGTCGCGTCCGGGTCGGTGCTCTCGAGCACGTCCTTGTCCTCCCGCGTGATCTTCTCGTCCCAGGCGATCAGCTGCTCGGCCGGACAGTCGGCCTCGCTGTCGTTGCGATACAGGATCTGCACCAGCTGCATCCGGCCGTCCTCGATCGGTGTCGCGCAGTTGACGATGATGTGCCGGATGCCGCTCGGATATTCCATGTCCATGCGGCGGCTGAACGGCAGGTACCAATGGTTCTGCATCCGGCGCGTCGTCTGCGCCGCGGTGTCGCCGGTGATCCAGTGCGCTTCCGGCGGATTGAGGATCTCGACCGTGGACGAGGCGCGGAACCCGTACGGGGTCTCGCTCAGCTCGTAGCGCTGCGGCTTCGGCTGCGCGGCATTGCCGAACGTGGCTTGATGCACAAAGGCGAAATGCGCGTTGTCGAACGAGTTCTCCATCAGCTGCAGCGGCGCGGTGTCCCACGTTTCGTAGAACTGCGCGATGCGGCGATAGGCCGGGTCGGCATCCTCGGGGATATCGAACAGAGGCTGCGCCGGCGCTTCCAGCGAGACCCAGACATGGCCGTAGCGCTGCATGCACCAATAGGAGTCGACGCTGTGGTTCGGCAGCGCCGCGTCTGGGTCGAACTGCGGGATGCGCACCAGCCGTCCGGTGCCGTCATAGGTCCAGCCGTGATAGCCGCAGACGATGCGGCCGTCCTCGCACCAGCCCTTGGACAACCTTGCGGTGCGGTGGCAGCAGCGGTCGCGCAGCGCGCGGGGCGCACCGTCCGCGTCCAGGAACAGCACGATGTCGACGCCCATCAGCCGGAACGGCCGCGGCCCGTCGGCCAGCATCTCGATCGGCATGACGGCGTGCCAGTATTTGCGGAACAGGCGTTGTCGGGTGGTCAGCATGATGCCTCGCGCATGATGGTCGATCGCCGGCGATGCGGCTCCGTCATGCCGGCAGCACCGGCTGCGCTGCGACGAAGCGCGTGGTGAAGCCGGCATGCCAGTCGGTGTCCGACGGCAGCAGGCCGTTCTGCACCATGAAGTCGGCGGTCCGCCGCCAGCGCGCCTCGGTGATGACGCCGATCCCCTGGCTGGCGGCATCGCCGCCGGTGACCACCCGGCGCGACCGGATCTGCCCCAGCGCGTAGTCGATGCGATCCTGCGACATGCGCGGGTTCGCCGACCGGATCAGCGCGTTGCCAAGGGTCGGGTCGCGCAGGTAGTCGCGCCAGCCGAGCGCCGTCGCGTGCACGAACGCCTGCACCGCGTCCGGCCGTTGCGCGATCAGGCTGCGGGTGGTGACGATCGGGTTGCCGTACGGCGGATAGCCCTGGTCGTAGAAGGCGAAGAAGTTGACCTTGGCGCCGCTCTCGCGCGCCTCGAACGGCTCGGAGGTCGCATAGGCCTGCACCGCCAGCATCGGGTCGATCAGGAACGGCTGCAGGTTGAAGGTGAACGTGCCGGTCTGCGCATCGGTGAAGCCGTAGCGCCGCTGGAGCCAGGGCCAGAACGTGGCATGGGCGCTGGCGGACAGCAGGATGCGGCAGCTGCCCAAGCCGGACAGGCTGGTGACGTCGGAATGCGTCATGATGCCCTGCAGGTCCTGCTGGAACGAGGCGGCGACGGCGAGCACCGGCAGCCCCCGCGCCACGCTCCTGAGCACCTGGATGTCGTAGCCCATGATCAGGTCGGCGGCGCCTCCGAGCAGCAGCTGCATCCCGTTCACCTGCGGGCCGCCGGAATCGAGCACGAAGTCGAGGCCCGCGGCGGCGTAGTGCCCGGCCGCCTTGGCCTGGAACACGCCGCCATGCTCGGCCTGCGGATACCAGCTGGTCAGGAAGCGGAGCGTCGTCCGATCCCCGGCCGCCCGGGCGGTCCGGCGCAGCAGGACCGGCGCCGCCAGCAGGGGCAGCGCGCCGAGCGTCGCCCGCCGGGTGAGCCGGCGGGCCGGCGCCGGGTCCTGCGCCGGGTCCTGCGCAAGACGGGGCGGTGGCTGGAACATCATGGGCGATCCGACTAGGACGCGGACCCATAAAGTTCTTGGAGCGACGCGGTGGGGTGTGATTCACGG
>CALMVO010000153.1 GCA_937873205.1 uncultured Acetobacteraceae bacterium
TGAGCTGCTGCCGGTTCCGTGGACACCGAGATAAGGTGTTTTTGGAACTGGAGGATGGAGATGCAACGACGGAAGTTCAGCCGCGAGTTCAAGCTCGAGGCGGTGAAGCTGGTGCGGGAACGCGGGGTGTCGGTATCACAGGCGGCGCGCGATCTGGACCTGCACGAGAACGTGCTGCGCAAGTGGGTGCGCGAACAGACGGCTGACCCGGGATCGGCGTTTCCCGGACACGGCGTGCTGAAGCCCGAGCAGCAGGAGATTGAGCGGCTGCGCCGCGAGTTGGCTAGAATGAAGGCCGAGCGTGACATCCTAAAAAAAGCGGCGGCCTACTTCGCAAGGGACTCGATATGAGGTTCGAGTTCATCGCGAAGCACCGAGGGATCTGGCCGGTGTCGTGGATCTGCGAAGCGCTCGGTGTTTCGCGCAGCGGCTTTCACGCCTGGCTAGTTCGGGCGCCCAGCAAGCGCGCCCGTAGCGATGAGGAGTTCGGCGCCAGAGTCCGCGCGAGCTTCATCTCCAGCTATCGCACCTACGGCGCGCGGCGCGTCTGGCACGACATTCTGGCCGAAGGCCTTTCATGTGGTCTGCATCGCATCGAACGGCTGATGCGTGTCCATGGCCTGAGGGCCCGTCCGCGACGTCGTGGCCTGCCCAAGGACGACGGCCTGCGGTCGGTCATCGCCGACAACATCCTCGACCGCCAGTTCACCGCCGAGGCGCCCAACCAGAGGTGGATCGCCGACTTCACCTACATCTGGACGGCCGAAGGGTGGCTCTACGTCGCTGTCGTCATCGACTTGTTCTCGCGCCGCGTGGTCGGATGGTCGATGAGCGACACCATGACCGCTCAACTCGTGACCGATGCGCTGATGATGGCGATCTGGCGACGCGGAAAGCCCGACGCCCTGCTGCATCACTCGGACCAGGGCAGCCAATACACGAGCGAGCAGTTCCAGCGGTTAATGGCCGACAATGGCGTCACCTGCTCGATGAGCCGGTCGGGCAACGTCTGGGACAACGCGGCGATGGAGAGCTTCTTCTCATCGATGAAGACCGAACGGATCGGCCGGAAGACATATCGAACGCGCAATCACGCGAAGGCCGACGTGTTCGATTATATCGAGCGCTTCTACAACCCGAC
>CALMVO010000154.1 GCA_937873205.1 uncultured Acetobacteraceae bacterium
CTGGGCAAGGGCATGGCGCTGGCGCTCGGCGTGCCGTTCGTGGCGGTGAACCACCTGGAGGCCCACGCGCTCACCGCGCGGCTGCCCGGGCTGGCCGAGGGGGGGGCGCCGTTCCCCTACCTGCTGCTGCTGGTCTCCGGGGGCCACTGCCAGTGCGTGGCGGTCGAGGGGGTGGGGCGGTATCGCCGGCTCGGCGGCACGGTGGACGACGCCGCCGGCGAGGCGTTCGACAAGGTGGCGAAGATGCTGGGGCTGGGCTGGCCCGGCGGCCCGGCGCTGGAGCGGCTGGCGGCGGAGGGCGATCCCCGCGCCGTTCCGCTGCCGCGCCCGCTGCTCGGCCGCCCCGGCTGCGACTTCAGCTTCAGCGGCTTGAAGACGGCGGTGGCGCAGCGGATCGCGGCGCTGCCGGCGCCGCTGCCGCACGCCGTGGCGGCCGACCTGGCGGCGTCGTTCCAGGCGGCGGTGGCGGACGTGCTGGCCGACCGGGTGCGGCACGCGCTGGCGATGATGCCGCAGGCCCGTCTGCTGGTGGCGGCGGGGGGCGTGGCCGCGAACGCCGCGCTGCGGGCCAGGCTGGCGGCGGTCGCGGCGGCGCACGGGGCCCGGTTCGCAGCGCCTCCGCTGCCGCTGTGCACCGACAACGCGGTGATGGTCGGCTGGGCGGCGATCGAGCGGCTGAGGGCCGCTGCGTCGACGGGATTGGCGCCGGATGGGCTAGACGCGCCGGCGCGGCCGCGCTGGCCCCTGGACGAGATGGCGCCGGCGCCGTGAACTACCGCCACGCCTTCCACGCCGGCAACTTTGCCGACTGCATGAAGCACGCGCTGCTGGTCTGGCTGGTGCGGGCGCTGCAGCGCAAGCCGGCGCCGGTGCTGCTGCTGGACACGCACGCCGGCGCCGGCGGCTACGCGCTGTCCACGGGCGCCGCCGAGCGCACCGGCGAGTGGCGGGAGGGCATCGGCCGGCTGCTGGACCAGCCCGCGGCTCCGGCGCTGGCCGACTATCTGGCGCTGGTGCGGGCGGCGGGAGCGCCGACCGTCTATCCCGGCTCGCCGCTGCTGCTGCGGGCGCTGCTGCGGCCGGACGACCGGCTGGCGGCGTGCGAGCTGCATCCCGAAGAGCACGCGACGCTGCGCCGCAGCCTGGGACCGGACCCGCGCGTCGCCATCCACCAGCGCGACGGCTACGGCGCGATCGGCGCCCTGCTGCCGCCGGCGGGGGGCATTCGCCGCGGCCTGGTGCTGATCGACCCGCCGTTCGAGCGGCCGGACGAGTTCGCGCAGATCGCCGCGGCGATCGCGCTGGCCCGGCGGCGCTTCGCCACCGGGCTGGTCGCCGCGTGGTATCCGGTGAAGCATCGGGCGCCGTCGCGGGCGTTCCTGGACGGGCTGGCCGATGCCGGCATTCCCGACCTGGTCGCAGCCGAGCTGCTGCTGCGGCGGCCGGTCGATCCCAGCCGGCTGAACGGCTGCGGGCTGCTGGTCGCGTCGCCGCCCTGGGGCTTCGAGGCGGCGGCGGCCGAGATCCTGGGAGCGATCGCGGACACGCTGGGCATCGGACAGGCCACGAGCGCGGTGCGGCGCCTGACCCCGGAGCGGACGGCCGCATGAGCCCGGCACGGATCGCGGTGGTGGGAGCCGGCGCCTGGGGCACGGCGCTGGCGATCCAGGCGGCGCGGGCGGGTGCTGCGGTGAGCCTGTGGGCGCGCGACCCAGCCTCGCTCGGCGCCGACCGCTGCATGGCGCGGCTGCCGGGCGTGGTCCTGCCGGACGGCGTCGCGGTCGGCGGCGCGCTGCCGACCGCGGCCGACCTCGTGCTGCTGGCGGTGCCGATGCAGCACCTGCGGCGGATCGCCGGCCGCCTCGCGGTGCGGGCGCCGCTGATCGCCTGCTGCAAGGGCGTCGAACGCGACAGCCACAGGCTGCCGATCGAGGTGCTGGCGGCGCTGCATCCGGGCCTGCCGTGCGGCATCCTGTCCGGCCCGAACTTCGCCGGCGAGGTGGCGGCCGGGCTGCCGGCGGCCGCCGTGCTGGCCTGCGCCGACGCGGTGCTGGCGCGCCGGCTGGCGGCGATGCTGGCGACGCCCGCCTTCCGCCTCTATGCCGGCGACGACCCGGTGGGCGTGGCGGTGGGGGCGGCGGCCAAGAACGTGGTGGCGATTGCGGCTGGGGCGGCGATCGGCGCCGGCTACGGCGAGAACGCGCGCGCCGCGCTGATCACCCGCGGCGTCGCCGAGCTGTCGCGGCTGATCGCGGCCCTCGGCGGCCGGCCGGCCACCGCGGCGGGGCTGTCCGGCATCGGCGACCTGGTCCTGACCTGCACCGGGCCGGCGTCGCGCAACTACAGCCTGGGGGTGGCGCTGGGCCGGGGCCAGGCGCTGCCCGACATCCTGGCCGCCCGCTCGACGGTGGCCGAGGGCGTCGAGACCGCCCCTGCCCTGGCCGCGCGCGCCGCCGCCGCCGGCGTGCCGGTGCCGGTCATCGAGGCGGTGGCCCTGCTGCTGATGGGTCGGATCGACCTGGCCGAAGCCCGCGCCCGCCTGCTCTCGCGCCCGCTCGGCTCCGAGTAGGCCGCCGTTCACCCGCCGTTAGGATTTGTCTTGTCTGTTGGACGGCACGAACGCGTTCGCTCCGAGGCCGCCATGCAGATCACCCCGACCAGCGCCGTGCCGGCGATCCAGCCCACCCCACGCCCGACCGAGACTGCCGCGGACGCAGCACCGGCGACGCCGACCGCGCCGGTCCGGCTGCTGAACCCGCAGCCGGTGATCGACCCGGCGCTGGGGATCGTGGTCACCGAATACTTCAATCGCGCGGGTGACCTCACCAACCAGTATCCGACCGAGAGGGCGCTCGAGAACTATCGCGTGCATGGGCTGGACGGGACGACCAGCGGCGCCGCGTCCCAGAGCGGCGCAGGTGTCCGGCCGTGATAGGAAGGCCAGGGGCTCTGCCCCTGGACCCCGCCAAAGGCTTGCCTTTGGAAACCGCTTAGACAGGGGGTTCCAAGGGCCGCCGGCCCTTGGCGGGTCCAGGGCAGAGCCCTGGCCTGGGCGCCGGGCGTGTCGGAACAACAGGCGGGTGAAGATCGGGCCGTAGAGGCTGTCGATCAGGTCGTCGAGGTTGGTGTCGCGCCCTTCGTCGGCCACCAGCGATAGATCGTGCGCTTGCCGACGCCGGCCCGCGCGGCGATGCCCTCGATGGTGAGCGCGGCGCAGCCCGCCTCGTCGAGAAGCGCCGAGGCGGCCGTCAGGATCGCGGCGCGGGCCACCTCGCTGCGGGGCCGTCCCGGTGGCCGCCGGACCGCAGCTTGCCTCGTGCCGGTCGGGAACGCCTGGCCCTCAGCAGCCATGCCGAGCCTTCCCGAAATGCGGCGGGCAAGGACGAATGCCGCGCGTCATGGAGCGGCCGCCGACCGGCGCACCGACCTCCCCGCGCAGGCCGATGTCAGCCCGCACCGTCATCGCCCGACCGATCCTTCGCCTCGCCGCTCCGGTGATCGGCACGACCGCGGGTTCGCTTATTTGCCCGTTCCCGCACCGCTGCCGGCATTCATATACGATACGCAACGTACCGTATCTTCCAAGACGGCAAGCAAGACGTCGTGGAGCGATGAACCATCGCGGCAGGGCAAGAAAGAGGCGAAGAACGTCACGGATCCCGCTCGTCAGACCGGAGGATATGACGGCTGTGCAGCGTGCCTAGTACGACCGATTCCCCTCCAACCTGTCCCGCACGCTCCTGCTGGCCGACGATCGCCTCGCCGGATGCCTGCCGGCCTCTACGCCGCGACCAACGAGGCGGTCGAGCAGACGACGCGCTACCTGCCGCTCGAGCTGCGCGACCACCGCATCAGCGTCAACACGATCGCCCCTGGCGCTGTCGAGAGCGACTTCAACGGCGGCGCCGTCCGCGACGATCCCGCAATCGGGGAACGGGTCGTCGCCGCGATGGCGCTCGGTCGCGCCGGACGTCCGGACGATATCGGCGGCGCGGTCGCCGCCCTGCGGTCGGACCGCTTCGGTTGGGCGACGGGGACCCGGATCGAGGTGTCGGGCGGCTACGCGCTCCCACCGTCGATCACGGGGCCCCGGACTCCGGCGGTCTCGCGGGACACGCGCCCCTGCCTTGCCGCCGCCAGTCGCCGGTCCGTCGCCAGCACGGCGTGGAGCAGCACGGCGGCGCCGGCGGCGACGTGGGCCTGCTCGGCGCTCTCGGCCTCGTTGTGGCTGAGGCCGCCGGCGCAGGGGACGAAGATCATCGCGGTCGGCGCCACGCGGGCGACGTAGGCGGAGTCGTGGCCGGCGCCGGAGACGATCTCGCGGGCGGGATGGCCCAGTGCCACGGCGGCGTCGCGCACGGCGGCGATGCAGCCGGGATCGAAGGCGACCGCCGGGTTGTCCCACACCCGCTCGATCGAGAGCGCGAGGCCACCGGCGTCACCCTCGAAGGCGGCGTGCATCGCGCCCTCCATGGCCTCAAGCACGACGTCGTCGGGGTGGCGCAGGTCAACGGTGAAGAACACCTCGCCGGGGACCACGTTGCGGCTGTTCGGGCGGGCGTCGATCAGGCCGACGGTGCCGACCGCGTCCGGGGCGTGCGCGTGGGCGATGCGCTCGACGGACTGGATCATGCGCGCCGAGGCCAGCAGCGCGTCCCGGCGCAGGCGCATCGGGGTGGCGCCGGCATGGCCCTCCTCGCCGGCGACCGTCACCTCGTACCAGCGCATGCCCTGCACGCCGGTGACGATGCCGATCACGCGGTCTTCGTCCTCCAGGATCGGGCCCTGCTCGATGTGCAGCTCGAAATGCGCCGACAGCGGATGCGCGCCGCAGGGGGCGTCGCCGCGGTAGCCGATCGCCGACAGCGCGTCGCCGAAGCGGGTGCCGGCGCGGTCGGCGCGCGCATGGGCCCAGTCGCGGGTGAAGGCGCCGGCGAACACGCCCGACGACAACATCGCCGGTGCGAAGCGCGAGCCCTCCTCGTTGGTCCAGTCGATCACCTCGATCGGCGCCTCGGTCCCGGTGCCGCTCTCGGCGAGGGCGCGCAGCACCTCGAGTCCGGCCAGCACGCCGATCACGCCGTCGAACTTGCCGCCGGTGGGCTGGGTGTCGAGGTGGCTGCCGATCGCGATCGGTGGCAGCGCCGGGTCGCGGCCGGGACGGCGGGCGAAGATGTTGCCCATGTCGTCGACGGTGACGGTGCAGCCGACCGCCTCGCATTCGGCCACGAACCAGTCGCGCACCGCGCGGTCGAGCTCGGTCAGCGCCAGCCGGCAAATGCCGCCCCTGGGCGTGGCGCCGATCGCGGCCGTCTGCAGGATGCTGGACCAGAGCCGCGCCGGGTCGATCGCGAGGTTGCTCAACGGACGGTCCCGGGCAGGGTCCGGTGCGGGTTGTTGGAGTGCTCCGCCCAGGTCGCACGCGCCGCGGTCGCCGGCTGCGGCACCATGGTGATGCAGCGCTCGACCGGGCAGAGATGCGCGCACAGGTTGCAGCCGACGCACTCGTCCTCGATGATCCGGTAGAGGCGGCCTGGCAGCTTGGCGATCGACTGGTGCGAGGTGTCCTCGCAGGCGACGTAGCATTTGCCGCAGGAGATGCAGAGATCGGGGTCGATGTGGGCCACGGTGCGGAAGTTGACGTTGAGACTGCCCCACGGGACGTAGTTGGCGACAGCCAGGCCGCGGAAGCTCTCGAGGGTGGCGTGGCCCTTGGCGTCCATCCAGTTCGACAGCCCGTCGATCATGTCGGCGACGATACGGTGGCCGTGATGCATCGCCGCGGTGCAGACCTGCACGCCGGCGGCGCCCAGGGCGATGAACTCGGCGGCGTCGCGCCAGGTGCCAATGCCGCCCATGCCGGACAGCGGCAGGCCGCGCAGCGCAGGGTCGCGGGCGATGTCGCCCAGCATGCGCAGCGCGATCGGCCGCACCGCCGGGCCGCAATAGCCGCCATGCGTACCCTGCCCGTCCACCGCCGGCAGCGGCGTCATCGCGTCGAGGTCGACGCCGGCGATCGACTGGATGGTGTTGATCAGCGAGACCGCGTCGGCGCCCCCTGCCGCGGCCGCCCGCGCCGGGGCCAGGATGTCGGTGACGTTGGGGGTGAGCTTCACCATCACCGGCATGCGCGTGGCCGCCTTGCACCAGCGCGTGACCATCTCGACGTATTCGGGAACCTGGCCGATGGCGGCGCCCATGTTGCGCTCGCTCATGCCGTGCGGGCAGCCGAAGTTGAGCTCGATGCCGTCGCAGCCGGTGGCCTCGACGATGGGCAGGATGGCGCGCCAGCTCGGCTCGTCGCACGGCACCATCAGGCTGACCACCATCGCGCGGTCGGGGAAATCCCGCTTGATGCGCTTGATCTCGGCGACGTTGGTGGCGAGCGGCCGGTCGGAGATCAGCTCGATGTTGGTGAAGCCGGCGAGGCGCCGGCCCTGATGGGATACGGCGCCGTAACGGCCGCTGACGTTGACGATCGGCGGGTCCAGGCCCAGCGTCTTCCACACCACGCCGCCCCAGCCGGCGGCGAATGCGCGGCGGACGTTGTACTCCTTGTCGGTGGGCGGCGCGGAGGCCAGCCAGAACGGGTTCGGGCTGCGGATGCCGGCCAGGCTGCAGCGCAGGTCGGCCACGCTCAGGCGCTCGCCGCGCGCAGCATCGCGTCGATCGAGAGTGCCGCCACCTTGCCGTCCTGCACCGCCTGCACGGTGAGGTCCGCGCCCGCGGTGCAGTCGCCGCCGGCATAGACGCCCGGGAGCGAGGTCGCCTGCCCGGCATCGACGAGGATGCGGCCCGCCGCCATCGCGGGGACCGCGGACGGTCCGGCGCCGAACAGGCCGCCGTCGAAGCGCTGGCCGACCGCAATCAGCACCATGTCGGCCGGCTCGATGTCCGGGCCGTGGCCCTGACCCGGGCCGCCGCCGTCGAACTCGATCGCGGTCACCTGCCCGGCCGCGCCGTGCAGCGCGCGGGGGTTGCTCCAGGCGCGGATGCGGATGCCGGAGGTGCGGGCCCAGTCCTGCTCGAACCGCGTCGCCGACATGAGCTCGGGCGCGCCGCGATAGGCGATGGTGACCGCGCGCGCACCGAGGCGGCTGGCCTGCATCGCGGCGTCGATCGCGGTGTTGCCGCCGCCGACCACGACCACGCGGTCGCCGACCGCGACGGTCGACTTGTCCGCCGCCTGCCGCAGATCCTCGATGAAGGCCACCGCGTCCTGCACGCCGGCGAGCGGCTCCGGCGAGAGGGCGAGGCTGCGCACGGCGTTGTGGCCGAGGCCCAGGAACACCGCGTCGTGGGTGCGGCGCAGCGCGTCCAGGCCGATGTCGCGGCCGAGGCGGCGATCATGCAGGATGGTGATGCCGCCGATGCGCAGGATGAAGTCGAGCTCGTCCTGCGCGAAGTCGCCGGGCAGCTTGTAGGCGGCGACGCCGTGCTCGTTGAGGCCGCCGGCGCGCGGCCGCGCCTCGTAGACGGTGACGCCGTGGCCCAGCATCGCCAGCCGGTGCGCGCAGGCGATGCCGGCGGGTCCCCCGCCCACCACCGCGACGTGGCGGCCGGTCTCGGGCGCGCGCGCGAACGGGTGCACGCCGGTCCGCATCAGGGCGTCGGTGGCGTGGCGCTGCAGCGCGCCGATCCGGACCGGGGCGTGCTCCTGCGCGGTGCGGACGCAGGCCCGCTCGCACAGGATCTCGGTCGGGCAGACCCGGGCGCAGGCGGCGCCGAAGATGTTGGCCGACAGGATGGTCTCGGCCGAGCCGCGCAGGTTGCCGTCGGCGATGCGGGCGATGAAGGCGGGGATGTCGATGGCGGTCGGGCACGCCTCGATGCAGGGCGCGTCGTGGCAGTAGTAACAGCGTGCGGCCTCGACCAGCGCCTGGCCGGCGGACAGAGGCGGGTGCGCGTCGGAGAAGTTGGCCGCGAGTGCCCCGGCGTCGAGCCGTCCCGCCCGGAGCCGTGGTTCGGTCGCAGCCAAGGTGTCGGCCATGCAAGGCATCCCCGCCGGGAGCCCGAGCTTAGGGTGGGCCGATCGATCCCGTCAAAGCACGGCGCCGGAGGCGGGCATCGACCGGCCTGTGCATGCCCGAGCCGCTCCGGTCGGACGTCCTCGTGTCCCGGGGTGCCGTGCCCCTGCCGGTGCGGGCCGGGGACGGACGGCTCAGTTCCGGGTCGGGTTGGGTCCGCGCCCGGCGCGAAGCCTCGTCTCGCCCCCGTCGCGGTCCATCGACGGCGCGAGGAAGCCGGCATCGGCCAGGGTCCGCAGCGCGGCCGCGTTCAGCTCGCGATCGTCGGTCGGCAGGGCCATGACGATCCGTCCGCCATGGTCCAGCGACCGGGCGGCCTGCGCCACGACGCGGGCGACGGTCACGAGGGTGACGTGCGGCGCCAGCACGAGGTCGGCCGACCGTGCCTCGCAGTGGGAGTCCGGAAGCCGGGCCTCGGCGTTGCGTGTCCGCCGGCGCGGCGCCGAGCACCAGGACCCGGAGCCCGTCCAGGCTGGACGTCTCCCCGAGCAGCGCCGCCGATGTGGAATGGGATTGAAGGATCGCCCGGACGTAGCGCAGGCGGCGGTCGCGAAGTGTCTCGCTCTTGGCAGGTCTCTCTCCACCAGGGCGAAGGGGTGCCCGTGGGTGAGACGTATTTGCGCCGTTCCCGATAAAGGATCGAGCGCCCTACCCACCGGAGGACCTCAAGCGCGAGGCGGACGGTTCGCGCCGGCCCCTCTTCCTCCTCTCATATGGCTGCCGGCGAACGGGACGGCGAGGGGAAGCGGCATGATCGGCTCTCGATGGCAATGCAACCATTGCGGTCATCGTCGCACGCCGATCCGGGCCCCGGCCGGACGGGCGTCGTTCTCCGGCTCCCGCGGCGCGGGACAATGCCAAGGCGGCGATCCGACAGCCGCCGCCTCGTCTTCCGGCAGGATCAGTCGGCCGCCGAAGGCTCGTCAGGGACACGCGTTTCGTGCTCCACACCACCGCAGCCTTAGGAAGGGGACATGGCCGAGCAGCACGACATCGCCCCGAGGGCGGTGGTCTTCGACATGGACGGGCTGCTGCTCGACAGCGAGGTGCTGTCGATGGAGGCGCTGGTGCTGGCCGGGTGCGACCTCGGCATGGACCTGCCCGACGCGTTCTGCCGCTCGCTGATCGGGCTGCCGCTCGATCAGTGCCGCGTCGTGATCGGGGAGCGCTACGGGGCCGGCCTGCCGCTGGACCGCTACATCGCACTCCATGCCGAGCGGCTGGCGGAGATCGTGGCGACCGGGCGGCTGGCGCTGAAGCGTGGCGCTCGCGAGTTGCTGGACGTGCTGGACCGGCGGCACCTGCCGCGCGCGATCGCGACCTCGTCGAACCGCGTGCGGGCGATGCACCATCTGGGGCTGGTCGGCATCGCGGACCGCTTCGACGCGATCGTCACCCGCGACGACGTGAGCCGGGGCAAGCCGCATCCGGAGCCGTTCCTCACCGCGGCGGCGCGGCTCGGCGTGAGGCCCGCGGACTGCCTGGCGCTGGAGGACTCCCACAACGGCGTCCGTGCCGCTTATGCCGCCGGCATGCGCGTCATCATGGTGCCCGACCTGCTGACGGCGGACGACGACATGCGGGCGATGGCCTGGCGGATCGAGACGAGCCTGCACGGGGTGGCCGAGTGGCTGGCGAGCCTCGGCCCGGCGGACATCTAGAGCATCATCCGATCGAACGGACTCGTTCGATCGGATAAAGATGCTCGTTAAACAACAAGCTAGAGCGTGAACCGTAAGCCTAAGCGATCGGATCATCCTCTAGCCGGCCAGCTCAGGACGCGATGAACATGCCGGCGATGGTGGCGCTCATCAGGTTGGACAGCGTGCCGGCCAGCACGGCGCGCAGGCCCATCGATGCCACCTCGGAGCGCCGCTCCGGCGCCACCGCGCCGTAGCCGGCCAGCAGGATGCCGATCGAGGAGAGGTTGGCGAAGCCGCACAGCGCGAACGAGGCGATCGCGATCGCGTGGCCCGAGAGCGCGCCGGTGCGGATCAGCGGCGAGAGCTGCAGGTAGGCGACGAACTCGTTGAACACCAGCTTCTGGCCGATGATGCCGCCGATCGGCAACGCCTCCGCCCACCGCACGCCGATCGCCCAGGCCAGTGGCGCGAACAGCACCCCCAGCATCCGCTGCAGCGACAGTCCGGGCAGCCCGATCCGGCCGCCGACCAGGCCCACCAGCCCGTTCAGGCAGGCGATCAGCCCGATGAAGGCGACCAGCATCGCCGCCACCGCGACCGCCACGCGCACGCCGTTGCCGGCACCCGCCGCGATCGCCTCGAACACGCTGGCCGGCCGGATGCCGTCGAAAGCGAGGTCCAGCGTGCGGACGCGCGACGGCTCCGTGGTCGGCACCAGCAGCTTGGCGAACAGCAGCCCGCCCGGGATCGCCATCACGGAGGCCGCCAGCAGGTAGTCGATGCGGATGCCGAGCGCCGCATAGCCGGCCAGCACCGAGCCCGCGACGGAGGCCGTGCCGCTCGACATCAGCGCGAACAGCTCCACCCGAGTCAGCAGCGGCACGTAGGGCTTGAGCGCCACCGGCATCTCGCTCTGGCCCAGCACGATCGTGGTCACCGCGCCGAAGCTCTCTACCGCCGAGGTGCCGAGCAGCCGCCGCACCGCGCCGCCGACCAGTCGCGCCAGCGCCTGCATGACGCCCCAGTGGTAGAGCACCGCGATCAGCGCCGAGATGTAGACGATCTGCGGCAGCACGCGCAGCGCGAACACGAAGCCGCCGTCCGGGAACACCGTCGCCATGCGCGGCCCGACCAGGTCGCCGAACAGGAACGCGATGCCGGCGTCGCCGTAGCCGAGCACGGTGCCGACCGCCGCCGAGGCCACCCGCAGCGCCGCCCGGCCCGGCGGCACGAACAGGATCAGCGCGCCCAGCAGCAGCTGGCAGGCCAGCGCCGCCAGCACGGTGCGCGGGCTGATCCGGCGCCGGTCGGTCGAGAACAGCACCCCGAGCGCCAGCAGCAGCAGCATCCCGGGCAGGCCGCGCGCGATCGCCTCAGCCATGCCGGTCCTCGGCCGGCACCCGCCGCGTGATCATGCCCCGTGCCACCCCGATCGCCCGGCCACGCTTGTCCGGCACAAGCGCCGCACCGCGCAAGGCGGGGTGTTGCGCGCCCGGCGGCGGCGTCGCCTACTGCCGGCACCGCCCGACGGGGAGCCGCCGCCAATGACCGATCCCGCTCCGCCGATCCTGATCCGCGGCGGCACGCTGCAGACCGCGGAGACCAGCCTGCGCGCCGACCTGCTGCTGGCCGACGGAGTCGTCGCCGCGATCGGGCGGCCGGGCCAGGCGCTCGAGGCGCCGACCAGGGCGGCGACGCTCGACGCTGGCGGACTGCTGGTGATGCCGGGCGGCATCGACCCGCACACCCACATGGAGCTGCCCTTCATGGGCGAGGTCTCCAGCGACGATTTCCGCACCGGCACCGAGGCAGCGCTGGCCGGCGGCACCACCACCATCCTGGATTTCGCGATCCCCACCCCCGGCGGCTCGCTGCTCGACGCTTGGCACGCCTGGTCCGAACGCGCCGCCAAGTCGGTCTGCGACTACGGCTTCCACGTCGCGGTCACGCACTGGTCGGAGCGGGTGGCGGACGAGATGACGACGCTGGTGCGCGACCACGGCGTCAACAGCTTCAAGCACTTCATGGCCTACAAGGGCGCGCTGATGGTCGATGACGGCGTGCTACTGAACAGCGTCGGCCACGCGCTGTCGCTGGGCGCGCTGTGCAGCGTGCACGCCGAGAACGGCGAGGCGGTGGCGCACCTGCAGCGCGCCCTGCTGGCGCGCGGGATCACCGGGCCGAGGGGCCATCCGCTGTCGCGGCCGCCGGCCGTCGAGGGCGAGGCGGCGCAGCGGGCGATCGCCATCGCCGGCCTGCTGGGCGCGCCGCTCTACGTCGTCCACGTCTCCACCGCGGACGCCGCGGCGGCGATCGCGCAGGCCCGCGGACAAGGCCAGCGCGTGTTCGGCGAGGTGCTGGCGCAGCACCTGCTGATCGACGAGGGCGTCTATGACAGGCCCGACTTTGCGTTCGCCGCCGCGCACGTGATGAGCCCGCCGTTCCGCGCCAAGTCGCACCAGGCGGCGCTGTGGGCCGGGCTCGCCAGCGGCCAGCTGCACACCACGGCGACCGACCATTGCTGCTTCAACGCCAGCCAGAAGGCGCTCGGCCGCGATGATTTCACCCGCATCCCCAACGGCACCGCCGGCATCGAGGACCGCATGAGCGTGCTGTGGCACCACGGCGTCCGCACCGGCCGGCTGACTCCGGCGGAGTTCGTTGCGGTGACCTCAGCCAACAGCGCCCGCATCTTCAACATGCATCCGCGCAAGGGCACGATCGCGGTCGGCTCGGACGCCGACCTGGTGCTGTGGGACCCCGAGGCCAGCCGCACGATCTCGGCTCGCACGCACCACCAGCGGGTGGACTTCAACGTCTACGAGGGCATGGAAGTGACCGGCGTTGCCCGCAGCACCATCGCCGGCGGTCGGCTGGCCTGGCACGAGGGCACGCTGCGGACCACGCCCGGCGATGGCCGCTACGTGCCGCGGCCGGCGTTCGCGCCGATCTGTTTCCCGGGGCGGCGGTAGCAAGGCCAGGGGCTTTGCCCCTGGACCCCACCAGAGGCGGAGCCTCTGGACACCATTCTTAAGGAAAGCGGGTCTGCGCGGCGCGCCCCAGCGGGTCCAGGGCGTCATGCGACAGCGTGCTCCGCACGACGCCCTGGCCTTCCCTCAAGCGGCCGCCTGCAGCGCCTGGGCCTCCTCGTCGCCGAGCACGAGATCCACCGCGGCGACGTTCTCCTCCAGGTGCGACGGGCTGCCGGTGCCGGGGATCGGCAGCATGACGGGCGAACGCCGCAGCAGCCAGGCCAGCGCCACCTGCCCGGTGGAGACGCCGCGGTCGCGGGCGATCGCGGTCAGCGCCGATGGCTCCTGCGCCAGACGGCCGCCGGCGAGCGGTGCCCACGGGATGAAGCCGATGCCCTCTCGCTCGCAGAACTCCAGCACGTCCTCGGCGCCGCGATCGACCGGGTTGAAGCGGTTCTGCACGCTGGCCACCGGGACGTGGACCTGCGCCGCGCGGATGGTCTCGACCGACACCTCGCTCAAGCCGACGTGCCGGATCAGCCCCTCGCGGCGCATCTCGGCGATGACCCCGAACTGCTCGTCCTCCGGAACCTGGGGATCGACCCGGTGCAGCTGCCAGAGGTCGATCCGCTCCAGTCCCAGCCGGCGCAGGCTCATCAGCACGCACTGGCGCAGGTAGTCCGGGCGGCCGACCGGGCGCCAGAGATGTTCGGGCCGTGCCGGACCAGGCCGCCCCTGGTGGCGATCGTCAGACCCTAGTACGGCCGCAGCGTCTCGGCGATCACGTCCTCGCTGAGGAACGGGCCATAGCTGTCGGCGGTGTCGATGAAGTCGATGCCAAGTTCGATGGCGCGCCGCAGCGTCGCCCGCGCCGCCTCGAGATCGGCGGGCGGGCCCCAGATCCCGGCTCCGGTAATGCGCATGGCGCCGTACCCCAGCCGCGTCACGGCCAGGTCGCCGCCGAGCGTGAAGGTGCCGGACCGGCCGGCGTCGTGTTCCGTCATGACGATGGGTCTCCCCCGATGCTAAGGCGTTCCGTTCCACCCGACGTATCACTTGACCTTAAGGAGCATCGATGCAGTGCCGCCTGGACGACCAGATCGCCATCGTGACCGGCGCTAGCTCCGGCCTGGGCTTCGCCACCGCGTCCGCCCTGGCCGAGGCCGGCGCCGCGGTCGCGGTCAACTACAACAGCCAAGCCGAGCCGGCCGAGCGGCTGGCGGCCGAGATCGTCGCCCGTGGCGGCCGCGCCTTCGCCTATGGGGCGGACGTCTCGGACGAAGACGCGGTGGCGCGGCTGTTCGCGCAGACGCTCGAGCGATGGGGGGCGGTCGACATCGTGGTCGCCAATTCTGGCATGCAGAAGGACGCGCCGTCGGCCGAGATGAGCCTCGCGGACTGGAAGCGCGTGATCGACGTCAACCTCACCGGCCAGTTCCTGACCGCGCGGGCCGCGATCCGGCAGTTTATGGCGCAGGGCGACCGCGGCGTTTCGGCCGCCGTGGGCAAGATCCTGCACATGAGCTCGGTGCACGACGTGATCCCGTGGGGCGGGCACGTGAACTACGCGGCGTCGAAGGGCGGCGTCGACATGCTGATGCGCACGCTGGCGCAGGAGGTCGGCCCGCAGCGCATCCGCGTGAACGCGATCTCGCCCGGCGCCATCAGCACCGCCATCAACAAGGAGGCGACCGAGGGCGAGGCGGCGGAGAAGCTGATGCGCCTCATCCCCTACAAGCGGATCGGCCGCGCCGAGGACGTCGCCCGCGCGGCGGTGTTCCTCGCCTCCGACATGGCCGACTATATCACCGGCGCCACGCTCTACGTCGATGGCGGGATGACACTGTATCCGGGGTTCGAGGACAATGGGTGAGCACTAGACTGCGTTACAGTTACGTAATAACCTGCGCTGCAGACGCCGGAGTTCAATTGCCGATGCGTGCAGGAAATCCTTTTCTGATCCGCTCCATCCTGATCCTGTGCCTGGCGCTGACGAGCGGCTGTGTAGCAGATCCGACGGGGGCGGAGCGGACCAGAGAAGACACGCAGATCGCGCCGCTCACGGAGCATGGACCAACATATCCGCCAGACATGCAGAGGCTGGCCAAGACAGGCTTCGTCTCCTTGGATTGCACCATCACCCGTGACGGGCAGGCACGCGATTGCATGATCATCAAGACCACCAACACAGAATTCGCCGATGCAGCCAAGACCTACATCGCCGACGCCCGTTACCGTCCTGCGACGCAAGATGGAATACCCGTGGCGGTTGCCCACCACATCATAAATATCAACTTCTCGATCAAATTTAAGCCGCAACGGCTTGTCTATGATTGCTTGATTACCGTCGCCGGCCGGGCAAAGGATTGTCGTAGCGAAACCTCGGCCACAAGCATTCCGCCCACTGTAGAGGATATCGTGCTTCATAAGCTCGAGTTGTTGCCAATGGCAGCAGATAACAAGGTAGGAAAGGCGATTGAAGATCCACATCGTATGATCGAGGTCTTGCTGACCTTTCAGGAGAAGCCTGGATCTAATTTCTCAGCTCCATCCTTACCCGTGCAAACGCAACTAAATCTATTGCTCGCCTGTGGGATAAAGACTCCACCGCAGTGCAGAGAAATTCCAGAATTACCATTTTCCACGGCGTTGCAATCGTATGAAAATGATCGGTTCGTGGCCTTGTCGATCGGCTTCAACGGCATCTTCCCGGTATGGGGGGAAACCAAGCCTTGACCTACCCCAGCAGCCGCCCGATCACGCGTGCGGTGTAGTCCACCACCGGGATGATCCGGCCGTAGTTCAGCCGCTGCGGCCCGATCACGCCGATGGCGCCGACGATGCGGTTGGCCTCGTTGCGGGCGGGGGCCACCACCATCGAGACCCCCGAAACCCCGAACAGCCCGCTCTCGGCGCCGATGAAGATGCGCACGCCATCGCTCTGTTCGGCGAGGTCGAGCAGCCGCAGCATGGTCTCCTGCGTCTCCAGCCGGTCGAACAGCATCTGGATCGTGGACAGCCGCTCGATCTGCGTCACGTCCTGCAGCAACCGGGACTGGCCGCGCAGGAACAGCGCGCCGCCGCGGCCCTCGCCGCCCCAGATCGCCAGGCCCGACTGCACCACCCCGTCCGCCAGCAGGTCGAGCTCGGTGCTGTTGGCGGCACGCTCCTCGTCCACGTGCAGCCGCAGCTCGGCCAGCGACAGCCCGCGCAGCCGCGCGTTCAAATAGTTGCCGGCCTCCACCAGCGAGGAGGGCGGCAGGCCCGGCGGCGTCTCGATCACCCGGTTCTCGACCTGGCCGTCGGCGCCGACCAGGATCACCAGCGCCCGCCCGGAGCCCAGCGCCACGAACTCGATGTGCTTGATCTGGCCGTCGCTCTTGGGCGCCAGCACCAGGCCCGCCGCGGAGGACAGGCCGGACAGCATCGCGGACGCGTCGGTCAGCGTGTCCTGCAGCGAGCGTCCCTTGGTCTCGAGCGAGCGCACGATGGTCTCGCGCTCGTCGTCGGTCAGGCTGCCGAACTGCAGCAGCCCGTCGACGAACAGCCGCAGCCCCTTCTCGGTCGGCATCCGGCCGGCCGACGTATGCGGCGCATACAGGAGACCGGCCGTGGTCAGGTCGGCCATGACGTTGCGGATGGTGGCCGGCGACAGCGGCTGCGGCAGCCGGCGCGACAGCGTGCGGCTGCCGACCGGGTCGCCGGTCTCCACGTACTGCTCGACGATCTCGCGCAGGATCGACGCCGCACGGGGATCAAGGCCCGGCGGGAGGGCCGGTCTCGGGAGGGTTGGTCTCCCCTGGGGCGTCAGTCGATCCATCGGAGGTCCACCACGCCCCGACCCTACGAACTGTGCGACCTCAAGACAACATGACGGAAGCGCTGTGGCCTTGGACGCTCGGGTCGGGCTATCTGCCGCCAGAAGCCGAGGATCACCCGCCATGCGCCCATCGGGCCGCGCCGCCCACGCCCTGCGGCCCGTCAGCATCGAGGCCGGCGTCTCGCACCATGCCGAGGGCTCGGCGCTGATCCGAATCGGCCGCACCGAGGTGCTGTGCACGGCGAGCGTCGAGCCGCGGGTGCCCAGCTTCCTGCGCGGCCAGGGGCAAGGCTGGATCACCGCCGAATACGGCATGCTGCCGCGCGCCACCCATCGGCGCGGCGAGCGCGAGGCGGCGCGGGGGAAGCAATCCGGGCGCACCCAGGAGATCCAGCGGCTGATCGGCCGCAGCCTGCGGGCGGTGACCGATCGCCGGGCGATGGGCGAGATCGGCGTCACCGTCGACTGCGACGTGCTGAACGCCGACGGCGGCACCCGCTGTGCGGCCATCACCGGCGCCTGGGTGGCGCTGCACCTGTCCTTTGCCACGCTGGTGCGCAACCGGGTGATCGCCGCAATGCCGCCACTTGGCCAGGTGGCGGCGATCTCCTGCGGGCTTACCGACGCGGGCGCGGTGCTCGACCTCGACTATGCCGAGGATTCAGGCGCGCTCGCCGATGCCAACATCGTGCTCGCCGGCGACGGCGGCCTGGTCGAGGTGCAGGCCACCGCGGAAGGGGCGCCGTTCTCCGAGCCGCAGTTCCAGGAGCTGCTGCGCCTGGCGCGGGACGGCGTCGGCACCCTGTTCGCGGCCCAGCGCGCCGCCCTCGACCTCGCCCCCCTCGACCTCGCCCCCGGAGCACGCCTGCCATGATGACGCTGTCCCGCGGCGACCGGCTGGTGCTGGCCAGCCACAACCAGGGCAAGATCGCCGAGTTCGAGGCGCTGCTGGAGGAGACCGGCATTGAGCTGGTCTCCGCCGCGGCACTCGGCCTGGCCGAGCCGGACGAGACCGCCGACAGCTTCGCCGGCAACGCCCGGCTGAAGGCCCACGCCGCCGCGCGGGCCGCGGACCTGCCGGCGCTGGCCGACGATTCCGGCTTCTGCGTCGGAGCCCTCGATGGCCAGCCCGGCGTTTATTCGGCGCGCTGGGCCGGGCAGCCGCGGGATTACGCCGCCGCGATGCGACGCATGCACGACGAGGCCGGGGCCGGTCTCGAGGCCGACCCGACTGCCTGGTTCGTGGCCGTGCTGTGCCTGGCGTGGCCGGACGGGTCGGATGCGACGTTCGAGGGGCGCATCGACGGCCACTTCGTCTGGCCGCCGCGCGGCTCCGGCGGTCATGGCTACGACCCGGTGTTCGTGCCCAACGGCGACGCCCGCAGCTTCGCCGAGATGCTGGAGTCCGAGAAGAACGCGATCAGCCATCGAGCGCGCGCTTTCGCCAAGTTCCGGGAGGCCTGCCTATCCCTCCCTAAAAATTAGCTAGGCCAGGTCTGCATCTAGCTAAAACTGGTATCCATACCGGAGCTACAAAATCAACCCTCCTGCCGACCAAGTGTGGAACGGCTGCAGATCGGCCGGAATTTACTCGGGAACGGGACGGGTATTGCGGCAGCAATTCACCTCAACGTAAAAGAGGTTTCCTTTCGCATCGGCAAAGATGATGACCTCCAAGATCTGGTCGTCAACCAGATGGAATTCGCCTCGTGGACGGCGCGGCTGCCATCCATTACCGGTGCAAGCAATGGGCTGCCTTCGGCGTTGGCAGAGAGCGTAACGACGAAGCTGTTACAACCACATCTACAGAAATTTTAGAAACTTGCTTCTTCAAGCTGAGCCCGTAGCCGGTCTGCGGCTGGAACATCACATCTCGTAACGATGAAGTCTTTCCAGAAATTATTTCAGGCCGCTCCGTTTCTCATCAAATTTTGATACGGCCTTGATCCGACAGTCTTAGGTCTGCTCCACATTGAAATCAATAATACCCGCCAATCGAGCTGGATCCTGTTCCAGCGACGCCTTCACGAAGCCTCAACCTTCTTTGGCCAGACTGTCTTCATGAGCGCCGCCCCTGCCACGTTCTCTGATCCCGCCGCCGACATCGCCCTGCTACCGGTCTGGCAGGCCCGGGTGACGAATGACGATCGGCGCGGCGCCGTGCCCGCCCTGCGGGTCGGGCTCGTCCGCACGGAGGGGTCGTGGCCGTGGCGGGATGACCCGCGGTTGGCATCGCTGATCGACGCAGTCCCCGGCGTCGCGTTCCGCAGCCTGCGTTACCGCGACCTGGTGTGGCAGGAAGGCACGGTTCCGGTCCGGCTGCCGGATCTCGTCATCGCCCTTGATGCGGCGATGGCGGATCTGGCGGCGTCGCTCGGGTGCACGGCCTGGCTGCTGCTGTCCTGCGATCGCGGCCGCTGCGCGATGCCCCGTCACGACGGCGTTCGCGTCTTCAGCCAGCCGCGGCCGTTCGATTGGCAGGCGCCGCTCGCCCGCATGGCTGCCGAACTGGCTGCGATGGCGCTGCCGTGGACACAGGATGACGTGGAGGGGGAGGGGGAGGATCTCCGGCCTGGGCTGGACTGGTTCAGCGCCCGGTGAGGATGCGCTCGACCAGCTGCTTCACGGTCGGCACGAAACCGTTGGAGTAGAACGGGTCGGAGGCGAAGCGGTAGGCGTTGTGGCCGCTGAACATCAGGTTGCGCTCGGTGGCGTCAATATCGTCGTCGGCGGCATGGCTGATCGATTGCAGCGTTTTCTGGATGCAGAACGAGCGCGGGTCAGCCTTGTGGCCGTTGCTGTAGCCGGGGCCGCGCTGGCTCCAGCTCGAGAACCGGCATTCCGACAGGCAGCCCATGCAGGCCGTCTGGTCGGCGTTGATCTGCGCGGCCGCCGCGCGGGTGTCGAACACCAGCGTCGAGTCCGGCGTGCGCATCGCCTCCGAAAAGCCTTCGGCCTCCCAGCCCCGCGCCCGTTCCAGGTCGGGCCGGGTCAGGAACACGAGACGCCGGCCGCTGATGTAGTACGGCGCCACGTGCTCGCCGACCGGCTCCGGGCTGAACGCCACCTGCCGTTCGCCGCGCTCCCGCAGCTCCTCCAGGAAGCCGTTCTTGACCGCCGACGAGTAGAAGCCGGTCGGGCTGAACTTGTTGAGGAAGATGTCGCCCTGGCGCAGCGCCATCAGCCGCTGCTTCCAGGCCTCGGGGATCGGGCTCTCGCGGGTCAGCAGCGGCCTCGTGCCGAACTGGAACGCGATCGGGCCGAGATCGGAATTGTCGATCCAGTCCTCCCACTCGTCCAGCCACCAGACGCCGCCGGCCATGATGATCGGGGTGTCGCCCAGCCCGAACAACCGCATGGTGCGGCGCAGCTCCAACACCCGCGGCAGCGGCGCCTCCGGGCGCTCCGGGTTCTCGCTGTTGGACAACCCATTATGGCCGCCGGCCAGCCACGGGTCCTCGTACACCACGCCGCCCAGCAGCCCGGCGGTCTTGGAATAGGCGCGGCGCCACAGCGCGTTGAAGGCGCGCGCGGACGAGACGATCGGGTAGTAGTGCACGCCGAACCGGGCCGCGATCTCGGACAGGCGGTAGGGCATGCCGGCCCCGCAGGTGAGGCCCTGGATCAGCCCGCGGGCTCCCTCCAGCACGCCGGTGATGACGCGCTCGGCCGCCCCCATCTCCCACAGGATGTTGGCGTGCAGCCGGCCACGGCCGCCGGCCAGCTCGTGCGCCTGCCGTGCCTGGGTGATGCCGCCGGCGATGGCGAACTCGACCATCTCCTCGTGGCGGTCGCGCCGGGTGCGCCCGGTATAGAGCTGCGGGACGACGCGGCCGTCGTCATCGTAGCTGTCGGCGTTGACGACGCTGATGGTGCCGGCACCCCCGGCCGCTGCCCAGTGGCCGGAACAGACCCCGGTGGAGACCGAAACGCCCTTGCCGCCCTCGATCAGCGGCAGGATCTCACTGCCGCCCATCCGAATCGCGTTGATCGTCTTCATCGCCTGCTGCTATCGCCTCGGGCCTCGCGGCGGCCGACCCCGGCCGCACCATCCAAGTCTTTAGAACGTGGGGAGGTTTCCTGAAAAGCGGCGCTTCCCAGACCTCCACGCGCATCGGCCGGCTCAGTCGGCGGCGTCACTCTCGCCGCGCTCGCGCCGCGGCCCGCGCTCACGACCCCCGTCACGCCCGCCCTCACGCCCGCCTTCACGATCGCCGCCCTTCGACCCGACCTGGTCGCTGATGTCGGCGCCGGTGGCCTGATCGACCACCCGCATCGACAGCTTCACCTTGCCGCGATCGTCGAAGCCCATGACCTTCACCCGCACGCTGTCGCCCTGGGAGACGACGTCAGTGGTCTTGACGACGCGGCCCTGGGTCAGCTCGGAGATGTGCACCAGTCCATCGCGGGCGCCCAGGAAGTTCACGAAGGCGCCGAAATCGGCGGTCTTCACCACCTTGCCGACATAGATCTGGCCGATCTCCGGCTCGGCGACGATGCCGCGGATGCGGTCGATCGCGCGCTGCGCCTGCTCGTCCGAGGTGGCGGCGATCTTGATCGTGCCGTCGTCGCCGATATCGACCTTGGCACCCGAGAACTCGACGATCTCGCGGATCACCTTGCCGCCGGTACCGATGACGTCGCGGATCTTCTCCTTGGGCACCGTGATCACGGTGATCTTGGGCGCATTGGCCGCGACTCCGCCTCGGTTTTCGGTCAGCGCCTTGGCCATCTCGCCCAAGATGTGCAGCCGGCCGTCGCGGGCCTGCTCCAATGCAACCTTCATGATCTCGGCGGTGATCGAGGTGATCTTGATGTCCATCTGCAGCGCGGTGATGCCGGCCTCGGAGCCCGCCACCTTGAAGTCCATGTCGCCGAGATGGTCCTCGTCGCCCAGGATGTCGGACAGCACCGCGTATCCGCGATCCTCCTTGATCAGCCCCATGGCGATGCCGGCCACCGGACGCTTCAAGGGCACACCGGCATCCATCAGCGCCAGGCTGGTGCCGCAGACGGTCGCCATCGAGGACGAGCCGTTGCTCTCCGTGATCTCGGAGACCACCCGCAGCGTGTAGGGGAAGGCCTCCTTGCCCGGCAGCAGCGGACGCAGCGCGCGCCAGGCGAGCTTGCCGTGGCCGATCTCGCGGCGGCCCGGCGAACCCATGCGGCCGGCCTCGCCCACCGAATAGGGCGGGAAGTTGTAGTGCAGCATGAAGTTGGAGCGATACTCGCCCTCCAGCGCGTCGATCACCTGCTCGTCCTGGCCGGTGCCGAGCGTGGTCACCACCAGCGCCTGGGTCTCGCCGCGGGTGAACAGCGCCGAGCCGTGCGCGCGCGGCAGGATGCCGACCTCGGACACGATCGGACGCACGGTGCGGGTGTCACGCCCATCGATGCGCATCCCGGTGTCGAGCACCGAGCCGCGCACCACGTCGGCCTCGAGCTCCTTGAGCATCAGCTTGGCGCGATCGGGGTCGAGCCCCTCGGCCCGCAGCGCCTCGGCGATCGCCTTCTTGGCCGCACCGACCTTCTCGGTGCGGGCCTGCTTGATCCGCTCCTGATAGGCGGTGGCGATGCCCTCGCGGCCCAGCGCGTCCACGCGGCCCTTGAGCGCCACCTCGTCCGCGGACGCCTCCGGCAGCGTCCAGGGCTGCTTCGCGGCATGCTCGGCCAGTGCGATGATCGCCTCGATCACCGGCTGGAACGCCGTGTGGCCGAACTCGACGGCGCCGAGCATGATCGCCTCGGAGAGCTCCGCGGCCTCGGATTCGACCATCAGCACGCCCTCGGACGTTCCGGCCAGCACGAGGTCGAGCTGGCTCTCCTTGGTCTCGGCGAGCGTCGGGTTCAGCACGTATTCGCCGTTGGCGTAGCCGACGCGGCAGCCGGCGATCGGGCCGAAGAACGGGATACCGGACAGCGTCAGCGCCGCCGAGCAGCCGATCATCGCGACGATCGCAGGATCGTTCTCGAGGTCGTGGCTCAGCACGGTGGCCACCACCTGGACCTCGTTACGGAACCCGTTGGGGAACAGCGGACGCAGCGGGCGGTCGATCAGGCGCGAGTTCAGCACCTCGGCCTCGGACGGCCGGCCCTCGCGCTTGAAGAAGCCGCCCGGGATCTTACCGGCCGCGAACGCCTTCTCCTGGTAGTTGACGGTGAGCGGAAAGAAATCCTGCCCCGGCTTCACCGACTTGGCGCCGACCGCCGTGCAGAGCACGATGGTGTCGCCATAATGCACCATGACGGCGCCGTCGGCCTGCCGGGCGATCTTGCCGGTCTCGAGCCGCAGCGTGCGGCCGCCCCACTCCAGTTCCTTGGCGTAGAAGTCGAACATCGTGTCGTCCCTGTCTGTTGGGCGGAGGCGACGTTTCGGACGGCATGGAGGGACCCCCATGTGGCCGGAAACGTCGGGAAATCCGCCGGTTAAGGTCAGGGCGTCATGCGAAGCGTGCTCCGCACCAGGCCTGGACCCGCCAAAGGGCAGTCGCCCTTCGGATACCCTCTACTTAAGAATTGGGCGTCCAGAGGGCGACTGCCCTCTGGTGGGGTTCTAGGGGCAAAGCCCCTAGCGCCGGAGCCCCAGCCGCCCGATGAGCCCGGTGTAACGACCTTCATCCTTGCGCTTCAGGTAGTCCAGCAGGCGCCGCCGGCGGCCGACCAGCATCAGCAGGCCGCGGCGCGAATGGAAGTCCTTGGCGTGTGTCTTGAGGTGTTCGGTGAGGTTGGTGATGCGCTCGCTGAGCAGCGCCACCTGCACCTCGGGCGAGCCGGTGTCGGCCTCGCCGGTCTTGTAGTCGCCGATGAGCGTCGTGCGACGCTCCGCCGTGATCGACATCGCTGTTCTCCTGGAACAAGGTCAGAGAAGGCGTTCCGGACGCAGCCACCCCTCCTGGAGTCGGCACAGCCCGATCACGCGCCCCCCGTCCATCGCCCGCGCCACCCCGCCTGCGGGGTCGGCGGACTCAGGAATGCGCCCCATGAATTCGACCAGGCTGATCGCCTGGCCCTGCATGAGGCTTGCCGCTTCTACGGTGGTCAAGGCCAGCGCCGGGATGTCGGCCAGCGCGGTCGCGACCGGCAGCAACAGCTCCGGTGAGGCTGGCGCGTTGTCCTCTCCGCTCAGGCATTTGTCCAGGGAAATCGCGTGCCGCTCCAGAAACGGCCCGACCCGAAGCCGCCGCAGCGCCGAGACGTGGCCCACCGTGCCGCAGGCGATGGCGAGGTCGCGCGCCAGGCTCCGCATGTAGACGCCCTTGCCGGACTGCACCTCGAACACGGCGGTGTCGTCGTCGGTGCGCTCGACCAGCGCGAAGCGGTCGACCCGCGCCGGCCGCGGTTCCAGCACCGGGGCGCGGCCCTCCCGGGCCATGTCGTAGGCGCGCTCGCCGGCGACCTTGATCGCCGAGAACACCGGCGGCACCTGCATGATGTCGCCGATGAAGGCGCCGAGCGCGGCCCGAAACGCGTCGTTGGTCGGCCGCACGGCGGAGGTGGCGGTCACCTGGCCGTCGGCATCGTCGGTGTCGCGCGCCTCGCCGAGGCGCAGCGTGAAGTGGTACAGCTTGGTGCCGTCCATGATGTAGGGGACGGTCTTGGTGGCGGCGCCGAACGCCACCGGCAACAGCCCGGTGGCGAGCGGGTCGAGGGTGCCGCCATGCCCGGCCTTCTGCGCATCGAAGCCGCGGCGCACGCGGTTCACCACGTCGGTGGAGGTCATGCCGGCCGGCTTGTCCACGATCAGCCAGCCGTCCAGTGCGCGTCCGCGCTTGCCCCGCATGATGAAGCCGCCTCGCGATGATCGGACCGCGGCCGGTCCGCGGGAGGCGAGGCTTTAGAGGAGCGAGGCGGGCGGAGCAATGCGAGGGGAGCGTTCGAAGAGGATCTCGTCGTCCCGTCCGCCGCCCATGCGCACCACCCGGCGCACGAACCGCTCGACATCGGGCACGCCGTGCGCGACCGCGAGCTCCACCACCCGCTCGCCGCGCGACCGTCGCGCGCGCCAGGCGGCGTAGGGGTAATCGGCGATCGGCAGGAAGGTGGCGCGGCCGCGCGAGACCGGAAACGGCCGAGTGGCGCCGCTGTTGATCGCCGACAGCGTGATCGCGGGACGCCAGGCTGTCACCAGAGCGGCGGTGTCCAGCTCCAGCACGTCGTGCGCGACGTCGCGATAGGACCGCGCATGCAGCAGCCGGTGCAGGCGTGCGGGGCTCGGCCAGAAGAATACCCGGCCGTTGAGCAGCCTATACCAGTCAGACGGCTCCAGGCCCGGATCGAGGCATCGGCGCAGGCTCGGATCGTCCATCGGCTTCTGGTCGCGGATCATCGCCGGCTCCAGCCCGGGCCCCCGGACGGTCGCGGTGACGGGGCGGCGGCAGGCTTCCAGCCGGTCCCGCTCGGCGCCCCGGATCCCGTGCAGGTCGAGCAGCGCCGAGGTGCTGAGCAGGCCGTAGCGGCGGATCGAAGGCCAGCTGCCACGCTCGGCCATGTGGTAGAGCGTCGGGCAGTCCCGCTGCAGCTCGTCCAGCTCTGCCTCGGTCATGCAGCCGGATCAGCGTGGGCGCGCGCCCGACGGGATCACCAGTGGCGGTGCCGTCGGCGCGGACGGCACGCCGGTCACCGGCTCCGGCGCGCCGACGGTGCCCGGCACCCCGGGCGTCACGATGCCGGGGCTCGGCACCGCCGGCGCCTGCGGGACCCCGCCGACGCCGCCCGGCGTCCCGGCCGCCCCGGCTGCATCGCCGGTCAAAGGCTGCACCCCGGGCGAGGCGTCCGGGCTGCTGGAACCGGTGCCGGCGCCGGTGATGTTGGTCGGGCCATGGCCCACGGCGCCGGGTGCGCCGGCGCTGCCGACGCCACCGAACTGCGCCAGGGCCGGAGTGGCGAGAGACGCTGCGGCAAGCCCGGCCAGGGCGGCCAGGCGGATGGTGCGAAATGCTGTCATGGGGGACCTCGGTCTGACGTCATGCCGACCTCAAGGCCGGCGCCTGCCGCAGGTTGACCGCCGCCGCTTCACCTTTGCGTCGAGGCGGACCGGTGCGACGATCGACGGGCCGGGCCGCGGGCGTTACAGCACCGGCCATGCCGAGTCCCAGCCGCACCCAGCGCTTCGCCGTCGTCCTGTCGATCGAGCTGTGGGAGCGGTTCGGCTTCTACGGCATGCAGGCGCTCATGCTGCTGTTCATGGTGCAGCGGCTGGGCATGGCGGACAGCCAGGCCGACCTGCTGTGGGGCGGCTTCACCGCGATGCTCTATTGTGCGCCGGTGGTGGGCGGCTGGCTCGGCGATCGCGTGCTCGGCTCGCGCCGCTGCCTGGCGCTGGGGGCGGCGGTGCTGGCGATCGGCTACCTGCTGCTGGCGCTGCCGACGCAGGGCACGACGCTGATCTACGTCGCGATGGGCGCCATCGTCGCCGGGACCGGGCTGTTCAAGCCGAACGCCGCCAACGTGGTGCGCGCGATCTACGCCGGCGACGACAGCCTGATCGATGCCGCCTTCACCATCTACTACATGTCGGTCAACGTCGGCTCGACGGTGTCGATCCTGCTCACGCCCTGGCTGCGCGACCACTTCGGCTGGCATGTCGCCTTCGCGGTCTGCTGCGCCGGGCTCGTCGCGGCTCTGGTCAGCTACGCGCTGCTGCAGCGGCGGCTCGACGGCATCGGCAGCGCGCCGGACCTGGTGCCGCTGCGGCAGGTGCACGGGGTGGCGGTGCTGGTCGGAATACCGGTGGTGGTCGTGCTGATGATGGCGGTGCTGCAGCATCCGGCGGTGGCGCGCGCCTGCGTCTGGCTGGCCGGGATCGGCGTGCTGCTGCTGTGGCTGGGGCTGCTGGTCCGCGCCCGGCCCGCCGAGCGGCCTGGGATGCTGGCGATGTACATCCTCACGCTGCAGGTCATGATGTTCTTCATCTTCTACCAGCAGCAGGCGACGTCGCTCACGTTGTTCGCGCTGCGCAACGTCGACCTGCGGCTGCGGATCGGCGACACCACGCTGGCCCGCTTCTCCGCCGGCCAGGTGCAGGCGCTGAACCCGCTCTGGATCATGCTGCTGAGCCCGCTGCTGGCCTGGGGCTATGGCCGGCTCGGCCGCGGCGGCCGCGATGTGTCGGTCGCGGTGAAGTTCCTGATCGGCTACGCGTCGATCGCCGCCTCCTGCCTGGTCTGGTTCCTGGCCGCGCGCGATCCCGCCCATCCGATCGTGCCGTTCTGGGTGATGATCGTCGGCTACGGGCTGGTCTCGGTCGGCGAGCTGCTGACCAACGGGCTCGCCTTCGCGGTGGTGGCCCGCTACGTGCCCAGGCGGATGTCGGCGCTGATGATGGGCACCTACCTGGTGGCGGCCGGCGTCGCCTTCTACCTGGGCAGCCTGGTCGCCAGCTGGGCGGCGATCCCGAAGGGGCTGGAGGGGCTCGATCCCGCCGTCAGCCTCCGCATCTATGACGGGCTGTTCCTGCGGCTGCTGATGCTGGCGCTGGTGGTGGTGGGGGTCTGCGCGGCGCTGCTGCCGCTGCTGCGCCGGCTCGACCGCGCCCACCACGCCGCCATTGGGCTGGCGCCGGTCGCGGGCGGGTAGGGCGGAACCCCCCGGCCCGGCCGGCTTTCAACCGGTCGAGCATCAGGAGACCTCTCATGGCGGACGACACAGCAGGACAGCCGGCGCACGAGCAGGCGCGCGACCTCGTCGAGGCGGCGCTGGACAAGCTCGACGACAAGAAGGAGGCCGGACGCCTGCTCGACAAGGCGGAGGCGATCGATCCCGGCGCCGCGAAGGAGGTGCTGGCCGACCTCGAGGAGGATGCCGGGTCCGACCACACGCCGACCGTGGGCTGACGCGGACGCCTCAGTCGCCGATCGCCCGCAGCACGGCGGCGTCGAACTCGTCCGGAGCCTGCAGCATGGCGAAATGGCTGGCGTCCGGCAGGATCACCAAGCGCGCGTGCGGGATCGACGTGGCCATGAAGCGGTCGTGGTCGAGGCGGATCGCCTCGTCATGGTCGCCATCGGCGATCGTCGTCGGCACGGTGATGTCGGAAAGCTGGGAGGCGGTCCAGTGCGGCTCGGTCTGCCACATGTGGCCGATCTGGCTGACGAAGACGTCGTATTGGCCAGGCGTCGGCGACAGTGCGCGATACTCAGCGCGGGTGCGGCGGATGAAGCCGCCGAACACCGGCGTCCGGTCAAAGTCGGCGTGCAGCCCGGACGGATCGACGTTGGCGCCGGAGGCGAACAGATGGCGGAGACGGTCCGGGTGGTGCATCGCGAGGTCGAGGCCGACGATGCCGCCGTCGCTCCAGCCGACGATGTCGGCGCGGGCGACGTGCAGGGCGTCGAGCAGCGCCAGCGCGTCGTCCGCCATCAGGTCGTAGCCGAACGGCGCCGCGGACCGCGTGCTGCGGCCGTGGCCGCGGCTATCCATCACGATCACCTGCCGGTGATGCGCGACCAGGAATGGCACCAGGTGGCCCCAGTAGTTCGCGTTGGCGAGCCCGCCATGCAGCAACAGCACGGGTGGACCGGCGCCATACTTCGCATACCAGATCCGTATGCCGTCGATCGGCACGAGACCGTTCCGGAGGGCTGGCGGCAGGGCCGGCGTGGGCGGCAGGGTCTGCCAGCGCGCCGGCTCGGCGGCCCGCGCGGATGCCCCGACCAGGGCCAGCAGCAGCCCGAGCAGGACCCGGACGCGAATCATCCGGGGAAGTCGGGATCCTCGGTGGCCGACCCCAGATCCTTCGCCACCTCTGGACGGCGCAGCAGGGCGTCGATCTCCATCGCGTAGTCGAGCGCGGTGTCGGGCTGGAAGTGCAGGTCGGGCACGCCGCGCAGCCGCAGCGAGCGGCCGAGCTCGCTGCGCAGGTACGGCGCCGCCCGCGCCAGCGCCGGCAGCAGCGCATCGATGTCGCTGCGGCCGAGGCGGGCGACGAAGGCGGTGGCGTGGCGCAGGTCGGGGCTGAGGCGGACCTCGGTCACGGTGATCCGCACGCCGGCCAACTCCGGGTCGCGGAACTCGACGCGGGCGAAGAGGTCCGCCAGCATGTGCCGTACCTCCTCGCCCACCCGCAGCTGGCGCTGCGACGGCCCGGCGGCGGCATGGTGGCGAGGCTTCTTGGCGCCGCCCCCGGATGCGCCCCCGGACGCACGAGGGCCGTCGAGCTTCCCCGACGGCCCCCTCAGTTCGGCCTTCGAGCGGGCGGCCCGGCTCACGCCGGCACCAGCTCCATCTCGTAGCACTCGACCACGTCGCCCTCCTTGAGGTCGTTGTAGCCGGCGAACGACAGGCCGCACTCGTAGCCGCGCGCCACCTCGCGCACGTCGTCCTTGAAGCGCTTGAGCTGGCTGAGCTCGCCCTGGTGGACGACCACGTTCTCGCGCAGCAGGCGGACGCCGCAGCCGCGCTTGACCAGGCCCTCGGTGATGTAGCAGCCGGCGACCATGCCGGTCTTGGTGATGTTGAACACCTTGCGGATCTCGGCGTAGCCCAGGAACTTCTCGCGGTGCTTGGGCGCGATCTTGCCGCGCACGAGCTGCTCGATGTCGTCCGAGACCTGGTAGATGATCGAGTAGTAGCGGATGTCGACGCCGTCGCGGGTCGCCAGCTCGCGCGCCTGGCTGGTGGCCCGCACGTTGAAGGCGACGATGATGGCGTCCGAAGCCCGGGCCAGCTGGATGTCGCTCTCGGTGATCTGTCCGACGCCCGCGATCAGCACCCGGACCTTGACCTCCTCGTGCTCGAGCTTGAGCACCGTGGCCTGGATCGCCTCGGCTGAGCCCTGCACGTCGGCCTTGATCAGGCAGGCGACCTCCTTCTGGGCGCCGGCCTGGATGCGGGCCAGCATCTGGTCCAGCGTGCCGCGTGCCGCGGTGAGGCCGGCGGCCTGCTTCTCGCGGACCTTGCGCTGACGGAACTCGGAGATCTCGCGGGCGCGGACCTCGTTCTCCACCACGACGAACGGCTCGCCGGCACCCGGCACCGAGGACAGGCCCAGCACCTCGACCGGGGAGGACGGGCCGGCGGTCTTGATCGGCCGGTTCTTGTCGTCGAGCATGGCGCGGACGCGACCGTATTCAGCGCCAGCGACGATCATGTCGCCCTGGTTCAGCGTGCCCTTCTGCACCAGCACGGTCGCCACCGGACCGCGGCCGCGGTCGAGGCGGCTCTCGATCACGGTGCCCTCGGCGGCGCGCCCCGGATTGGCGCGCAGGTCGAGGATCTCGGCCTGCAGCTGGATCGCCTCGTCGAGCTTGTCGAGGCCGGTGCGCTTGGTCGCCGACACCTCGACGTCCTGGGTCTCGCCGCCGAGCTCCTCGACCACGATGTCGTGCTGCAGCAGCTCCTGGCGTACCCGGTTCGGGTTGGCGCCCGGCTTGTCGCACTTGTTGATGGCGACGATGATCGGCGCGTTCGCGGCCTTGGCGTGCCGGATCGCCTCGACCGTCTGCGGCATCACGCCGTCGTCGGCGGCCACCACCAGCACCACCACGTCGGTCACGGAGGCGCCGCGGGCACGCATGGCGGTGAACGCCTCGTGGCCCGGCGTGTCGATGAAGGTGATGCGGGTGCCGGCGCCGGTCTCGACCTGGTAGGCGCCGATGTGCTGGGTGATGCCGCCCGCCTCGCCGGCGGCGACGTCGGTCGAGCGCATCGCGTCCAGCAGCGAAGTCTTGCCGTGATCGACATGGCCCATGATGGTCACCACGGGTGCCCGCGGCTTCAGGTCGAGATCCTCGTCGGTCTCGCCCTCAATGCCGATCTCGACATCGCTCTCGGAGACGCGGCGCACGCGGTGGCCGAACTCCTGGATCACCAGCTCGGCGGTGTCGGCGTCCAGCACCTGGGCGACGTTGGCCATCACGCCCATCTTCATGAGCGACTTGATGACTTCGCCGGTGCGGGTCGCCATGCGGTTGGCGAGCTCGGTGACGGTGATGGTCTCGGGCAGCACGACGTCGCGCACCACGCGGACCTGGTCCGAGCGCAGGCGCTCGAGCTCGGCCTGGCGGCGCTCGCGGTCGCGCTGGCGCCGCACCGAGGCCAGCGAGCGGGTCTTGTCGTCGTCACCCTCGATCGCGGCCTGCACGTCGACACGGCCGGTCATGCGGCGGTCGCCGACCTTCTTCGGCGCCACCAGCGGGGTCTTGCGAGCCGGCAGCGCCAGCCCGCCCGGACGGCGCACGGGGCCGCCGCGGCGGTCGTCGTCCTCTGGACGCGTGGTGCGCAGGCGCAGGGTCTCGGCCGGTGCCGCGGGCGCCGAACCGGGACGGGTGTTCACCACCGGCGCATGGCCAATGGCGCGGGACGCGATCGTGCGCAGCGGCTCCAAGGGAGAGGCCGCGACGCCGCCGGCAGACCCGGCCGTGGCTGATGCCGGCTGCCCGCCGATCTCGGCATCCTCGGCGGCGCGGCGCGCATCCTCGGCCTCGGCGCGCGCCCGCGCCTGATCGGCCACGGCGCTGCGTTCGGCCTCCTCGGCGGCGCGACGGGCCTCGTCGGCCGACCGGCGCGCCTCCTCGGCGGCGGACAGCACCTGGATCTTTTCCTGCTCGCGGCGCTCGACGTCGCGGCGGGCAGCCTCGCGCTGCTGCTCCTCCAGAACACGCTGGCGGGTGGCCAGCTCGGAGGCGGTCAGCGCGCGGCCAGCGCCGGCGGGGCGCCCGGGCTGGCCGCCGCCAGGACGCGCCGGACTGCTGGCAGGGGCGGCGCCCGGCGTCGGGGTCGGGCCGCGCTTCTTGCGGCCCTCGACCTGGACCACCGTCGAACGGCCGTGGCTGCAGCTCTGCCTGACCGAGCCGGCATCGACGGTGCGGCCGACTTCCGCGCGCGCCGCCGGCCGGAGCGACAGACGCCCCTTGCCCTGGTCCTGATCGTTACCTTCGCTCATGTATCCGCCTGTTCCAACCCATCCGCCGGGCCGCCGTCCCGACCTGTGTCGGGACGCGCCGCTGCCGGCCGGATCAGGGCCGCCAAGCCGGCGAGCCCCGCAAATCGTTCCTCTTCGGCCATCAGGCGATCGGCCAGGGCCCCTCGCGACAGCGCCGCATGCACCACATGGTCCCGACCGAACGCTGCCGCCAGCCTCGTCCCCGCCATCGTCGCCACGACGGGTAGACCGCGCGCGCCGGACAGCAGCCGCGACCGTTCATCCGGACTGCCGTCCGCCGCCTGCACGATCACCGCCGCCCGGCCGTCCGTGATCCATTCGCGGACCCGGGCAAACCCGCACACCGCCTGCCCGGCCCGCCTCGCGAGGCCGAGACAATCGGCCATACGGCGAAGCAGTCCGTCCTGCAGCAGCGCGGGAAGATCGGCGGGCAGGATGACCTGCCCGCGAGCCGCCCGCGCGAAGGCCCCGCGCGTCCGGGCGGTTTCTAGCACATCCCCATGCGCGCTCAACCAGATTCCCCGGCCGGGCAGGCGTGCGGCCAGGTCAGGGGTCAGCTGCCGGTCCGGCGCCACCACGAAGCGGATCATGCGCTCCTTGGGCAGGCGCGCGCGGGTGACGATGCAGCGCCGCAGCGGCCCGCGCTCGGGCTCGTCGACGTCGTCGTCCAGAACGGGGTCGGCCGGCTCAGGCGTGGGAGACCTCCGCGTCTTCGGCCGCGCCGCCCTCGCCCTCGTCGGCGTCGCCCGCGCCGGACTCGGATGCCTCGTCATCCTCCAGGACCGTCTCGGAGGCCGGTGCGGCGGTCCCGCCCGCGTCGTCGCCCACCGCTTCACCCTCGAACCAATGCGCGCGCGCCGCCATGATGATCTCGTTGGCGGCCTGCTCGTCCATGCCATCGGCGCCCAGGATCTCGACAAGCTCGTCGCCGGCGAGGTCGGCCAGCTCGTCCAGCGTCTTGATGCCCTTCTCGCCCAGCGAGACCAGCATCTGGTTGGAGAACACTTCCAGCGCGATCAGGTCCTCGGTGACGCCCAGCGCCTGATGCTTCTCGGCGAGCGCGTCCTCGCGGCGGTTGATGAAGCCCTCGGCGCGGCGGATCAGCTCCTCGGCCACCGTCTCGTCGAAGCCCTCGATCTCGCCCAGCTCCTCGACCGGCACGTAGGCCAGCTCCTCGACGGTGTTGAAGCCCTCGGTCACCAGCAGGCCGGCGATCACGTCGTCGACGTCGAGCGCCTCGACGAAGGTGCCGGTGCGGCGGCGGAACTCCTCCTGGCGGCGCTCGCTCTCCTCCGCCTCGGTCAGGATATCGATGTCCCAGCGAGTCAGCTGCGAGGCCAGCCGCACGTTCTGGCCGCGGCGGCCGATGGCAAGGGAGAGCTGCTCGTCCGGCACCACCACCTCGACGCGGCCGGCCTCCTCGTCCATCACCACCTTGGACACCTCGGCCGGCGCCAGCGCGTTCACCACGAAGGTGGCCGCCTGCGGGCTCCAGGGGATGATGTCGATCTTCTCGCCCTGCAGCTCCTGCACCACGGCCTGCACGCGCGAGCCGCGCATGCCGACGCAGGCGCCGACGGGGTCGATCGAGCTGTCGCGCGAGATCACCGCCATCTTGGCGCGGGAGCCCGGGTCACGGCTGACCGCCTTGATCTCGATGATGCCGTCATAGATCTCCGGCACCTCCTGCGCGAACAGCTTGGCCAGGAACGCCGGATGGGTGCGGGAGAGGAAGATCTGGGGCCCGCGCGGCTCGTCGCGCACGTCGTAGATGTAGGCGCGCACGCGATCGGAGTTGCGGAAGCTCTCGCGCGGGATCAGCTCGTCGCGGCGCAGCAGCGCCTCGGCGTGGCCGATCTCGACCATCAGGTTGCCGTACTCGGTGCGCTTCACGGTGCCGTTGACGATCTCGCCGACGCGGTCCTTGAACTCGTCGTACTGGCGCTTGCGCTCGTACTCGCGCACGCGCTGCACGATCACCTGCTTAGCGGTCTGCGCGGCGATACGGCCGAAATCGATCGGCGGCAGCGGGTCGACCAGGTGCTCGCCGATGCCGATCTCGGGCTTGAACTTGCGCGCGATGTGGACTGGGATCTGGGTCTCCTCGTTCTCGACCGTCTCCACCGCCTCGGTCCAGCGCGACAGCCGCACGTCGCCGGTGCGACGGTCGATGGTGGCGCGGATGTCCTTCTCGTGCCCGTACTTGGCGCGGCCGGCCTTCTGGATGGCCTGCTCCATCGCCTCCAGCACCTCCTCGCGGTCGATCGATTTCTCGCGCGCGACGGCATCGGCGACCAGCAGCAGCTCGGGACGTGAGACGGCGGTGTCCATGGCGTTGACCCTCTTATCCTCGTCGACTGAATGAAGCGCTAATGCGTCCGTCGCGGCTTGGCGGCGGGGGCTTTGCCCAAGGCCTTGCCGGGCGCCTTGGCCGTCCGGCCACTGCCGACCTTGACGCCGCCGACGCGGGCGCCGGTCTGACGGCCGTCGGCCTGGCGAGGCGCGGGCGGTGCCGCCTCCGGCTCGACGTCCGCTTCCGGGTCCTCGGCCGGCACCATCATCTGCGCCGACGCCTCGATCAGCGCGTCGGTCAGCACCAGGCGGGCCTTGCGGATCTCGGCCAGCGGCAGCGCCACCTCGGAGCCGTCCTCGACCCGCATGCGCCCGACCGCGTCCTCCGCCCCCAGCACGATGCCGGCGAACCGCTTGCGGCCGTCGACGGGGATGTTGAGCTCCGCCCGCGCCATGTGGCCGGAGAACCGGTTCCAGTCCTTCTCGCGGGTCAGCGGCCGGTCGATCCCGGCCGAGCTGACCTCCAGGGTCCACGCTCCCGGGATCGGGTCGTCCACGTCGAGCACGGCGCCGACCGCATGGCTGATCGCCTCGCAGTCCGCGACGCCGATCAACCGCCCATCGGCGCGGTCCGCCATGATCTGCACGGTCGGGCTTTCGCGGCCCTGCACCGCCACCCGCACCAACTCGTAGCCCATGTCCAGCAGGGTCGGGGCGACCATGCCGGCGATGCGCGCCTCGAGCCCGGTGAGTTGGAGGAGATCGGTATCCAAAGCAAAAAAGGCGGCCCGCGAAGGCCACCCCCCAAAGACGGAAGATGTAGGAAGAGCCGCCTAGTTAGGCCCGCGTGCCCGATCTTGCAAGCGAGGACTCAGTAACCTCGGCCCCGCTGGATCAGGTGCGCGATCGGCCGACCGGCGCGCAAGGCGCGCACCGCGCGGGCGGCCACGACCGCGGCGCTGGCCGGGTCGGTCGACGCCGCCACGTGCGGCGTCAGCGTGATCCGCGGGTGGCGCCAGAACGGATGCGCGGGCGGCGCCGGCTCGACCGCCAGCACGTCGAGCACCGCATGGCCGAGCCGACCCGTTGCCAGCGCCGCCAGCAGGTCGTCCTCGACCAGGTGCCGGCCGCGCCCCAGGTTGACCAGGGCCGCCCCCGGCGGCAGCCGTTGGAACAGCGCCGCCGACAGCAGGCCGGCGGTGTCCGGCGTCAGCGGCAGCAGGTTCACCAGGACCCTGCAGCCCTCCAGCAGGGCGGCGAGCCCGTCGTCGCCGGCGGCGCAGCGGACGCCGTCCAGCGCGCGCGGCGACCGGCTCCAGCCCCAAACCTCGTACCCGAGGCCGGCCAGCGCCGCCGCGGACGCGGCCCCCATGGCGCCGAGCCCCAGCACGCCGACCTTGCAGTCCGAGGCCGGCGCCTGCGGCAGCGGCCGCCACAGCCCCGCCGCCTGCTGCGCGTGGTATTCGGGGAGCCTGCGGTGCAGCGACAGCACGTGCAGCAGCACGCTGTCGCGCATCGAGGCGGTCAGCGCCGGATCGACCAGCCGGGCCAGCGGCACCGCCTGGGGCAGGTCAGGGTCGCCGAGCAGTCCGTCGTTGCCGGCCCACAGGCTCTGGATCAGGCGGAGGCCCGGCAGCCCGGCCAGCGCGCCCGGCGGCGGTGCCGCGACCAGGGCCACCGTCACCGCGGCGCGGTCGAGGCCGGGGCCGGGCAGCAGCACCGGCTCCTCCGGAAGCGCCGCTGCCAGCGCCGCCCGCCACTTCGCCTCGCTCGCGGACCCGCCCATCAGCAGCAGCACGCTCATTCCGCTCTCCCCTGCACGAAGCGGTGTGGTCCGGATCGAACCCGTGCCTCCGCGCCGCGATCAGGCTATCCGATCGAAGCGCGGACCCGGCATGGCCGGGAGCCGGCGCGTTCCTGGCTCAGGAGGGACCCAGCCGATGCCCGAGACGATCACCACGCCGCGCGTGCAGCTCGAGGTCAAGGTCGAGCGGCCCAAGCTGCACAAGGTCATGCTTGTCAACGACGACTTCACCCCGCGCGAGTTCGTGGTGATGGTGCTGAAGGCCGAGTTCCGGATGAACGAGGGCCAAGCCAGTCAAGTGATGATGACGGCGCATCAGCGCGGCGTCTGCGTCGTCGCCGTGTTCACCAAAGAGCTGGCCGAGTCCAAGGCCACCAACGCGACCGACATGGCGCGCAAGAAGGGCTACCCGCTGTTGTTCACGACGGAGCCGGAGGAGTAGCGGTCGTCGAGACTTCGATACCGAAGCGATCACGACGCCGCATCATCGAGCACGCGTCCCATGGCGTAGGAGGGGACATACCCTTCGAGGGCGTTGCCCGTCGGACGGATCGACCGCATGAGCGATTCGCGGGACTTCCCGGAGATCGTTCCCGACTTGCGGAAGCCGAAGAGGTAGGGCCGTGCGTCCGCGGGCAGCGAGTTGAGGGACAGCCCCAGTTCCTTGTCCGACAGGTGCGCGATCGATGCGGCCACCTCCACCACTCTCTTCTCGATGGCGGCGATACGGGCCCTCAGCAACCCGACGATATCATCGAAATCCGTCCAGAACTCCTCTGGTAGATCGCGGCGGATCACTCCCAAATCGTCTCCGGCCGCCATCGCCTCCCACATCGCAAGCGGCGTGCAGCGCGAGATCAGCGCATGGATGCGGCGATACTCCGCCCCCTTCAGCTTCAGGCGCAGGCCGTCGCGGAACCGGATGACCAGACCTTCGTCGTTCCGGGGCAGCGTGGCGGCATGGCTCGCCATGTCGGCGATGCTGGCGAAATCGTGGCGCCGGGCGGCGCGCCATCCAAGGACCGTGCACGTCGCCACGACGTCGTCGTACGTCATTTCGCGTCCATCGCCGTCATAGGCCGCCAGCATCACCAGGGCGGGCTCGGCGTAGCGGACGACGATGCGGTTCTCGGGATAGATCGCCTCGAACAGGTAGGTCGTACCGAGCACGAGCGCGGACAGATCCACGGCGTCGATCCGGGCCTGGGCCCAGACAGCCTGATCGGAATCGAACGCTCCCTTCGTGGCGGTGCGCCAGCGTCCGGCATGGTGGAAGACGATGACGAGGCTGCCATCCAACTTCTCGAACGCCTCGAACGGCAGGTCGGGCGGTTGCCCGCGCCGCTCGCCGACGTTGAAGAATTTCGGGAACGGCGTGGCGACGACACGACCGGCTTCCTCGTCGACGATGAGGCCACGGGCCATGATCGTGAACTCGTCCCAGCCATCCTCGTAGACGCAGCGGGGCGTGTAGATGAACAACCGCAGGCTGCTCCCAGCATCCGCACGGCGATGCACGAAACCGAGTGCGCGGGCACGGTCCAGACCGGCCATCAGCTCGGCGAAGGGAAGTTGACGCGCCGGATGGATGGGATCGTTCATCCCATCGGGTATACTCCCAGAGTCTTAATGAACAGGGGTGAAGGGGACGACTGTCCCCTTCCGGGTCCAGGGCAGCGCCCTGGCCTTATTTCGGGTGTCCGACCGCCAGCCGCCGCTCCGCCAGCCGGGCCAGGCGCACGAAGGGAAGACCCAGCAGCAAATACGCCGCCCCCACCAGAAGCCCGGTGCCGAGATAGTCGTAATAGGTGGTCGACAGCCGCTCGTACGCCTGCGTCAGCTCGGTCAGCGTGATCACGCTGACGAGGGAAGAGTCCTTCAGCAGCGAGATGAAGTCGTTGGTCATCACCGGCACCACGAAGCGGAACGCCTGCGGCACCACAACATGCCGCACCGCCTGCGCCCGGGTCATGTTCAGCGCCAGCGCCGCCTCCATCTGGCCATGCGGCACCGACTGCAGCCCGGCGCGGTAGTTCTCGGCCTCGTAGGCGGCGTAGTTCAGCCCGAGCGCCGCAACGCCGGCCAGGAACGGGTCCAGCCGGATGCCCAGCGACGGCAAGCCATAGAAGATCAGCAGGATCTGGATCAGCAGCGGCGTGCCGCGCACGATCTCGATGTAGGCGGTCGCCGCCACGCGCAGCGGCCAGCGCCCGTAGCGCCGCGCCAGCGCCAGGAGGAGCCCGACCGCCACCGCCACCACCATGGCGCACGCCGAGACCGCCAGCGTCATCAGCGCCGCCTGCCCGATCAGCGGCAGGAAGCCCGCGTAGCGCGCCAGCGCCTGGCGCCAGCCCGCCGTCGGGCGCGTCGCTTTCAGCCAGTGCCGCCAGTCCACCGGCGCCACACGCTCGGGAGAGGCGTCGTTGGTGAACGCGGCCATCTCCGGTGTCCATAGGGCCCAGCGCTGCAGGATGCGGCGCAATTCGCCGTCCCGCCGCATCGCCTCGAGCCCGGCATCGATCCGGGTTTGCAGCGCCTCGCGGCCCTGCCGGATCGCGATGCCATAGGACAGCACGCCGATCGGGACGCCCGCCAGCTTCAGGCGCGGATCGGGCACGGCGTAGTATTGCGCGATCGGCGCGTCCAGCATCACCGCGTCCAGGCGGCTGTCGGCCAGATCGGAATAGGCGTTGGTCTCGTCGTCGTAGGACCGCAACGCGATGCCGCCGGCCTGCTCCAGCAGACGCTGGCTCAGCGTGTCCTTCAGCGTGCCGACCACGTGCCCGCGCAAGGCAGCGATGCCGTCCAGCCCCACCGCGTCGCGGCGCACCGCGATCCGCTCGGCGGTGCGGTAGTACGGCGTCGAGAAGTCGAGCGCCGCCCGATGCTCCGGCGTGATCTCGATGCCGTCGATCACCACGTCGTACAGCCCGCGCTGCAACCCGGGGATCAGCCCGTCCCAATCGTTCTGCACGAACACCGGGGTCTGGCCGAGATGCGCGGCCAGCGCGGTGATCAGGTCGGTCTCGTAGCCTGTCAGACGCGACTGGTCGGCAGGGTCATGGAAGACGTAGGGAGCGCCGCTGGAGGCGTCGGAGGCCCAGCGCAGGGGCTCGGCAGACGCCATGCTCATGAAAAGCAGAAGCAAGGCCAGGGCGCTGCCCTGGACCCGCCAGAGGGCAGTCGCCCTCTGGACACCCATCTATAAGAAGGTCCGGAGGAAGCGGCGGGTACGGGGATCCGACGGAGCGGAGAAGAGCACGTCGGGATGCCCCAGCTCCACGATCCGGCCGGCCTCCATGAAGGCGATCCGGTCCGAGGCGGCGTGCGCGAAGCGCATCTCGTGCGTCACCACGATCTGCGTCATGCCCTCGGCATCGAGCTGGCGCATCACCCCCAGCACCTCCTCCGCCCGCTCCGGATCGAGCGCCGACGTCGGCTCGTCATACAGCATCACACGCGGCGCCATCGCCAGCGCCCGTGCGATCGCCGCCCGCTGCTGCTGCCCGCCCGACAGCGTTGTCGGATAGCGGCCGGCCAGCCCGGCCAGCCCGACCTTGTCCAGCAATTCCATCGCCTCGCGGGCGCCGGCGACGCGCTTCACCACCCGCGGTGCCAGCATGACGTTGTCCAGCACGGTCCGGTGCGGGAACAGGTTGAAGCCCTGGAACACCATGCCGACCGCGGCGCGCAACGCGTGCGCCGCCGCCTCGTCAGACCGCCGCCAGGGCTTGCCCGATCGCGACACGACGTGGCCGGCCAGCGCAACCTCGCCGGAGTCCGGGATCTCCAGCAGGTTCAGGCAGCGCAGCAGCGTGGACTTGCCGCAGCCGGACGGCCCGATGACGGACAGCAGCTCGCCCGGCGACACCTCTAGCGAGATGCCGTCCAGGACGAGCTGGCCGTCGAAGCCCTTGCGCAGGTCCCGGACGCGGACGATCGCAGCCGGGCTCAAGCGTGGGTCAGGCGGCCTGGGCCATGCCGCGCAGCACGTACTGCAGGATGCCGCCGTGCCGGTAGTATTCGACCTCGTCGAGCGTATCGACGCGGCAGATCACCGGCACGTCGAGCGTGGCGCCGTCGGCGCGCGTGATCGCCAGGGTGAGCATCATGCGCGGCGCCAGCTTGTCGAGGCCGCGGATGTCGATCATCTCATCGCCCACCAGGCCCAGCGTCTCGCGTGTGGTGCCCGCCTCGAACAGCAGCGGCAACACGCCCATGCCGACCAGGTTGGAGCGGTGGATGCGCTCGAAGCTCTCGGCCACCACGGCGCGGATGCCGAGCAGCACGGTGCCCTTCGCCGCCCAGTCACGCGACGAGCCCATGCCGTATTCCTTGCCGCCGAACACGATCAGCGGCACGCCCTCGGCCTTGTAGCGCTCGGCCACCTCGTAGATCGAGGCCTGCTCACCGTCCGGGTGATGCACCGAAACGCCGCCCTCCACGCCCGGCACCATCTCGTTCTTGATGCGGATGTTGGCGAAGGTGCCGCGCATCATCACCTCGTGGTTGCCGCGGCGCGACCCGTACGAGTTGAAGTCCTTCTGCGCCACCTGGTGCTCGCCGAGATAGGTGCCGGCGGGCGAGGTCTTCTTGATCGAGCCGGCGGGCGAAATGTGGTCGGTGGTGATGTTGTCGCCGAGCAGCGCCAGCACGCGGGCGCCGACGATGTCGCCCTTGTCCACCGGCTCCATGGTGATGCCGCCAAAATAGGGCGGGTTCTGCACGTAGGTGGAGCCGCCGTCCCACTTGAAGGTCTCGGACCCGGTGGCGACCTGCAGGTCCTGCCACTCCTTCGTGCCCTTGGTGACCTGGCCGTAGCGCTCGATGAACTGCGTACGGTCAATCGAGCTCGCCATCAGGTCGGCGATCTCCTTGTTGGACGGCCAGATGTCGCGCAGGTACACCGGCTGGCCCGCGGACGAGGTCCCGAGCGCCACCGTGGTGATGTCCTCACGGATCGTGCCCAGGATCGCGTAGGCCACCACCAGCGGCGGGCTTGCCAGGTAGTTGGCGCGCACGTTGGGGCTGATGCGGCCCTCGAAGTTGCGGTTGCCGGACAGCACCGAGACCGCGACCAGCTTGTTGTTCTCGATCGCGTCGACCAGGTGGTCCTCGATCGGGCCGGAATTGCCGATGCAGGTGGTGCAGCCATAGCCCACCGTGTTGAAGCCGAGCGCATCCAGCTCCGCCGACAGGCCGGCCTTGTCGAGGTACTCGGTCACCACCTGGGAGCCGGGCGCCAGCGAGGTCTTCACCCAAGGCTTTGGCGCCAAGCCGAGGGCGCGGGCCTTCTTCGCCACCAGCCCTGCCGCGATCAGCACCGCCGGGTTCGAGGTGTTGGTGCAGGACGTGATCGCAGCGATCACCACGTCGCCGTGGCCGATGCTGTAGTTGGTGCCGTCGACGGCGACCTTGCGATCGACGTCGTTGGCCGGCACGCCCAGGGTCTTGGTGAGCTCGGCGTTGAAGGCGCTGGCGGCGTCCCGGAGCGCCACCCGATCCTGCGGCCGCTTCGGCCCGGCGAGCGACGGCTCGATCGTGGACAGGTCGAGCTCCAGCGTGTCGGTGAACACCGGCTCGGGGCTGTCGGCGTCGCGGAACATGCCCTGCGCCTTGAGGTAGGCCTCGGTGAGCCGGATGCGGTGCTCGTCCCGGCCGGTCTGGTGCAGGTACTCCAGCGTGAGCGCATCGACGGGGAAGAAGCCGCAGGTGGCGCCGTACTCGGGCGCCATGTTGCCGATGGTGGCGCGGTCGGCGACCGGCAGGTGGTCCAGCGCCGGGCCGTAGAACTCGACGAACTTGCCGACCACGCCCTTCTTGCGGAGCATCTGGGTGACGGTCAGCACCAGGTCGGTGGCGGTGGCGCCCTCGGGCATCTTGCCGGTGAGCCGGAAGCCGATCACGTCGGGGATCAGCATGGCGATCGGCTGGCCCAGCATCGCCGCCTCGGCCTCGATGCCGCCGACGCCCCAGCCCAGCACGCCCATGCCGTTCACCATCGTGGTGTGGCTGTCGGTGCCGTACAGCGTGTCGGGGTAGGCGAAGGTCTCGCCGGCGATCGTCGAGATCCACACCGCCTGCGCGATATATTCGAGGTTGACCTGGTGGCAGATGCCGGCCCCCGGGGGCACCACGGAGAAGTTCTCGAACGCCTCCTGGCCCCAGCGCAGGAAGGCGTAGCGCTCGCCGTTGCGCTCGAACTCGATCGAAACGTTGCGCTGCAGGCTGTCCGCGGTGCCGGACACGTCCACCATCACCGAGTGATCGATCACCAGGTCGACCGGCACCAGCGGGTTCACCTTCTGCGGGTCGCCGTTCAGCGCGGTGATGCCGTCGCGCATCGCGGCGAGATCCACCACCGCCGGCACGCCGGTGAAGTCCTGCATCAGGATGCGCGCCGGCTTGAACGGCACCTCCTGGCTGCTGCTGCCCTGCGCCAGCCAGCCGGCGACCGCCTTCGCGTCGTCGGTGGTGTAGGAGCGGCCGTCTTCGAAGCGCAGGACGTTCTCGAGAAGCACCTTCAGGCTGACCGGCAGCCGCGCGACGTCGCCGATCGCCGCCTGCGCTTCGGGGATGGAGAAGTAGTGGTAGGTCTTGCCGTCGACGTCGAGCGTCCTGCGGGTGCCGAGAGTGTCCTGACCGACCGACTTCATGCTGTCCTATCCCCTGGTCCTGGCGTCGCAGCGTCGGCCGGCCGGTGCCGGGCCCTGGCGCCGGCATCCGTCCCTGACGGGGCGGCGGGTCGCCCGCTACATGGTATTCCGATGTGCCCAGAACATAACGACACGACCGGCCGATACAAGCGCGGGCGCACCCGACGGCGCCGTCAACCGGCCGCCATCCGATCCCCGAGCCCATGACAGCGACAGCCGCCGCCTTGGCCCTCATCGTGCGCGCGACCGGCCTCGTCGTGCTGCGCGGCGACCGGCTGGTGCTGGACGGCATCGACCTGGCGCTGGCGCCGGGCGCGGCACTGCTGCTTACCGGCCGCAACGGGGCCGGCAAGTCCACGCTGCTGCGGACGTTGGCCGGGCTGTGTCCGCTGGCGGCGGGGACGGTCACGTGGGACGGCGTGGACGTGCGCGACGAGCCATCCCGCCATGCCCTCCGCATCGCCTATCTCGGCCACCAGGACGCGCTGAAGCCGGGCCTGACGCTGGCCGAGAACCTGCGGCTGGCGGTGCGCCTCGGCGGCGGCGACCTGCCGGCGGCGCTGGCCGCCCACGGGCTGGAGGGGCTGGCCGGGCTGCCGGTGCGGCTGCTGTCGGCCGGCCAGCGCCGTCGTGCGGCGCTGGCGCGCGTGCTGCTGACAGGCGCTCCGCTCTGGCTGCTGGACGAGCCCTCGCTCGGGCTCGACGCCGCCGCGCAGGGCCGGCTCGGCGTCGTGCTGGCGACGCATCGCGCGGCGGGCGGCATGGTGGTCGCCAGCACCCATGTCGGGCTGCCGCTGCCGGATGCGGCGCGCTTGGCGTTGGGCAAGCAAGGCCAGGACGCTGCCCTGGACCCGTTGGGGCCGCGGGCCCCAAACCCCGATTCATGAAGGCGATCAGATCCAATAGAACGGGGTCTGGGGCCCGCGGCCCCAGTGGGGTCCAGGGGCAAAGCCCCTGGCCTTCCAGCCGGTGAGAGTCTGGATAGAAGTGCTGGCGCGCGACCTGCTGCTTTCGGTGCGCCATGGAGCCGACACGCTGGCGGCGGTGCTGTTCTTCCTGCTGGCCGGCAGCCTGTTCCCGCTGGCGCTGGGGCCATCGCCGGAGCTGCTGCGCCGGATGGCGGCCGGCATCGTCTGGGTGTGCGCGCTGCTGGCTGCCCTGCTGCCGCTCGACCGGCTGTTCGGCGCGGACCTGGAGGACGGGGCGCTCGATCAGCTGATGCTGGCCGGCCTGCCGCCGGCGGCGCTGGCGTTGGCCAAGATGGCCGCGCACTGGCTCACGACCGGGCTGCCGCTGCTGCTGGCGGCGGCCCCGCTCGGCCTGATGCTGGGCCTGCCGGGTACGGCGGTGCCGGTGCTGTTGGGGAGCTTGCTGCTCGGCACGCTCGCCTTGTCGCTGATCGGCGGCATGGCGGCGGCGATCGTGTTGGGAGCCCGGCGCGGCGGCGTGCTGCTGCCGCTGCTGGCGCTGCCGCTGGCGACGCCGGCGCTGATCTTCGGCGCGGCCGCGGTCGACGCGGCCGGCGGCGGCCTCGACTGGCGCCCGGACCTGCTGTTGCTGGGGGCGTTCGCCGCCGCCGCCCTGCCGCTCTGCCCGCTAGCCGCCGGGGCCGGGCTTAGGGCGGCGGTGGAATGACGGGGGACCGTCCGCTGCAACCCGTTTTCCCGCACTGCGTCATCACCGCATTGGAGGACCGCTCGCCATGTTGATCTCGACCATTCTCGAACAGAAAGGGACCGACGTCGCGACGCTGCGGCCCGACCAGCCGGTCGCGGCGGCGGTGGCGATGATGGCCGAGCGCCGGATCGGCGCCGTGGTCGTCGAGGACAAGGGCGCCGTGATCGGCATCTTCTCGGAGCGCGACCTGGTGAAGCTGCTGGCGCTGGAAGGCCAGGACGCGCTGCCCGAGCCGTTGCGCAAGGCGATGACCTCGCCGGTGATCACCTGCCGGCTGGACGACCGCCTCGATCAGGTGATGGCGATGATGACGCATCGCCATGTCCGGCACATGCCGGTGATGGAGGGCCAGAAGCTGCGCGGCATGATCAGCATCCGCGACCTGGTGCGCCACCGCCTGGCCGAGAAGGAGCTGGAGGCGGCCACCCTGCTCGACATCTCGCGCATGCACGGCTGAGGCGGCGGCCGCCCCGCCGGACGGAGGGCGCGCGCCTATTCGGCGGCGTCCACCGGGACCTTGCGCGAGGCCGCCTTCTTCGTCGCCAGCTCGCCCATCCGCGCGTCGACGTGCTCGGCGTAGGTATATTCGGCCGGACGCTGGTTCTCGAGCGAGATCTCGGGCGCCATCGGGCCCTCGGTCTGCGGTCCCATCAGCGCCACCTTCATAATGTGCAGGGGCCGCTTCACGGCGTCGATCACGGCGCTCGACTCGTAGCCGGAATGGACCATGCAATCGGCGCACTTCTCGTAGTTGCCGGTGCCGTATTGCTCCCAGGCGGTGTCCTCCATGAGCTCCTTGAAGCTCCGGGCGTAGCCCTCGCCCAGCAGGTAGCAAGGCTTCTGCCAGCCGAACACGTTGCGCAGCGGCTTGCCCCAGGGGGTGCAGTGGTAGGTCTCGTTGCCGGCCAGGAAGTTCAGGAACAGCGGCGACTGCGTGAACTTCCACTTGCGGCCCTTCCCCAGACGGAACACGTCGCGGAACAGCTGCTTGGTCTTCTGGCGGTTGAGGAAGTGCGCCTGGTCGGGGGCGCGCTCGTAGGCGTAGCCGGGGGCGGTCATGATGCCGTCGACGCCCATCGCCATGACGGTGTCGAAGAACGCCGCCAGCCGCTCCGGCTCGGCCCCGTCGAACACGGTGCAGTTGATGGAGACGCGGAAGCCGCGCTCCTTCGCCTTGCGGATCGCCGCGACCGCGCGGTCGTATACCCCGTCTTGGCAGACGGACGCGTCGTGCATGGACTGGTCGCCGTCCAGGTGCACGTCCCAGGAGAAGTACGGATTAGGCGCGTAGTCGTCGAGCTTCTTGTCCAGCAGCAGCGCGTTGGTGCAGAGGTAGACGTACTTCTTGCGGGCCAGCAGGCCGGCGATGATCTCCGGCATTTCCTTGTGCAGCAGCGGCTCGCCGCCGGCCACCGCGATGACCGGGGCGCCGCACTCGGTGTCGGCGTCCAGGCACTCCTGCACCGACAGGCGCTGGTTGAGGATCGGCGCCGGGTAGTCGATCTTGCCGCAGCCGGCGCAGGCCAAGTTGCAGCGGAACAGCGGCTCCAGCATCAGCACCAGCGGGTAGCGCTTGCGGCCCGACAGATGCTGCTTCACGACGTAGGCGCCGACCCGGACGGCCTGCATGATCGGAACGGCCATGCGAATCGTTCTCCATTTCCGGCCGGTGCCGGATCATCTGTTGCGTGCCGATCGCTCGGCACCGGACCACGTCGCCGAATGGCCAGAGGCCCGGAATGATGGCGGCAGTCTAGCCGGCTAGACAATCACGGCTTCGGGATCAGGGCAAATTCGGCATCCTGCACCATGGATCACATCCGGCTTTCCGCGGCGGAACGGGGCCGAGTCGCGCAGCGCGGCAACATCCGGGCCGGAGTCGCGTTGTAGATCCGCAACAGCTGGCGCGGGATGACTGTTGCAGCGGATGAGATCGCTCTAAAGCAGGGACCATAGGGTTCACCTCCGACTCCGTCGGACCGGGGGCAGCCGAACCAGGCCGGACCACGCGAGGCCGCGGAACTCGCGCCGCGCGTGCCGGCACCAGCAGATGCTTCAGTGGGTATGGACGAGTTGGACCAGCAAGATCCCGGCCCGAATCCGCACCAGGGCGCAGCCCAGATTTCAGCCGCCGGCGTCGGGTTTCCTCGCGGCCGGTACCCCCTTCTTGACCGTGTATCGTCGCCGCGGGACTTGCGGAACCTGTCGGTGGATCAGC
>CALMVO010000155.1:0-4768 GCA_937873205.1 uncultured Acetobacteraceae bacterium
CCGCCGTCTGCCTCGCCGCCCTCGTCATCTGGTGGTTGTGAGTCCGGAGCCTAGGAGCCTGTCTGAGACTGCGCGGTGCCGGCGATCCGACGCGCCCTTCCGTGCGTGCCGAGGCTCACGGCCAGACGGCCGCTTCGCTCCGATTCTCGACGGGCGCGCCGGGCGTGCTCCGCCGCTATCGCAGCCGAGCACTTGCACCCGGCACACCCCAGTCTCAGGCAGGCTCCTGCACCCCAAGCGCCTTGCGCATGGTCCGGTGCGGCAGGGTCTTCGCCACGAACGGCGCGCCGTCGACGTCGTAGCCGAGACGGGCGTAGAAGCCGATCGCGGTCTGCCGCGCCGCCAGACGCACCGCCCGCAGGCCGGCGGACAGCAGCTCCCGCTCGGCGTGCAGCACCAGGCGGCGGCCGAGGCCGCACCCGGCGAGGTCCGGCCGGACCGCCATCTGCCGCAGCGTCGCCTCGTCCTGCGCGTCGGGCGCGATCAGCAGCAGCGTGCCCGCCAGCCTGCCGTCCTGCCACAGCGCCAGGTGGATCTGGCTGGCCTCCGCCGCCAGCTCCTCCGCACCGAAGGCGAGCCCGAGCGGCGCTCGCAGCACGTCGTAGCGCAGCGCCACCATCTGGTGCCAAGCCGGACTGCCGAATGCCTCCCGCCTGATCATGCCGGGGCCGCCCGATCGCGGCCGCGTCGCGCTCCGGCGCGCGACCTGCTAGACCGTCCCGCGAACCATTGCCGGGACGGATCGATGCGATACGCCATTCTGTTCGTGATGCTGGTGCTGATCCTCGGCATCGCCGGGCTCGTCGGCCTGTTCATCGGCATCGGCGACATGATGCGGCGGCGTCGCGGCACCGACCGCGACGGCTCGGTGATCGCCGATTCCGAGACCGAGTTCGAGCAGGACGTCGGCAAGACGCCGCCCGGTCCCTAAGCCGGCGCCTCAGCCGTTGATGCGCTCGGCGATCAGGCCCATCAGGTAGATGAAGATGAAGACGCCGCCGAGCAGCAGGGCGAGGGGCATCCAGGGCTTCATACGGAACCTCACCGAGATGTTTCGATCGACGCCATAGCGCGAGATGCGCCGGCCGACAAACTGCCAGAAAGGCCAAGGCTCTACCCTGGACCCGCCAAGGGCGTCACGCGCAGCGTGCTGACGCCCGACGGTCCTTGGAACCATTTCTACAAGTGGTTTCCAAAGGCGAGCCTTTGGCGGGGTCCAGGGGCAGAGCCCCTGGCCTTATACGAGCGTCATCAGGCTGGCATTGCCGCCCGCGGCCGTCGTGTTGATGCTGACGCTGCGCTCGTGCATCAGCCACTCCAGCGGCAGCGTGTCGTCGTCGGCGTCGAGCCGGTGCAGCGGCACGATCGTGCCGTCCCGAGCCGCCAGCTCGGCCACCAGCGCCGGCAGCGAGGCGGCGTCCGCCAGCGCCACGACGCAGCCCGTGTCCCCGCCATCCGCGACGAGGCCGTCCAGCGCCGCCACCCTGTGCGGCCGCCGCACCACCGCCCGGTTGCCGGTCGCCAGCGCCGCCATGACCTGCAGCAGCAGCCCGGCCTCATCCGACGCCACGCACAATACGGCGCCGCGTGGCCGCAGGCTGTAGAGGTTCTGCTCGCCGACCGGGCCCGGCAGCACGAGCTCGGCGCCGAACGGGCTGCGCTCCAGCAGTGCCCGGCAGGCCGGGGCGGCCGCGTGGCCCTCCAGCCGCGCCAGCAGCCGCCGCGCCGACTCCGGCGCCTCGCCGGCGAGCAGCCGGGCGGCACCGGCGCCGCATCGCAGCCGGTGCAGCATGAGGGGGCCGCCCGCCTTCGGTCCAGTCCCCGATAGCCCGGTGCCGCCGAACGGCTGGCTGCCGACCACGGCGCCGATCATGTTGCGGTTGACGTAGACGTTGCCGGCCTCGCTGCGCGCCACCGCCCGTCGCAGGGTGGCGTCGATCCTCGTATGCACCCCGAAGGTGAGGCCGTAGGCGGTGGCGTTCACCGCGTCGATCGCCGCTTCATGCCCGTCCTGGGCGATGCGCAGCACGTGCAGCACCGGCCCGAACACCTCGCCGCCGATCTGTCCGATATCGCTGATCTCGATCAGCGCCGGCGCCACGAAGCTGCCGCGTACGCTCTCGGGGGCGAGCGGCGCTCGGCTGACCCGGCAGCCGAGGCCGGCGAGGCGCGCGATGTGGTCCTCGACGCGCGCCCGCGCCGCCTCGCCGATCACCGGGCCGATGTCGGTGGCGAGACGCTTCGGGTCGCCGACCCGCAGCTCGGCCAGCGCCCCCTTCAGCATCGCCAGCGTGCGCGGGGCCGCCTCCTCCTGCAGGCACAGGATGCGCAGCGCCGAGCAGCGCTGGCCGGCGGAGTCGAACGCCGACGCCATCGCATCGGCCGTCACCTGCTCGGCCAGCGCCGCGCTGTCCACCAGCAGCGCGTTCTGGCCGCCGGTCTCGGCGACGAGCGGCACGGCGCCGCGCCCGGCGTCGGCATGGGCCGCCAGCGTGCGCGCGATCGACCGCGCCGCCTCGCCCGACCCGGTGAACAGCACGCCGCCGATGCGCAAGTCGGCGACCAGGGCGGCGCCGATATCGCCATCGCCCGGCAGCAGCTGCAGCACGTCGCGCGGCACCCCGGCCGCGTGCAGCAGGCGGGTGGCCAGGGCGGCCACCAGCGGCGTCTCCTCGGCCGGCTTGGCCAGCACCGCGTTGCCCGCCGCCAGCGCCGCCGCGACCTGGCCGGTGAAGATCGCCAGCGGGAAGTTCCACGGGCTGATGCACACGACGGCGCCCAGCGCCGTGCCGCCCAAGGTCGGCCCGTCCGCGCCGGGGCGCAGCCGGGCCGCGTAATAGCGAAGGAAGTCGACCGCCTCGCGCACCTCGCCGATCGCCGCCGCCGCGGTCTTGCCGGCCTCGCGCACGATCGTCGGCAGCAGCTCCGGCAGCGCCGCCTGCATCCGGTCGGCGGCGTCGTCCAGGATGCGCGCGCGCTCGGCGTCGGGCACCGCCGCCCAGCGCGCCGCCGCCGCGACCGCGCCCCCTACCGCCGGCGCCACGTCGGCCGCGTCGGCATCGCGGCAGCGCCCAACCCGCACCTGTCGGTCGGCCGGGTCCAGACAGTCGCGCCAGGCCGTCGCGGTGGCCGGCATCGCCAGCATCGGCTCGGCCACCAGCGCGCCTGCCGGCTCGGCCAGCCAGTCGCCCAGCCGCGCGATCACCGCCTCCGAGGCGAGGTCGAGCCCGGACGAGTTGACCCGCCCGGCCCCGAACAGGCGCGCCGGCGGCAGGATCGAAGGGTGTGGCGCGCCGACCGGCATCGCGGCGGCGGCGAGGCGGACCGGATCGGCGACCAGCTCGGCCACCGGCACCGCCGGGTCTGCGATGCGGTTCACGAACGAGCTGTTGGCGCCGTTCTCCAGCAGCCGCCGCACCAGGTAGGCCAGCAGCGTCTCGTGCGTGCCGACCGGCGCATAGATCCGGCACGGCCGGCCGAGCCGCTCCGGTCCCACCACCTGGTCGTAGAGCGCCTCGCCCATGCCGTGCAGGCACTGGAACTCGTACTGCCCGGGCGTGAAGTCCGTGCCCGCCATGCTCGTCACCGCCGCCACGGTCTGCGCGTTGTGGGTGGCGAACTGCGGGAACACCGCGTCCGGGGCCGCCAGCAGACGCCGCGCGCAGGCGAGGTAGGACAGGTCGGTGTGCAGCTTGCGCGTGAACACCGGATAGTCGGCGAGGCCGGCCTCCTGCGCCCGCTTGATCTCGCTGTCCCAGTAGGCGCCCTTGACCAGCCGCACCATCAGCCGGTGTCCGGTGCGGCGTGCGAGATCGATCAGGTGCTCGATCACCAGCGTCGTGCGGCGGCCATAGGCCTGCACCACGAAGCCGATGCCGTCCCACCCGGCCAGGTCCGGCCGCTCGCACAGGCTCTCCAGCAGGTCGAGCGAGAGCTCGAGCCGGTCGGACTCCTCCGCGTCGATGTTGAGCCCGACCCCCAGCCGCCGCGCCAGGCTGGCCAGCCCGGACAGCCGCGGCAGCAGCTCGTCCCGCACCCGCTCCTGCTGCGCGCGGGCGTAGCGCGGATGCAGCGCCGACAGCTTGATCGAGATCCCGGCGGCATCGTACGGGCCCCGTGTCGTCCCGGATGACTGGTTGTGCGCGGCGATGGCGCGGATCGCGTGCTCGTAGTCGGCGAGGTAGCGCCGCGCGTCGGCCTCGGTCGTCGCGGCCTCGCCCAGCATGTCGAACGAGTAGCGGAAGCCCTGCCGCTCGCGCCCGCGCGCCGCCCGCAGCGCCGCCTCGATGGTCTGGCCCGCCACGAACTGCTCGCCCAGCACCCGCATGGCGCGGTCCATCGCCGCCCGGATCAGCGGCTCGCCGCCCCGGCTGGCGACGCGCAGCAGGGCGGCCTGCAGCCCGCCGGTCGCCTCGTCCCGCTGCAGCCGCCCGGTGATCAGCAGTCCCCAGGTGGCGGCGTTGACGAACAGCGACGGGCTCTGCCCCAGATGCGCGCGCCAGTCGCCGCCGCCGATCTTGTCGCGGATCAGCCGGTCGCGGGTGGCGGCGTCGGGGATGCGCAGCAGCGCCTCCGCCAGGCACATCAGCGCGACGCCCTCCCGGCTCGACAGCGCATACTCCGCCATCAGCCCCTCCACGGGGCGCGGCCGCCCGCGCGCCCGCAGCGCCTCGACCAGCCGGGTGGCGAGCCGGGTCGCCTCGTCCGGCGTCGGCGCCGCGTCCCGCAGCAGGTCGGCGACGCAGTCCGGCTCCGGCCGGCGCGTCGC
>CALMVO010000155.1:4778-9434 GCA_937873205.1 uncultured Acetobacteraceae bacterium
GGCGGCCGCCCCCGCCCCCCCCGCGCGGCGGGCCCCCCCGCCGGCCCCCCCCGGCCCCGCCCCCGCGGTGATGCGCCGGCGGCTCTCGGTGGCCGGCCGCCAGCCCGCGGCGAAGGCGGGCGTCCGGGCCCCGGGGCGGGCGATGTCGTCGTTGATCACGTCCATGTCGCTCTCCCGCCCCGTCCGATGCCGTCCTGAACCATCGCATGGGGCGCGGCCAGCGTGCCGGCCCGATATTGATCGCGCCCGGACCGCCGTCCATGCTGGCGATGCAGGCGGGCGATCGGGGACGGGCGTGGCGGACGATCCATACGAGATCCTGGGGATCGGCCGCGACGCCGACAAGGACGCCGTCCGCAAGGCGTATCGGCGGCTGGCCAAGGAGAGCCATCCGGACCTGCACCCGGGCGACGCCGCCGCCGAGGAGCGCTTCAAGCGCATCAGCGCTGCCAACATCCTGCTGTCCGATCCCGACCAGCGCGCCCGCTACGACCGCGGCGAGATCGACGCCGCCGGCCAGGAACGCCCGCCGCCGCGGCCCTCCTACCGCGAGCACGCGCAGGGGCCGCAGGGCCGCCGCTACCGCCCCGGCGCGCCGGGAGGGGCATCTCCCTTCGGCGCCGACACCGGCGAGGAGGATCTGGGCGACATCTTTGGCGACCTGTTCGGCCGCAGCCGGCGGGCGCCACCGAGTGGACCCCGCCGCGGTCCCGACCACGAGTACGCGCTCGCCGTCGCCTTCGCAGACGCGGTCACCGGCGCCACCACCCGCATCACGCTGCCGACCGGCGCCACCCTCGACGTCAAGGTCCCGTCCGGCATCGAGGACGGCCAGGTGCTGCGCCTGCGGGGCAAGGGCGGCGAGGGCATCGAGGGCGGACCGGCTGGCGACGCACTGATCCGCATCCAGGTCGTCGCCGACCCTATCTTCACCCGCGACGGCGACGACATCCGCACCGAGCTCGCCGTCGACTTGCGGCAGGCGGTGCTGGGCGGCCCGGTGCAGGTGCCGACCCCGGCCGGCCCGGTGGCGATGACGATCCCGGAAGGCAGCGACACCGGCCGCACGCTGCGCCTGCGCGGCCGCGGCGTCCCCGCCCGCGGCGACCGCCCGGCCGGCAACCTCTACGTGACGCTACGCGTGGTGCTGGGTCCCGTCGACGACGCCCTGAAGACGTTCCTGCGCGACTGGACCCCGCCCGCCGCCTCGGGAGACCCGGCATGATCACCATCGAGACGCTCTGCGTGCGCCTGGGCTCGGTGACGCAGGCCGACGTCGAGCTCTGGATCGAGCGCGCCTGGGTCCGACCGCAGGGCACGCGCGGCCACTACCTGTTCCAGCCGATCGACGAGGCCCGTGCCCAGCTCATCCTGGAGCTGCGGCACGAGCTGAACGTCAACGACGAGACCCTGCCGCTGGTGCTGTCGCTGCTGGACCAGGTCTATGCCGCCCGCCGCCACATGCATCGCGTCCGCGTCACCATCGAGGGCCACCCGAACGCCAGCCTGCGCCAGGAGCTGTCCCACCTGCTGGACGAGGGTCCGGCCTGACGACCCCACCGTCCCGGGCGTCATCGAACCATCACGCGTTGATCACAACCGGCCGGCAGGCGAGCTGGTAGACGGGCGGCTCGCCGTATTCTGGAGTCGCCATGCGTCTGTCATCGCTTTCGTTCCGCGCCCGCCTGCTCGGCGCGTCCGGCCTCGCCGCAACGGCCCTGGCGCTCGGCGCCGGCCTGTCCGCGCCGGCCCACGCCGACGACTACGGCGCGCTGTTCGTGACCAGCAGCCAGTATGCCGGCCAGGCCGGCACCGTCGCGGTCGGCCAGGCGCTGCCGAACAGCACCGGCGTTGCCGCGATCGCCGACGGCAGCTATCCGGCCGTGTTCGCGAACGACACCGTGGACCCCAATTTCGGCATCACCGCGCCGATCGAGCTCGGCGCGTTCCTCACCCGCGGCTCCGCCGCCACCGGCGTCGGCGTGGGGCCGCTGCTCGGCACGATCGACCTCACCGCGCTCTCCGGCGTCTCGACGAGCTTCTCGTCCAAGTCCGAGCTGGCGCTGAACGTGTCCACCGACGGCACGGCGCTCACGCTGATGGGCTACCTGGCGCCGATCAACACGATCGACGTCTCCAACACCAACACGCCGGGCTACATCGACCCGACCAACACCGACATCCAGGCCCCGTCCTACCGGGCCGTGCTCGAGCTCGGCACCGCGCACGGGCTGCGCGTGTCGCCGGTCGCGTCCTACAGCGGCAACAACGGCCGCGCCGCGATCCTGGCCGACGACCTGCAGGGCTCCGGCCAGGACGCCTACCTGCTGGTCGGCAACGGCGGCAACGGGTCCGGCACGCCGCCGAGTGCCATCGTCGCCGACACCGGCGTGCAGCTCGCCATCCCCGGCAGCGCCAACCCGAACACCGGCGTCGTCGGCGCCCTGCAGGGCATGGCGGGGGCCAAGACCGGCTACCAGTTCGGCTTCAGCGTCGCCTCGATCGGCAACGTCGCCGACAAGTCCGGCAAGGACGACAACTTCCGCGGCGAGACCCTCTTCGACAACCAGCTCTATGTGTCCAAGGGCAGCGGCGGCAATGGCGTCAACACCGTCTACCAGGTGTCGCCCGGCGCTGATCCGCTGCAGCCGAGCCAGGCGCAGATCACCATCCTGCCCGGCTTCCCGACCGGGCTGTCCGCCAACATCAGCCCGACCAGCCCGGCCACCGAGTTCTACCCGTTCGGCATCTGGTTCGCGAGCGCGACCACGCTCTACGTCGCCGACGAGGGCGTGCAGTCGCTGGCCAGCGACCCGAACGCCGGCCTGCAGAAATGGATCTTCAACGGCAAGAGCTGGGTGCTGGCCTACACGCTGCAGAACGGCCTGGCCCTCGACCAGGCCTACAACGTCTCGAACTACCCAGCAGCATTGGCCCCGGCGACCACCGGCCTGCGCAACATCACTGGCAAGGTCGAGGGCGGCACGGTGACGATCTTCGCCGCAACCGCCACCTTCAGCGCCGCCGGCGACCCGGGCGCCGATCCTAACCAGATCGTGCAGATCACGGACCAGCTCGGCGCCACCAGCCTGCCGGCCAACGAGGGCTTCACCACGGTGGCGGCTCCCACCTACGGCCGGGTCTATCGCGGCGTCGCCTACCTCTCGTGCGGCACCCCGGCCGCCTGCCTTGCCACCGCCGGCCGCCTCGCACGGCGCTGACGGATCCCTGCGGGTCGGAGCGCCAGGCTCCGACCCGCTCGACCTGTTGCCGCAGCAGGATCGCACTGCCGCTGTCGCAGATGCAGATCATCCCATCCCGGGCCGAGGCGCCCGCCCGGTTCGAGAAGCGGCTGGCGCGGGAGTCTGCTCAACCGCGGGCCGGAGGCGGCCGCGTCAGCGGCGCGACCAGGCGCTGCGGTAGCGCGGCACCAGCCCGCCGTTGAACGCCCGTTGGGCGCCTTCCTGCCACGAGTAGCGTCCGCGGGGCGCGAAGCGAGACCGCAGGCCGACCTGCACCAGCGCATCGACGTGGAGGTCCTGCGACACGATCTCCATCGCGGCACTCATGTTCATCGCCATGCGATGCGGAAAGGACGGATCCCTCATCGCGCCGGGCGCCACCAGCACGCCCTGGTCGAGCAGGTGCGTTTCCGGCCCGTCCGGACGCAGGATCATGTAGATCACCATGTCGCTGGTGAGCACCAGGGACAGGGTCGGGGGGATGTTGGCGAACACCATCCGGTGCCGCTCGGCATCGCTCAGGTCGGGAACACCGGCATCAGCGCGCGCTGGGTCGCGTTGAAGCTGGCGTCGGGATGCAGCGTGCCGTTCAGGCGGTAGTAGCCCGCGGTGTCCGCGGGCAGGTCGGGGAACTCGGCGAGGTGGCTGGGCACGAAGTCGTGCAGCACGCCGTGGTGCAGCTTGTTGGCGTGGTAGCCGTCGTTGTTGTTCTCGAACATCACCGTCCAGTTCCAGGCGTACCGGCTCGGCTCGCCCGGCCTGGGACCCTCCGCGGTGGCGAGCGCATAGCCGGCTAGCGCGGTCTCGACCGCCTTCAGCCGCGGCGCCAGCGAGCGCGCGTCGCAGTCAAATTGATGAACACGAAGCCCTGCCAGACCTCGACGGCAAAATTCGGCAGCGCGCCCTCGGCCTTGTCGAATCCGCAGGACCGTTCCATCGCCGGGGCGCCGATCAGGGCGCCGTCCAGCCCATAGGTCCAGTGGTGATAGGGCAGACGAACGCCTTCTTCTGCCCGTGCCCCTCCGCCACCAGCATCGCCCGGTGCTGGCAGACGCTCGCCATCGCCCGCAGCTGCCCCTGGCGGTCGCGCACGATCAGAATCGGCTCACCGACGATCGCGGTGGTGAAGTACTCGCCGGTCTGCATCACCCAGGATTCACGGCCGACGCACAGCCATTCGCGGTCGAACAGCGCGGCCTTCTCGAACTCGTAGAAGGCGGCATCGGTGTAGCAGAGCGGCGGCAGGCTCCGGGCCCTCTCCGTGGCGACGACCGAGGCCTCCAGCCCACCGAAGAAATCGTCGTCCAGCACCTGGTCCACCGCATGCAGGCCCATGGCCGTTTCTCCCCCACGGCGCGATCCTAGAGGATGATCCGATCGCTTAGGCTCACGGATCATCCTCTAGCTTGTTGTT